>CALGVO010000126.1 GCA_937930135.1 uncultured Synechococcus sp. | reverse complement strand
GCCTCGACGAACTGCCCCAGTTCCTCAATGTTCTCCTCGGGGAAATGAGCGTGGTCGGTCCACGCCCGATTGTGGACAAGGAGATTCAGCGTTACGGCCCATTCATGGATGAGGTGCTCGCGGTGCGTCCTGGTCTCACAGGGCTCTGGCAGGTGAGTGGGCGCAACAACCTCAGCTATCCCAAGCGGGTGCGCCTCGATGTTGCCTACGCCCGGGGGCGTTCGCTCCGGCTTGATCTGGCCATCATCCTGCGCACCTTCGGAGTGTTGCTGCTGCCCATGGATCGGGGCGCTTACTGAGCCCTCCTCGCGTCCATGAGCCGCTGCACGCGCGATCAGATCCATCGCCTGCGCAGGTGGTGGTCACACCCATCAGCGTTGAGCGGCGCTGATCACCAGAGCCGGCAGCAGCCACACCAGTTCCAGCCTCAGGGTCAACTGGAGGATGTGTCGCACTGCCGGCTTGCTCACCGCCGCCTGGTCGCTCGCCAGCAAGGGTTTGTCCACCCAACGCTCGCCATAGCGGTTGGCCCCTCCCAGTCGCACACCAGTGCAATGGGCATAGATCGCCTGGGAGCGTCCCGCATTCGGTGAGGGGTCGCTGCGGCCATCCCGTTCGGCGGCACGCACCAGCCGGGGCCAGGCCCTCCAGGGGCGACACACCAGGGGCAGGGTCAGCAGCACCAGGCGGCAGGGCAGCCAGGTGAGCGCATCATCGAGTCGGGCGCCGGCGGTGCCAAGCCACTGCAGGCGGCCGCGGCGATACCCGAGCATGGAGTCGAGTGTGCTGCTGGCCTTGAAGGCCCAGGCCAGGGCCAGCGGTCCTGGTCCCGCCGTGTCACCCAGTTGCCAGAGCCCTGCTCCCAGCAGCATCCAGAACAGAGGAGCGAACAGCCCATCCACGGCGTTCTCACTGGCGGTTTCGGCGGCGGCCCGCAGGATCTCTTCCTGATCGAGCGCCGTGGTGTCTCGTCCCACGATCCAGGCCAAAGCCTGCCTGGCCGCGACCAGATCGGGGAGCGCGTTGAGCACCTCGAGCACGCTGTCGCGCAGGCTGCGCGCCGCCAGGGCGCTGGCTAAGGCCACCACGAGCACGGCGGCGGCCCAGGGCGATGGCAGGGGCGAGCCAGGCAACACCAACCGTTCGAAGGCCCAGCCGCAGGCGCCACTGCCCAGCACCAACAGCAGGGTGATCAGCCCACCGCCGAGGCGAAGGCCCAGGCGGTGATCCCCGGCAAGTCGTTCAACGCATCGGCGCAGGATGGTGATGCAGCGCCCCATCCACACCACGGGATGGGGACACCAGCGGGGATCTCCCAGCAGCAGGTCGAGACCTGCTGCGGCGATCACATAGAGGAAGGGCTGGCTCAGGCCGCCTTCAGCCAGCTGAACATCGAGCGCAGGCCCTGACCCACCTTTTCGATCGGATGCTCAGCATCGCGGTCGCGGATTTTCTTCATTTCAGGCTTACCGGCTTCGCATTCCGCCACGAAGTTGCGGGCGAAGGTGCCGTCCTGAATGTCGGCAAGGATGCGCTTCATCTCGGCCTTGGTGTCGGCGGTGATCAGGCGAGGTCCGCTCACATAGTCGCCGTATTCAGCGGTGTTGGAGATGGAGTCGCGCATGGCGGTCAGGCCTCCCTTCACCATCAGGTCCACGATCAGCTTCACTTCGTGGAGGCACTCGAAATAGGCAAGCTCGGGCTGATAACCCGCTTCCACCAGGGTTTCAAAGCCGGCCTTCACCAGCTCAGAGAGGCCACCGCAGAGCACGGCCTGCTCACCGAAGAGATCGGTTTCGGTCTCCTCCTTGAAGTTGGTTTCGAGGATGCCGGCGCGGGTGCCACCGATGCCTTTCGCGTAGGCCATCGCCAGCCCACGGGCGTTGCCGGAGGCGTCCTGCTCAATGGCGAACAGGGCAGGAACGCCCTGACCGTTCTGGTATTCCCAGCGCACGGTGTGACCAGGGCCTTTCGGGGCGATCATCACCACATCCACATCGGCGGGAGGCTGGATCAGGCCGAAACGGATGTTGAAGCCGTGGGCGAAGCTCAGCACCTTGCCGGCGCTCAGATGGGGCGCGATCTCCTTGTCATACACCTCCTTCTGGAACTCGTCGGGCAGAAGCACCATGATCCAGTCGGCCCTGGCGGCCGCCTCGGCCACGCTCAGCACCTCCAGGCCATCCGCCTTGGCTTTCTCCGCGGAACGGCTGCCGGCATAGAGGCCAACCACCACATCCACGCCGCTGTCCTTCAGATTGAGGGCATGGGCGTGGCCCTGAGAGCCATAGCCGATGATGGCCACCGTCTTGCCGCTGAGCAGAGAGAGATCGGCATCGGTGTCGTAGAAGAGCTGGGCCATCCGGGCGGCGTGCAGAGCGGAGAAGATGCTGAGCTTACGCAAGCGCCTGTCGTTCAGGCCTCGTTGGGATTGGAGATCACCCGGTCAATCAGGCCGTAGTCCTTGGCTTCTTCGGCGCTGAGGAAATAGTCGCGATCGGTGTCTTTCTCGATCGTCTCGAAACTCTTGCCGGTCATCTCAGCCATGGATCGGTTGAGCATCTCTTTGATGCGCAGAATCTCGTTGGCTTCGATCTCGATGTCGCTGGCCTGCCGCTGGGCCGTACCGCCGAGAGGCTGATGGATCATGATCCGGCTGTGAGGCAGCGCCAGGCGCTTGCCCTTGGTGCCCGCCGCCAGCAGGAAAGCTCCCATCGAAGCGGCGAGTCCCACGCAGATTGTCACCACGTCACTCTTGACGTATTGCATCGTGTCGTAGATCGCCAGCCCCGCTGTGACTGAGCCTCCGGGGGAGTTGATATAGAGATAGATCGGTTTGCTGCTGTCTTCCGAATCCAGATACAGCATCTGGGCCACCAGGCTGTTGGCGATGCCGTCGTTCACTTCCTGACCGAGGAAGAGGATGCGCTCGACACCCAGGCGGGTGTAGATGTCGACCCACCGTTCCATCTGGCTGCCAGGCAGGCGGTAGGGAACGCTGGGAGTACCGATCGGCATGGGTCCGGGCTGAGAAGGGAAACGGGGAAAGGGAGGGAGCGCCTCGGGCGCCTGATGGGTTCAGACCGCTGCCGGAGCAGCGGTCGGCAGTTCCTTGCGGCTGCCCAGCACCCGATCGATCAGGCCATACTCCACAGCTTGCTCGGGCGTGAGATAACTCATCCTGTCGGAATCCTTGGCGAGCTGTTCAACGCTGCGACCGGTGTTTTCAGAAAGGATCTCGAGCATCGCCCGCTTGTTGTGCAGCACTTCCTTGGCCCGGATCTGAATGTCTGTGGCCTGGCCCCGGGCGCCGCTGCGGGGTTGGTGCAGCACGATCGACGCGTGGGGCAGAGCGGCCCGCTGCCCCTTGGTGCCGGCGGAGAGAATCACCGCCGCCGTGCCCATGGCCTGACCGATACAGATGGTGTGGACGGGGGGCTTCACGTAGCGGAGGGTGTCGCAGATGGCAAACGCTTCGGTTTCAAATCCGATCGCATCGCCGGTGTACCAGCTGGTGCCTGTGGAATTGATATAGAAGTAAATCGGCTTGTCTGGATTGTCGAACTCCAGATACAGCAGCTGGGCAATGATCAACTCGGTGACATCGAGCCCGAGCTGTCGCTTCGTGTCGTCATCGGAGAACAGCGGCAGCCCCAGATACACGATCCGCTCCTTGAGCATCAAAGAGGGCAGATCCGGTGGCGGTGTGCGCAACACCGTGGATTCCCCGTAGTAGGGCGCAGACGTGGTCATCCTCAGCACATCCCCTGGCGTTTCGGGAGCCTAGCGGGGGCTGGCTGGTCAGGTGTGCTCATGGGCCTGGCTTGGCTGGGCGGGAGGGCCGATTCGGTTTGCCGGGCTTTCCCGCGGCCGCTTCTTTCTCCAGACGGGCAAACACCATCCGACCGGAGGAACTCTGCAGCGCACCGGTCACCACCACGGCCAGTCGCTCGCCGATCGCCGTGCGCGCCCCTTCCACCACCACCATCGTGCCGTCCTCGAGGTAGCCGACCCCCTGGTTGTCTTCCTTGCCCTCCCGCACGATTTTCAGCAGCAGCTCATCACCTGGCTGCACCTCGGGGCGCAGGGCGATCACGAGGTCGCTCAGGTTCATCACCTTGAGCTCCTGCACCTGGGCCACCTGGGCAAGGTTGTAGTCGGCCGTCACCAGCGTGCCGCCGGTGTCGGCGCTCAGCTTGAGCAGGCGGTCGTCGGTGCCGTCACCCTCATAGCGGGTGGTGTTGATCACAAGGCGACGGCCGTAGGTCTCCCGGAGTTCCGTGAGCAGCTTGAGGCCGCGGCGGCCGCGGGCGCGCTTTTCCGGATTGCTGGAATCGGCGAGTTGCTGCATCTCGTCGATCACCGTCTGGGCAACAATCACCTGGCCCTCGAGCAGGCCGCAGGCCAGAAGGCCGCGGACGCGGCCATCGATGATCACACTGGTATCGAGAATCTTGGCGCTGGCTGGGGTGAGCACCCCATCGGCCACCAGCAATGCTTCCGCCGACGAGGGATTGAACAGCCTGAGCAGAGTGCGGCCATGCACTTCGGCGAGGTTGTAGCCCAGCACTCCGAAAAACACATTGCTCAGCACCGCTGCCAGCGGTTTCAGCAGCGCAATCGCACCCCCCAGGGGCAGCAGCAGGATGGGGGCCAGCAGCAGATTGGCCACCAGCAGCCCCAGAATCAGGCCCACAGCCCGACTCACCAGCAGATCGGTGGGCATGCTCCGCACCTGCCGCATCAACTGCTGGCGCAGGCGCTGAAACACCAGGCCGGCAATCAGGCCGAAGAAGGCACCGAAGCCCGTGAGCACCCAGCGCACGCCGGCCACGTTGGTGCTCTCGTCGAGCAGCTCCTGGGGCAGCAGATGCACGCCCATCCATCCGGCCGAGGCGCCGGAGAGCAGGAACACAAGCAGGATGAGCGGTTCCACCATGGGTTCAGGTCGTGGCTGCTCGATCCGATTGCAGGCAGCATGCACCATCTTCCGTCGCTTGGCCGGGGCTGATGTCCGCACCCCGCAGCGCCTACGTGCACATTCCCTTCTGCCATCGGCGTTGCTTTTACTGCGATTTCGCCGTTGTGCCCCTGGGAGACAGGGCTGATGCGGCGGCGGGGCCCGGACGGGCATCGATCCAGGCCTATCTCGCCCTGCTGCATGAGGAGATCGGCCTTTCCCCTGCAGGGCCGCCCCTGGCCACGGTGTATGTGGGCGGTGGCACACCCTCCCTGCTCACACCCAGCCAGATCGCCGAGCTGCTGCAGCGGCTGGCGCAGCGTTTCGGTGTGCAGGACGGGGCGGAGATCACCTTGGAGATGGATCCGGCCAGTTTTGATCAGCAGCACCTGGAGGCCGTGCTCGACGCCGGTGTGACCCGGGTGAGCCTGGGCGGACAGAGCTTTGATGATGCGGTGCTGACCAGTCTGGGACGGCGCCATCGCCGGGCGGACCTGCAGACCGCCTGCGCCTGGCTGCAGGGGGCGTTGCAGCAGGGACGTCTGAGGAGCTGGAGCCTCGACCTGATCCGCAATCTGCCGGGGCAGACCGAGGCGCTATGGCAGCAGCAGCTGGAGCTGGCCCTGGCGGCTGGCGTGCCCCATCTCTCCGTCTACGACCTGTCGGTGGAGCCCGGCACCGTGTTCGCCTGGCGGCAGCGACGGGGCGAGCTGGAGCTCCCCGATGACGGGGAGGCGGTGGAGCGGATTCGGCAGACCGGCGAGCGCCTGCGACAGGCGGGGTTCTGTCGCTATGAGGTGTCGAATTACGCCCGGCCTGGGCATGCCTCGCGCCACAACCGTGTGTATTGGAGCGGTGCCGGCTGGTGGGGCTTCGGGCTTGGGGCCACCAGTGCCCCCTGGGGCCGGCGCCTGGCGCGGCCACGCACCCGTGAGGCCTACGCCCGCTGGTTGGTGACGCAACGGCAGCAGCCCGACCCTTCGCTTCTGGCGTCAGCGGCGGTGCCTCTCCCCCTCGATGATCTGCTGTTGGTGGGGCTGAGGCGGCGCGAGGGCGTCGATCTGTGGCCTCTGGCTGCCGCCAGCGGCTGGGACGCGGCCACATGCGAGCGTCATCTGCCCGATCTGGAGCGCCGCTGGTCGGAGGCGGAAGCCCAGGGCCTGATCGAGTCGTGCGGACGCCGCTGGCGCCTGCGAGATCCTGAGGGTCTGGCCCTCAGCAATCAGGTGCTGGTGGAGGTGGTGCGCTGGTGGGAGACCCTGCCGGCTGCCGTTGTGCAGCCACCCAGCCCTGAAGCGCCTCCACCAGCAGTTGCCGCCCCGGGATCAGGGCTGGGCTGAAGGGCGGTTGCAGGGGGGTGAGCCCGAGCAGATCGGCGCTCACCCGCACCTGACCGTCGCAGTCGTCGCCAGCACCGATGCCGATCACAGGGATGCGCAGCGCCTGGCGCACCCGGCTGGCCAACTGGGCTGGCACATGTTCCAGCACCAGGGCGAAACAGCCGTTGGCTTCCAGTGTCTCCGCCTGGCGGAGCAGGGTGTCCTGGCTGCGGGGATCTTCCGCCTGCCGGCGGTAGCCGAGGCGATGCACCGCCTGCGGCGTGAGCCCCAGATGACCCATCACCGGGATCCCCATCCGCACCAGCCGGTCAATCACCTGCACGATCTCCGGTTCAGCTCCCTCCAGCTTCACGGCGGCGGCGCCGGAGTTCTTCAACAGGGTTCCGGCGGCTGCCACGGCCCGCTCCTCGCCGCACTGATAACTGAGAAAGGGCAGGTCGCACACCACCAGGGGCTGGCGCTCCAGCGGTCCACTGAGGCCACGACAGACCGCCTGCGTGTGTTGCAGCATCTGCTCCAGTGTCACCGGCAGGGTGGTGGCATGGCCCAGCACCACCATGGCGAGTGAATCACCCACCAGCACAAGATCGGCGCCGGCTGCCTGCACCAGGGCCGCCGAGAGGGCGTCCCAGGCGGTGAGCATGGTGATCACTTGCCCCGTCTGCTTGAACCGGATCAGGTCGCCTGGTCGCATCCGCCTCTCCAGGCCAACGGGGGTTCATTGCTAGCATCACAACGACTCGGACCCATGCGGTTCAGACGCCTAAACCTGGTCAGAACCGGAAGGGAGCAGCCACACGGGATGCTCTGAGCAGGCGTGGACTCCGGGTCACCCCATCAGCCAAGCCACGACTCAGCTCAGGATTCAGTCGTTGGTTGACTCGCGACGAAGCTGACGCTGGCGGAGAAATTGAGGAATGTTGGCGCCGGAATCCTGGCTGAGTGACGGTGTGTAGGACGTGGATTCAGATTGTGTCGCGGCGCGTTCGATGCGATACGACTGGCCGTTCTCAAACCCGGTGGCGATCACCGTCACGTGAATTTCTCCCTCCAGTCGCTCATCGACGACGGCACCCACGATGATGTTGGCTTCCGGATCCACCACGTCGTAGATCACTTCGGAGGCGGTGGTCATGTCTTCGAGGGTCATGTCTCGACCACCGCTGATGTTGATCACACAACCCTTGGCGCCATCGATGCGGGCCGCTTCCAGCAGTGGGCTGTTGATCGCCGTCTGGGCGGCTTCCACGGCGCGGGAGCGGCCGGAGCCGACGCCGATACCCAGCAGGGCGGTGCCGGCCTCGGTCATCACCGAGCGCACATCGGCGAAATCCACATTCACCAAGCCTGGGCAGGTGATGATGTCGCTGATGCCCTTCACGCCCATGCGCAGCACGTCGTCAGCGTTGCGGAACGCTTCCTGCAAAGGGGCTCCGGCAATCGCATCCCGCAGACGATCATTGGGGATCACGATCAGGGTGTCGACATGCTCAGCCAGGCGGGCGATCCCCTCCTCGGCCTGACGCATGCGGCGGCGACCTTCGAAGCTGAAGGGTTTCGTGACGATGCCCACGGTGAGGGCGCCGCTCTCTTTGGCCACTTCGGCCACAACAGGAGCAGCACCGGTGCCTGTGCCACCACCCATGCCGGCGGCGATGAAGACAAGATCAGCCCCTTGAAGCGCCTGTTGCAGGTCGGCGCGGGATTCTTCTGCTGCTTTCTGGCCGATGCTGGGATTGCCGCCTGCTCCCAGGCCGCGGGTGAGGGTCTGACCCAGTTGCACACGATGATCTGCCGCCGACTGGAGCAGGGCCTGGGCATCGGTGTTGAGCACCCGGTAGGCCACACCCTCCAGATCGCTCTGGATCATGCGGTTCACGGCATTGCTACCGCCCCCACCCACGCCGATCACCTCAATCCGCGCAGACTGGCTGGGGAGGATGCCAGTGGAATCGGCATGGGGGGACTGATGTGCACCCATCATCTCCATCGTTGCGGCCGAACCATTGAGCTGTGGGTGCATTATGTCCTTGCGGGATGCATCCGCTTCTAAATTTCGGCCAGCCTTGTCGGCCGGACCCCGATCTGCAACCAAGCGTCAGGATTCGCTGGCGGGAGTCTTGCCGGCACGGAGCTGAAGTTCCGGCTTGGCGGGATCGCTGAGATCGATGCTTGTGCCCGCTTTCTGGCGCAAGTGGCTGGGGAGGCTTCGGCTGAGCTGGGCCATGCTCACCACCTGTTGATCCAACAGGTTCGGGTCCGCGCCCAGGTCCACCCTGCCAAGAGCGGCCGTCTGAATGCTGATGGCACCATCCGGAGCGATGCTGATGCGCTGCAAGGGGCTCCCCAGGGCATCGCGTCGCTCCAAGAGTTGAGCCAAGATCGGCCGGTGCCGAGCTGTCCAGCCCATCACCAGGATCGAGGTTTCCGGCCGATCTCCCCGCGAGGCCACGGTCTGGGGCATCCACTGGCCGTTGCGATCGATCATGCCCCTCTCCATGCCCCCGGGGCTGACCCGACTGGCGGCTGCTATGGGACGACGGTCTTCCAGGACCACATCCAGGGCGGGGGGCAGGAGTCGGCGATGCACAGCAGCTGATTGCACAGGCAGTTCCTGCAGAAGGGTGCGTTCCAGCGCCCTGGGGTCGAGGCTGAGCAGGGGCAGGGGGAAACTGAGGCCTGCCACTTTGGTCACGGCTTCGCTGTCGATCCGTTCGCTGCCGTTCACCCGAAGTTGCTCCGGGCTACGCAGGGTCCAGCCAAGGCTCAACAGGAGCCAGCCAAGAGCCGTGGCACTGCCGCTGAACAGCAGGAGGCGCCACACCTGAATCAGCTGCTCGCGGCGCCGTTCCTGGCGCAAGCGGCGGCGGCGTTCAACGCCGGGTGGGAGAGGGCGGGCAGATCGCTGGCGGCTCACAGGTCGCAACGCGCCTTGGACATCAACTGGTTCATCCAGTTGCGCGCCCGTTGTGCATCGGAGAAGGGCACATCCATCTGTTGGCCATCGCCGATCAGGCGCAGGCGGCAGCGACCTTCCGATTCATGGGCCAGGGGGGCCTCTCCGGAGGCCAGTGCCATCAGCTCCACCAATTCGAGTGAGTTGATCGTGAACCGTCCCTGTTCTTCGAAGCGACCGGCGGAAAAGCTGCACCACTGCAGTTCACCATCCTTGACCCTGGCGGCTCCGCAGCCATCCAGTTTCGAGAGTTCAGCTCCTTCAGCCCAGCGGCGAAACAGAGTCTGACGTCGACGCTCGAGCCAGCCGAGGGCGGCAAGGAGCACAAAGGCCAGAAGCAGGGGAAACCAGAGCAGACCGTGAATCATCGCTGGATCAGGGGAGCGCTGCTGGAGAGGTGCTTATTCTCGCGCGCTCTCCACGAGCTGCGCCACCAGATCCTCCAGGGGCAAGCCACTGGCTTCCCAGAGCATGGGGTACATGCTCTGGGACGTGAAGCCCGGCAGGGTGTTCACCTCGTTGATCCAGAGGCGTTCCTGGGTTGCGTCGTAGAAAAAATCCACCCGGGCCTGGCCCACCACCCCGAGCACCCGACAGGCCTCCAGGGCCATCGCCTGCAATTCAGCCTGCCTCGCTGCTGAGATCGGGGCCGGAATCAGGGTGTGGCTCAAGCCATCGCTGTATTTCGTGGTGTAGTCATACCAATCGGCATCGAAGCGGATCTCTCCCACCACCGAAGCCCTGAGCTGGCGCACCCCGAGCACGGCACACTCCAGTTCCCGGGCCTGCACGCCCTGTTCCACCACCAGGCGGTGATCCAGTGCCGCGGCGACCGCGAGGCCGCGCTCCAGTTCCGCCCGATTCCGGACCTTGCTGATCCCCACGGATGAACCAAGGTTCGCCGGTTTCACGAAACAGGGGTAGCCCAGCTCGGTTTCCATCCGCTCGAGCAGGGTCGCGCGAGTGGAGGCACTGTCGAGGCTTGAGGCGTCCAGGCCCACGTAGGGGACCTGGGCGAGGCCGGCGGCGGCGAAAGCCGCTTTCATCGCCAGCTTGTCCATGCCCATGGCCGACCCGAGCACTCCCGCTCCCACAAACGGTTTGGCCATCAGGGTGAACAGGCCCTGCACGGTGCCGTCTTCGCCATTGGGGCCATGCAGCACCGGATACCAGATCTCCACGGCTTCGGATCCTGCCGGCAGCTGGGAGAAGCCAGGTGCGGGCAGGGGTTGGGGCAGATCAGCATCCTCCGCTGCCACGCCGTTCTGCAGCACGCTCTCGGCCACCGCCGCCGGCCACCAGCGCCCGGCTCGGTCGATGTAAAACGGCAACACGTCGAAGCGCTCCCGGTTGCGTCCGCTGCGCAGGGCCTGAACCACCGTGATCGCCGAGCGGATGGCGATGGCGTGTTCCCCGGATGCACCGCCAAACACCACGCCGACGCGAACAGGGGAAGTGGGCATGGAAAGGGGCCGGCACTGGCATGAGCGCCAAACGTATCAGCCTCAGACGGGGGTGCCACTGAGGGAGAAGGACCGCACGGCCTCGATCCGTACCTTCACCAGATCACCCGGCTGCCAGCGTCTGCCATCGCTGCGGGCGGCGGGGAAGAACGTCAGCCGGTTGGTGCGGGTGCGGCCCATCACCTGGTCGGCATCCTTGGGGTTGGCGCCTTCCACCAGCACCTGCTCGGTGCGGCCGGCGTAGCGGGCGCTGCGGGCCCTCGCCACCCGCTCCACCAGGGCATTGATCTCCCGCAGGCGCTCCACCTTGACCGCTTCCGGCAGCTGATCGGGCCAGTCGGCGGCGGGGGTGTTGGGGCGGGGGGAGTAGGCGGCGGTGTTCACCTGATCGAAGCCGATCGCCTCGATCAGATCCAGGGTGCGGCGGTATTGGGCCTCGGTTTCTCCCGGGAAGGCCACGATCACATCAGCGCTGATCGCCGCATCGGGCATGCGCTGGCGGATGCGATCAATGATGCGTCGGTAGCGATCGACCGTGTAGCCGCGGGCCATCGCCTTGAGCACGGTGTCGTCGCCGCTCTGGAAAGGAATGTGGAAGTGCTCGCACAGCTTGGGCAGCTCGGCGCAGGCATCGATCAGGCGTTCGGTGAAGTAGCGCGGATGGCTGGTGGCGAAGCGGATGCGTTCGATGCCCTCCACGTCGTGCACGAACTGGAGCAGATCCGTGAGGGTGTGTTGCCTGCGGCCCTCCGCTGTGATGCCAGGGAGATCGCGGCCATAGGCATCGATGTTTTGCCCCAGCAGGGTGATTTCCTTGAAGCCCTGGGCGGCCAGACCCTCCATTTCAAGCTTGATCGCTTCCGGCAGGCGTGATTGCTCCTTGCCGCGCACGGAGGGCACCACGCAGTAGGTGCAGCGCTCGTTGCAGCCATAGATCACGTTCACCCAGCCGCAGATGGCGCTGTCGCGCCGGGCGGTGGTGATGTCTTCCAGGATGTGGTGCTCTTCGGTGGCCACCACCTGCTGGCCCTGCTCCACCCGGGCGAGCAGCACATCGAGGCGGTTGGCGTGCTGGGGGCCCATCACCAGATCCAGCTCGGGCACGCGCCGCAGCAGGGATTCGCCCTCCTGCTGGGCGACGCAGCCAGCCACCACCAGCGTGAGATTGGGGTTGGTGCGTTTGCGCTGCGCCTGGCGCCCCAGATAGCTGTAAACCTTCTGCTCAGCGTTGTCGCGGATCGTGCAGGTGTTGTAGAGCACCAGATCGGCCTCCAGCTCGGCGTTCGCTTCGCGGTAGCCCATGGATTCGAGGATTCCGGCCATGCGCTCGGAATCGGCCTTGTTCATCTGGCAACCGAAGGTGGTGACCCAGTAGCTGCCGCGGCTCGAAGCGCGCTCAAGGCTGAGGGGTTGGCTGCTGGTGGAGGCGGAGACGGTCAAGGGAAACGGCGTTTCGGAGAACCGCGGGGCGGACGGCTTGATTCAGTGTCGGTCACGGCGGTGCTGTGCCAGTTTGAGGATCGGTGCAATCAAGGGATGGGCTGGTGCCTGCGGCGGTTTCCACTCACCAAGGCGGTGCCCCTGGCCATCAGTCGCGGCACCACCGCAGCGGTTGAGCACCTTTTGTTGCGCTGTGAGGCCGAGGGGGTGGTCGGCCTCGGTGAGGCCGGTGGTCTCGACACGGGGCACCGCGCCTACGACACGGCGGCCATCGCCGCCGAATTGGCGGCGATGCTGCCCGCACTGGATGAGCTCGATCCCAGCCAGCGTCACACCTTCGCTCCGCTGTTGCCGCTTCTGTCGCCACCAGCTCGTTGCGCGGTGGATCTGGCGCTCTGGGACTGGTGGGGACACCGCCTCGGCCAGCCTCTCTGGCGCTTGTTCGGGCTGGATGGCGATTGCGCCGTGGCCACCAGCGTCACCCTCGGACTGGGCCGTGTGGAGCAGGTGCTGCAGCGGCTCGAGCGTTGGTGGCAGCAGCGACCGGCCACCCGGATCAAACTCAAGCTGGGCAGCCCTGACGGGCTCGATCACGACCGGCAGCTGCTGGACGCCGTCGCTGCTGCGCTGCAGCAGGAACAGCAGCGGCGCCAGCAGCCCCTGGAACTCCAGGTGGATGCCAACGGTGGTTGGTCGCTCGATCAGGCGCGACGGTTGATGCCTCAGCTGTTAGCCCATGGGGTGGTGTTGCTGGAGCAACCGATCGCTGCCAGTGCGGATCCGGCGCTGGATCGCAGCACCTTCGCCAGGCTCAAGCCCGACTGCCCCCTCCCCCTGGTGGCCGATGAGAGTTGCTGGGATCTGGAGGATCTGTTGCGTCTGGCTCCTCATGTGGATGGCATCAATCTGAAGCTGCTCAAAACCGGTGGCCTCAGCGAGGCCTTGCTCATGGCTCGGGTGGGTCAGCGGCTGGGGCTCGATCTGATGGTGGGGTGCTATTCCGACAGCAGCCTGCTGAATGGGGCAGCCGCCCAGTTGCTGTCCTTGATCCGCTGGCCGGATCTCGACAGTCATCTCAATCTCCTGGATGACCCGTTTCAGGGTCTGCCGATCGAGGACGACCGGCTGCGCCCGCCCCAGGCGGTGGGGCTCGGCATGACTCCGGTGGCGGAGGTGGGCTGATGCTGGCAGCGGATCAGGCGGTGGTGTTGCTTCAGCACGGGGGCCTGGACAGCCTCACCGGCAAAACCGGACTGGCGATGCTGCGCCATCGCCCCGGGCCGGTGGTGGCGGTGATCGATCCCCACCATGCCGGGGCGTCCCTTGAGGCGGTGACGGGGATTCCCCGGTCGGTGCCGGTGGTGGGCGATCTGCGGGCGTCCCTGGCCTTCGGCCCCGAGGTGGCCGTCGTGGGTCTGGCGCCGTCCGGAGGTCGGCTGCCGGATCCGGTGCGCGCCGACGCGCTGGCGGCTCTGCGAGCCGGGCTCTCCCTGGCCAGTGGCCTGCACACCCGGCTGGGGGATGACCCGGAGTTTCGGGCCGCCTGTCAGCCCGGGCAATGGATCTGGGATCTCCGTTGCGAGCCTGCAGGGCTGCAGGTGGCCCAGGCACGGGCCGCCGCTTTGCCTCAACGCCGGGTGTTGGCGCTGGGCACGGACATGGCCGTGGGCAAGATGAGCGCTTGCCTGGCGCTGCGGGCCGCTGCTGAGGCACGGGGTCTGGCGTCGGGTTTCGTCGGCACCGGGCAGGCCGGCATCCTGATCAGTGGCACCGGTGTGGCGCTCGATGCGGTGCGGGTCGACTACGCCGCCGGTGCGGTGGAAGCGGCCGTGCTCCGCTGTGCGGAGCGCTTGCCTGCCGACGGCCTGGTGCTGGTGGAAGGCCAGGGTTCGCTCTGTCACCCGGGCTCGTCCGCCTCCCTGCCCTTGCTTCGGGGAAGCCAAGCGACGGCATTGCTGCTGGTGCATCGGGCCGGCCAGACGACGATCGATCGTCTGCCCCAGGTGCCGCTGCCGCCCTTGGCCGAGCTGGTGCAGCTCAGTGAGGCTCTCGCCGCTATCGCTCGACCCGCGGGTGCGGGGCCGGCCCCCAGGGTGCGGGCCCTGGCGCTCAACACGGCGCGCTTGGCTGCTCCTGAGGCGCAGCGGGCGATCGCAGAAGCAGAGCAGACGCTGCAGCTGGTGTGTGCCGATCCACTGCGAGGCGGCGCTGAGGCCTTGCTTCAGGCAATGGTGGAGATGAGTTGAGGGCGAGCGAGGGGATTCGAACCCCCGAATAGCGGCGCCACAAGCCGCTGCCTTAACCACTTGGCGACGCCCGCCGCGTCGGTAAGAATCTAACAATTCGCCTTCAGCGCCCTGCAGCCCGCCACTTCCACGCGTCGCGGGCCCAGCGCTGCCCAACTGGCACTGGCCATCGCCGTGGTCGGCGCTGGGGCCGCCCTGGTGGTCACCAACCCGTCCATGGCTGACTATCAGCAGCATGCCGGTGCCCAGCTGGTGCAGCTCGCCACCGAGGAGCTCTGTGATCGGCAGGGGCTGCCGATGGTCCTCCGCCTCTGGATCCGCGACTGTCCGCGGCTGATCGCCGATCAGCGCGGTGCACTCACGGCCCTGGCCGGCCAGGTCACCCGTCGCCGTTCCTTCGGGCTGTTCAGCGTGTTCACCACCCAGCTGGGGGGGCAGGATCTGCTGCCATCGCTGCGGCTGCCGGGTTACACCGTGACCACGATCGGCATTGCCGGTCAGTTCCTCACGGTGCAGACCAAGGCCGACGGGGGCAAGCTCGAGTGAGTGCGATGGCTGGTGGTTCAGCTGCCCCTGGGACGCTTCACGCCTGGTCTCCCGCCAGCCTTCTCGATCAGACCGGTCTGGGTGACGTCCGCAGGGATGGCCTGGTGGCGATCGAGATCGCCTGGCGGGATGGAGTGATCAGCGCCCTGCGTGCTCTCCCCTCCGGAGCTGCTCCACCCACCGAGCTGCTGCTGCCGAGGTTGGTGGAGCCCCACGCCCATCTCGACAAGGCCTTCACCTGGGCGGACCACCCCAATCACGAGGGCACCTACGCCGGGGCGCTGGCGGCCAATCGGCAGGAACACAGCACGCGCAGCGTGGAGCGGGTGGTGGCCCGCGCCGAGCGGGGCCTGCAGCTGGCCTGGCGCCATGGGCTGCGGGGCATGCGGAGCCATATCGACAGCCTGGGGCCCGGGGCCGCGTGCAGTTGGGAGGCGCTGCAGGACCGCCGCCAGCTCTGGCGTGAGCGGATTGAGCTTCAGCTGGTGGCCCTGGTGCCGATCAGCCACTGGAGCACTCCGGAAGCGGACGTGCTCGCCCGCCAGGTCGTTGCGGCGGGAGGGCTGCTGGGGGGCGTGCTGGTGCCCCCTTGCCGCGATGCCCAGACCCGCCGCGGCCTGGAGGATCTGCTCGCCCTGGCGGATCGCCTTGGTTGCGGCATCGATCTGCACATTGATGAAGCGGATCAGGATCCCGCCGCAGGCCTGCGGCTGCTGGTGCATTGTCTGGATCGGCGCCCGGTGTCGGTGCCGATCACCTGCAGTCATGCCAGCAGCCTTGCGTTGCTCTCTGCTCGCGCTCTGGCCCGGCTGGCGGATCGGATGGCGGCCCATCGACTCGGCGTGGTGGCCCTGCCGCTCACCAATGGCTGGTTGCTGGGGCGTCGTCCGCAGCAGACACCCCTGCAGCGGCCGTTGGCGCCGCTGCTGCAGCTGCAGCGGGCCGGTGTGGTGGTGGCCGTCGGAGGCGACAACGTGCAGGATCCCTGGTTCCCCGGCGGCAGTTTCGATCCGATCGCCCTGATGGCGGCCTCCCTGCCCCTGGCCCAGCTGGCGCCCTGGCAGCGCCGCGGTCTGATGCCGTTCACCACGGAGGCCGCCCGCTTGCTGGGGCTGGCCTGGGACGGTCGCCTGCAGGTCGGCGCTCCAGCCGATCTGATCCTGCTGGAGGCCACGCACTGGGGTGAGGTGCTGGCCTCTCCCCCCCGGCGGCGGGTGCTGGTGGCAGGACGTTGGCTGACGGAGACTGGTGCCGATCACAACGCGGCGGCCAGCGGCTCATGACCCAGGGATTGGCAGGCCTTCAAGCGCTCCAGGCGGAGTTGGCTCCGCTCCCGCAGCTCAGCCTGTTGCTGGGGGAGGCCGATGTGCTGCGTTTTTCCCGGGATGCCTACGACTATTCACCCGTGCTGCGGGAGCGGTTGACGCACTGTCGAGCCGGCCTGGTGGTGCGCCCCGAGAGCGTGGATGCCGTGCGTGCCGTGGCTGCCGCCTGTGCCCGCCACGGCGTGCCCCTCACCCTGCGCGGTGCGGGTACGGGCAACTACGGCCAGTGCGTGCCACTGCAGGGTGGGGTGGTGATGCTGATGGGCGCCCTTGCGGCGGTGCGTTCGATCGATCCGCACTCCGGGGTGGTGGAGGTGGAGAGTGGCTGCCTGCTGCGGGATCTCGATCAGGCGGTCGCGGGTCACCATCGCCAGCTGCGGCTGCTGCCCAGCACCTGGCGCACGGCCACGATCGGTGGCTTCATCGCCGGTGGCTCGGGGGGGATCGGCTCGGTGCGCTGGGGGTTTCTGCGCGATCCCGGTCATCTGCTCGGGTTGGAGGTGGTGACGCTGGAACCGGAGCCCCGCCTGCTGCAGCTCGATGCGGCGGATGCCGAAGCCCTCAACCATGCCTATGGCACCAACGGCATCATCACGGCGCTGCGTCTGTCGACGGCCCCGCGGCAGGCCTGGCATGAGCTGAGCATTGATTGCGCTGCGTGGGAGGTGGCGGTGCATCTGGCGCAACGTTGCCAGCAGGCAGCACTGGAGCTGCATCTCTGCACGGTGCTGGAGCGTTCGATCGTCGATCAACTGCCGAGCTGGAGCGGTGCTCCAGCCGGCTGCCACCGGCTGCTGTTGCTCGTGGCTGCCGATGGCGTGTCCACGGTGGAGCGGTTGGCAGCGGCGGTGGGGGCTGTCTGCCGCAACCTCGGCCCGGAGGCAGACCATCACGGCAACGGTCTGCGGGAGCTCAGCTGGAACCACACCACCCTGCATTGCCGCAGCCTGGATCCGAGCTGGACCTATCTGCAGATGCTGCTGCCCCAGCCTGAGCTGCCCACGCTCAACCAGCTGCGGTCCGACTGGGGGGATGACCTGTTGTGGCACCTCGAGGGGGTCCGTCAGGGCGGTGCTGCCCGTCTGGCAGCCCTGCCCCTGGTGCGCTGGCAGGGGGCTGACGCTCTTGAGCGACTGATCGCTCAGTGCCGCGATCTGGGCGCCGTGATCTTCAACCCTCATGTGCTCACCGTGGAGGATGGCGGCCTGGGGGTGATCGACGGTGAGCAGGTGGCGGCCAAGCGGCACCATGACCCCATGGGGCTGCTCAACCCCGGCAAACTCAGAGGCTGGTCAGCCTGAGCCGGGCGCCCGCTTCTGGATCAGCACCCCAGGCTCTCGCGGGTGGAGACCCCCGTGTGCGGATGACTCCCTTCCGCATCGCGACACAGACGCCTCACATCATCGCGATCGAGCAGGGCATCGCTGAAGTCGGCCCCTTCGATCTGCGCGCCGGCAAAACTGCTGCCTGAGGCGATCACGCCGCTGAGCAGAGTGCCGCGCAGGTCGGTTCCGCTGAAGTCGGCTCGGTCCATCAGGGCATCGGAGAGATCAGCGCCGTGGAAATCAGCGTCGGCGAACGCACCTTGGGTGAAGATCGCACCATGCAGGTTGGCGTCGCTGAAGTCGGCGCCGCGACCCACCGCCCCGGCAAAGGAGGTGTTGCGCAGATCCTGACCATGAAAGTCGTGGCCGCTCTGGTTGGTGAGGGTGTAGTCCACCCGTTCCTGAAACAGAGCCCGATCCTGCAGTCCTGTTCCCGTGCTCGTGTCGAGTGCCTGGGCGGGGTCGCTGTTCAGCGCCAGGAGGGCGAGCAGCAGTCCGGCGATCAGCCAGCGTCTGGGCTGGAGGAGACGGGAGGCCATGGCGGCAGCAAGCGGCTGAACTTCACTCTGCATGCAGCAGGTCGCGTCGCAGCAGGTCGCCGAGCAAATAGAGGGACCCGGCAATCACCGGCGGGACCTGCGGCCAACCCCTGCACTCCAGCCTGTCCAAGACGTTCAGCACGGGATCGGGCCCGCTCGTTTCGAGCAGTTGGTGGGCCAGGTCTGGGCAGAGACGCTGCAGCG
>CALGVO010000125.1 GCA_937930135.1 uncultured Synechococcus sp. | reverse complement strand
TTCGTGGAAGACACGATCGCCGCGATCAAGGGCCGCACGATCCACACCTTCCACACCGAAGGGGCCGGTGGCGGCCATGCCCCCGACATCATCCGGATCTGCGGTGAGGCGAACGTGCTGCCCAGCAGCACCAACCCCACCCGTCCTTACACGCTCAACACGCTCGAGGAGCACCTCGACATGCTGATGGTGTGCCACCACCTCGATCCGAAGATCCCGGAAGATGTGGCCTTCGCGGAATCGCGGATTCGCCGCGAAACCATCGCCGCTGAAGACATTCTTCATGACCTGGGCGCCTTCTCGATCATCGCCAGCGATTCCCAGGCGATGGGCCGCGTGGGTGAGGTGATCACCCGCACCTTCCAGACCGCCCACAAAATGAAAGTGCAACGGGGTGCCCTGCCGGAAGACTCCAGCCGCAACGACAACCACCGGCTCAAGCGCTACATCGCCAAGGTGACGATCAACCCGGCCTTGGCCCACGGCATCAGCAGTCAGGTGGGCTCCATCGAAACCGGCAAGTTGGCTGATCTGGTGCTCTGGAAACCGGGTTTCTTCGGCATTCGGCCCGAACTGGTGCTCAAGGGCGGCTCGATCGTGTGGGCCCAGATGGGAGATGCCAACGCCTCGATTCCCACCCCCGGACCGGTGCACGGCCGGCCGATGTTCGGCGCCTTCGGCCGAGCTCTGGCACCTTCGTGCCTGACCTTCGTGAGCGAAGCGGCCCTCGATGCCGGCATCCCCCAGGAGCTGGGTCTCGAACGACCCTGCGTACCCGTGCAGGAGACGCGCAGTGTGGGCAAGAGCGCGCTGAAGCTCAACGACGCCCTGCCCAAGGTGAGCGTCGACCCGCAGACCTATGAAGTGTTCGCGGACGGGGAGCTGCTGACCTGTGAGCCCGCCGAGGTGCTGCCCCTGGCCCAGCGCTACCTGCTGCTTTAAGGAAACTGTTTCAAGCCGGGATCCACCTGGTTGAGCTGGTCGCGACTGAAACGGGGCGTGATCAACAACCGCAGCGTCTCGCTGCCACTGAACACTCCCGCCTTGGCTGTGGGTGCCGCCAGGGGAGCTGCAGAGGCCAGGTTGCGCAGGTGTTGATCGAAGAAAGCCCGGGCCATCCCCATCAGTTCCTGCCGCGCCAGAGGCTGATCCGGTCCGAGCACGAAGGGGGGCAGCCTGGCACTGCCATCGAGAAAGGACAGATGGGTGCCGTTGTGTTGCAAAGCCAGCAGCGACCCGGGCTGCTGAATCGACGTGAAGGGAATCAGCTGCTGGGAGATGGGCGGCGCAAAAATATCGTCAGTGCCGGAGACGAAGAGTATCGGTGCGGCGATCGCCTTCAGTGAGGTGGAGCTGAAGATTGGATTGGTGACAGGATTCACGGCCACTGCCGCCTTCACGCGCGGATCGCGGAAGCTCCTGCGTTGCACCACCTGGCCGGGCGCAACGCATTGCCACACCACCGCAGGGTTGAGCACCACCTTGTCGGGATCGTTCAGCTCAGTGCATCCCTTGATGAGATGGGGCCAATCCAGCTCGGCACCGGCAAGAGCCGTCACGCTGTACCCCCCCAACGACTGACCGAGCACGCCCACCTCACGGGTGTTCACCCGATTGCCGTAGCGCTG
Organism: uncultured Synechococcus sp.; assembly: GCA_937930135.1. Lineage (GTDB taxonomy): Bacteria > Cyanobacteriota > Cyanobacteriia > PCC-6307 > Cyanobiaceae > Synechococcus_C. Next base: position 16,725 of record CALGVO010000125.1, on the reverse strand, counting down.
CTGCATCTGATCGATCAGGTCACTGACACTGAGCGGTTGGCTGTACCAGGCATTCGGAGGCGGAATCGTGCCCGTGCCCTGAATCGCCGCCTTGATCGTGTTAGCGCTGGTGAAGGGGAAGTCCAGCGACGCCACCGCATAGCCATGGCTCGCCAGCTGCTTGCCCACATACAGGAGGGCATTCATGTCGGTGTTGAGACCAGGAGCGATCACCACAAGCCGGGCCGGGCGGCCGCTGGCGGCACTGCTGGGGAGGTAAGCGATCGCACTGATCGTGCTGCCCAGGCGGCCCTGAAATTGAAACGGGGTCTGCGTGAAACGCTCGTCGCCCTTGGCGGCCAGCATCGCCAGATCAGGGCCCCGGGCCGGTGCTCCCTGAATGGAGGCGATGCGAGCAAACAGCTTGTTCTGAAGGTTGAACTGCTGGGTGAGCGAATCCACGAGAGACAGCACTGCAGCGACATTCACCGGCAGGGTCTGGGAGGGATAGGCCTCCAAGACATCGATGAGACGCAGCTCGCCCGACTTGGCCGCACCGAGAATCAGGGCTGAGGACAGGGCGGGCTGAGCGATCGCGGCGGGCTGGGCCAGCACTTTGACCAGCTGCTGCAGGGAGCGTTGACCGAGGGGGGTGCTGAGGAAGTTCGACGCCATCACATCGGTGACGGGCACGCTCTGACTGAGCAGCTTGCGCAGCGACTGCTGCTGCGGCGGGTTGAGGAGGTCGAGATAGGTCTGCAGGTCTTCATTGACCTGACCCGTTTTCGTGAAGGTGACCAGCGATGGCACCGAAACATCACGGGAGAACTCACCGAACTGAAAGCGAATGCGCTCTGCCGCGTCTGCCGCCGGCGCAAGGGCGAGGGCGCCCGTGAAGGCGGTCATCAGCTTCAGAAACGGCGCACGCATGACGAAATCGATTCATTCGTAGCAACTTCTCCGATTCCCACCCGCTTGACAACATCCGGCCAGGGGCGATCCAGGATTTTGAATTCGGTAACGAATGCGACCGGCCCAGGCAGGACGGAAGCCTTGGATAGGCCCAGCCTGTTCACGGCTCATGTTCACGGATTACAGACCCAGCCGCGGCTACGACGAATATTTCTGCAGCGAGCAGGCCGAACCGCGCAGCGCCCTGCTGCCCCTCCTCTCCTCCCTGGGTCGGATCGGGCTCGATGAACTGAATCGCTCCCACGCCTCCGCCAGCAACCTGCTGCGGCGCCTCGGGGCCACCTTCCGCCTCAATGACTCCGGTCAACACGGCGGCGAACGGATTCTTCCCTTCGACCCCCTGCCGCGACTGATCAGCCGCTCGGAATGGACCACGCTCGAACGCGGTCTGCTGCAGCGCCTGGAGGCGATCGACTGTTTTCTGGCCGATGTGTATGGCGACCAGGCGATCCTCCGGGATGGGGTGATCCCTCGAGAAGACGTGGAAACATCCCAGGGCTGGCGCCCCCAGATGCAGGGCATGACCGTGCCGCTGGGTCGCTGGTGTCACATCTCCGGTCTTGATCTGATCCGTGACGGGCGCGGCAACTGGCTCGTGCTCGAAGACAACCTGCGCTGCCCCTCCGGTGTCGCCTACTTCCTGGAAAACAGGCGCGTGATGAAACGCCTGTTCCCCAGCCTGTTCGAGGGACGCACAGTGCAACCGATCGACGACTACCCCTCCCACCTGCTCCGCACCCTCAAGGAACTCGCCCCCTGGACCGACACACCCCGGGTGGTGCTGCTCACACCGGGCGTGTTCAACAGCGCCTACTTCGAGCACAGCTATCTGGCCCAGCAGATGGGAATCGGCCTGGTGGAAGGTCGGGATCTGGTGTGTGAGAGCGGGCGCGTCTGGATGCGCAGCACCCGCGGCCTCGAACCGGTGGATGTGATCTACAGGCGCATCGATGATGACTTCCTCGATCCCCAGGTGTTCCGTCGTGATTCGATGCTGGGGGTTCCCGGCTTGATCGAGGTGATGCGTCAGGGGCGGGTGGCGATCGCCAATGCCCCCGGCACAGGCGTCGCCGACGACAAACTGATCTATGCGTATGTGCCGGAGATGATCCGGTATTACCTCAACGAGGAGCCGGTGATCGCCAATGTGCCCACCTACCTCTGCTCCCGACCCGACGATCTGAAGTATGTGCTGGAGCATCTGGAGGAACTGGTGGTGAAATCGGTGGCGGAAGCGGGCGGCTACGGCATGCTCATCGGCCCCCACGCCAGCCGGGAGGAGATCGACACCTTCGCCGTTCGCATTCAGGCCAACCCCCGCAACTACATCGCCCAACCCACCCTCGAACTCTCTACCGTGCCTTCCCTCAGTGAAGGAGTGCTCTATCCCTGCCACGTGGATCTGCGCCCCTATGTGTTGCGCGGCCGGAGCAATTGGGTGAGCCCGGGAGGCCTCACGCGCGTGGCCCTGAAGCGGGGATCTCTGGTGGTGAATTCCTCCCAGGGCGGCGGCTGCAAGGACACCTGGGTTGTGTCCGACAACCATGTGATGAGCGACAACACGCCATGTTGAGTCGCGTTGCCGATTCGCTCTACTGGATCAATCGCTACGTGGAGCGGGCCGAGAACATCTCCCGTTTTGTGGAGGTGAGTGAGGCGATGGCACTCGACTGCCCACCAGGCAGCGCCGAACCCTGGCTGCCCCTGGTGGATGCAAGTGGTGATCGCGACCTGTTCGATCGTCTGGCTGTCGGCCAGAACCCGAAGGATGTGATCCGCTTCCTCGTGTCGGATCACGAAAACCCCAACAGCATCGTGAACTGCATCGCCATGGCGCGGGAAAACGCGCGCCAGATCCGCGATGTGATCACCACCGAAATGTGGGAGCAGATCAATGGCCTCTACTGGAGCCTGCAGGATGGCGAAGCGATCTGGCAGGAGCCGGAACAGGAGCAGTTGCGCGACATCCGGCGGGGTTGCCAGCTCTTTTATGGCATCACCGATGCCACCCTCAGCCGCGACCTCTCCTGGCTGTTCAGCCAGCTGGGTCGCCTGATCGAACGGGCCGACAAAACCTCCCGGATCCTCGATGTGAAGTATTTCCTGCTGCTGCCCTCACCGGAGGAGGTGGGAGGCGTGCTCGATGAACTGCAATGGATCGCCCTGCTGCGATCCGCCGGGGCCTATCAGATGTTCCGGCAGAGCATGCAGGAGGCGATCGCACCCAGTGCCGTGGCCTCCTTCCTGCTGCTCGATCCGATCTTTCCCCGCTCGGTGCGCTGCTGCCTGCAGGGCATCAGCGACACCCTGCAACAGATCCAGAGCCAGCCGGTGCCTGGACCTCCCGATGATCTCGAATGTTTGAGAGGACAATTGCTGGCGCGTTGGAGCTTTGTGCGCATCGACGCCCTGATCGGCAGCGGCCTGCATGAAGCGATCGATCACCTGCAATCCGACCTGAACCGCTTGCATCAACTGATCCACGAGCGCTATTTCACCCTCGCCGACCTCCGTTCCATTCCTGCCGATCCCGCATGCGCGCTCAGCTGATCCATCGCCTCACCTACCGGTATGCGGCGCCGGTGAACCTGGGGGAACATCGCCTCTGTCTGCGTCCCCGCGGCCAGGGATTTCAGCGCCTGATCAGCCATCAGCTCGAGATCACACCAGACCCGCTCCACCGCCACGAACTGGTGGCCTCCAGTGGCGATGAAATCTCTCGGGTGCGTTTTCTCGGCGCCACCGACCGACTGAGCTTCGTGGCGCGCAGCCTGGTGGACACACGCCAGGCACCAGCGCTTGAAGACTGTTTCAGCGGCATGGAACCCTCCCTGCCCTTTCCGCGCGGACTGTTGAACCGAGACTTGCAGGGCGCCCTTGAAGGCTGGCTGCCGGATGGACAGCACGACCCTTCAGCGGTGGAGCTGGCCCAGGACGCCCTGATGGGCAGCAATCAGCAGGCCCTGCCCTTCCTGCGCCAACTGGTGGAGATGATCCAGGATCGGGTCAAGTACACCCAACGCCACATCGGCCCGGCCTGGCCTGCCGGTCGCACCCTGCGGGAGCGGGTCGGCTCCTGTCGCGACCTGGCCATGCTGATGATCGAGTGCTGTCGCTGCGTGGGACTGCCGTCTCGCTTCGTGAGCGGATACCACCTGGTGGATCCGGCACCGGAGAAGTACGACCTGCATGCCTGGGCGGAGGTGTATCTGCCGGGGGCCGGCTGGCGAGGCTTCGATCCGAGCGGCTGCGGCGCAATCAACGATCGCTACATCGTGGTGGCCAGCTCCTCCAGGCCCGAACTCACCGCGGCGGTGACCGGCAGCTTCAGCGGCCCGCCGAACACCGCCAGCGAACTGCACTGGAGCATCGAAGCGGAGATTGATGGCGACGGCCTGCTGCTTCATGGCGACCATAACCAGCAAGCCGCTGCAAAACAGGCTCAGGCCGCCTGAACCAGCGGCGCCAGGCCATGCAACCTGGGGCGGGGCGCCGCCGTGGAAGTGACGGCGTAAAGCCTTGGAATCCGCTCGCTGTTGTAGACGCGGAATTCACGCACAAGAGACGCACCTGGATCACGAAGGGCCTGGTTGAGCACCACCGAACCATCTGGATCCGACACGGAGCGATGAAAGGTGCCCCTGGGAATGCGCAGGATGTCGCCACCGCTCTCGAGTCGCACGATGTGGAACGGCACCGTCCAGCTGAGATTGACCAGATAAAACGTGCGACCGCCACTGGCAGCAAGAAGGTTGTCTTCCTGATGGGGATGGAGATAAAACTGCCAGGCGTCGGTTTCCGGGTCATTGGGGGGACTGACGGCAGGACCGCTGTGGATCACCAGATCGCGGGCATTGGAGCCATTGACCGTGACATCAAAAAAGCGCACCGCCGGCGTATCCCGAAAGCGTTCATAGGAGAGCAGTTCGAACACTGAAGCGGCATCCTGTCCATGGCAAACACCTTTGTACGAGTCAGACCAGGCAGCGTCGGTGACCGATGCGACCAAATCCACCAACCGGCGTTCAGCCACCGAGATAGGCCATCTCCGCACGCTCCGGCACAAGACCCGATTTCAGACCGCGCTCCTCGCTGTAACGGTCGGTTCGTGCTCTCCAGTGCTGACGGAGCACTGCACAGAGAACCTCAGGGTCGCTGCCTGGCTCGAGCCACGGCCGAAGGTTGAGACCAGTCGACGCAAAGAGACAGGTGAACAGCTGGCCATCAGCGGTGATCCGGGCCCGATTGCATTCGGTGCAGAACGGCTCACTCACAGAGGCAATCACCGACACCACGCCGGCTCCATCCCGATAACGCCAGCGCCGGGCCGTACCCCCCACTGGCCGACCCAGGGGCTCCAGGGGCCAGACCGCTTGCAACTCGCGAAGCATCTCGACAGCCGGCATGACCTGATCGCCGCTCCAGCCATTCCGATGCCCCACATCCATGAATTCGATGAAACGCAGTTCCAGCCCCTGTTCACGGGCAAAGGCCGCCAACGGCAGCAGCTGATCCTCATTACGGCCCCGCTGGATCACGCTGTTGAGCTTCAATGCCCCCAACCGAGGCTCAAAACCGGCTTGACGGGCCACCACGATCGCCTCGCGCACGGCAGCAAGGGCACGGGCACCCGCCTCGACTCCCGCGGGCAACCCCGCCATGTCTGCCACCACGCCGGCATCGAGACCATCGAGGCTGAGGGTGATCCGATCCAGGCCGACGCGCCGCAGATGCTCAGCCCTGGCCCGATCCAGCAGCAGACCGTTGCTGGTGAGGGCCACCTCATCCAGTTGCGCCAGCGGATCATCCGGCTGTTGTCGTCGGCTCTGAATCGCTTCCAGCAAAGGCTCCAGCTGGTCGCTGAGCAAGGGTTCACCTCCGGTGAGGCGCAGGGAACGAACGCCAAGGCGACAACAGGCAGCGATCAGCGCCAGACGCTGCGACTGATTCAGCAACCCGCTCACCTCACGATGATCGGGTTGGCAGTAGGAGCAGGCGAGATTGCAACGGGCTGTCAACGACAGACGCAGCACCCGCAGAGGACGCTGCCAGCGATCCGCGACCAACTCAGAAGTGAGCATTGTCCAACGCTGTCAGATCAGCAGGATGGTTGGCATTGAAAAGCTGCTCAGGCGGCAGAGGAAAAGAGCGGTGGGGAATCCGATGCAGCCAGTCATGCCAACGTCGGCAGCCGCGATCCATCTGCCGTTCCAGTGCGACCTGAGAGCTGCTTCTGCAGGGATAGATCCCCAGCAGAGGCTGTAGCCGTTCACCATCGTGGGCCACCAAGGCGATGTGCTCCTGCTCCCGCCAGGCGGCCTGCAGCGTCTGCAATGTCATCAGTGTGAGGCAAGGCAGGTCGATCGGAAGCACCAGCCAGGCCTCATCGTCCCGAGCCGAGAACACAGCGGCGAAGGCCTGCAAAGGCCCGGCAGGAGGCCAGGGCTCAGACAGCACACACAACTGCGGGGACCGGGAAGCCAGATGCTCCCGATGACTGGCATGGCCAGAAAGCACCAGCACCGGCAACTCGAGGGCCATCGCTAGGGCCACGGTGTTGTCCAGCCAGGTGCCGCCTCTGGGATGGGACAGCAGAGCTTTGTCGGCACCCATGCGACGACTGGCGCCACCGGCAAGCACACAGGCTCGTAGCAATCGCGGCACAACACCGACCCGGAATTCCATCACTTAGCACCACAGCAGAGGGGGGATTCCGTAGCAACAGCGACCAAGGCGATGACCAGGAAGTGGTGCAATCAATACAGCGGTCAGCATTGGCGCCGCAATCGAAATCCTGGACGCTGCTTTTTGAAGCCGGGGTTTGACACCTCCTCATACAACACCCCATGCTCGGCGATCTCTGGTCGTTCCAAGGGAGATATCGAACGCTCCATCTTACTTGGTTCGCCTTTTTTCTCACCTTTGTTGTCTGGTTCAATCTGGCCCCTCTGGCCACCACAGTGAAAGCCGACTTCGGCCTGAGTGTTCCCCAGATCCGAACCCTGGCAATCTGCAACGTGGCACTGACCGTGCCTGCTCGCATCCTGATCGGGATGTTGCTCGACAAATTCGGTCCGCGCATCACCTACTCCACTCTGCTGGTATTTTCGGCCATTCCCTGCCTGATGTTTGCCGCTGCGCAAGACTTCAACCAGCTGGTCGTCGCTCGCCTGTTGCTTTCCATTGTGGGTGCTGGCTTCGTGATCGGGATCCGCATGGTGGCCGAATGGTTCCCTCCAAAGGAAATCGGACTGGCAGAGGGGATCTACGGCGGTTGGGGCAACTTTGGCTCCGCCTTTTCCGCCCTCACACTCGTCCTTGTGGCCGGCTGGCTGTCCTTTTCCGGTGGCCTTGAGCTTCCGAGTGGCGAAATCCTGAACTGGCGTGGTGCCATTGCACTCACGGGCATCATCTCAGCTGTTTACGGTTTCATCTATTACGCAAGCGTCAGCGACACACCCCCTGGGAAGACCTACCAGAAGCCAGTCAAATCAGCTGGCCTGGAAGTGACCTCGATGAAGGACTTCTGGGGTCTGCTCGGCATGAATGTGCCCTTCGCCGCCATCCTCTCGGTGCTCTGCTGGCGCCTCAAGAAAGTCGGTTTTCTGACTGATGACACCTATCCCCTGGCCTTGCTTGCGGTGCTGATCTGGTTCGTCTTCCAGACCTGGGGAATCATCCGCACCAACCGTGAGCTGATCCTCGGCACAAAAACCTATCCCAAAGAAGATCGCTACGAATTCAAGCAAGTCGCCATCCTGGAGCTCACTTACATCGTCAACTTCGGCTCCGAGCTGGCCGTGGTGTCGATGCTGCCTGCATTCTTCGAGAGCACCTTCAGTCTACCCAAGGCCACGGCAGGCATCCTGGCCTCCTGTTTTGCCTTCGTGAACCTCATCGCCCGTCCAGGCGGCGGTCTGATCTCCGATCGCCTCGGAAGCCGCAAAGGCACGATGGCTTTCCTCACCATCGGCCTGGGCATCGGCTATCTGGTGATGAGTCTGATCAAACCGGGCACCTTCAGCGGCAGTGCCGGCATTGCGATCGCAGTGCTGCTCACCATGGGTTGTTCCTTCTTTGTGCAAGCCGGCGAAGGCGCCACCTTCGCCATGGTGCCCCTGGTGAAGAAGCGGGTCACCGGCCAAGTTGCCGGCATGGTTGGGGCTTACGGCAACGTTGGAGCTGTGGCCTATCTGACCATCTTCAGCCTTCTGCCCATCTGGATGGGTGGCGATGCAAAAGATCCCTCACCCGAAATCGTGGCAGCCTCCAACAGTGCCTTCTTTCAGGTGCTGGGGATCGCTGGCCTGATCGTGGGCTTCCTCTGCTTCTTCTTCCTGAAGGAACCCAGGGGATCTTTTGCTGAAGAGCATGCCGATGAGGTCGCACTGGCAAGGGTCTGAACAACCGTTTCCCAGCGCTGATATTCCCTGCGCCAATCTCCCTCTCGCCATGGCTGAGCCGACAACAAGCCAACACAGCCAGTGTCCCTACTGCGGTGTTGGCTGTGGTCTTGAGCTTCTACCTCCCGGGGAAGCCGGCAAGGCCGTCAAGCGTGATGCCGATGGAACACCGATGTGGAGCTCCCGCGGTGATCGAGACCATCCCTCCAGCCACGGTCAGGTGTGCATCAAAGGGGCCACAGTCGGGGAGACCCTGGCCCGAGGTCGACTGAATCAGCCTCTCTATCGAACCAGCCTCAACCAGGATTTTCAGCCGATCGACTGGGATCAGGCCCTGGATCTGCTTGAAGGTCGGATTCGTAGCAGCCTCGCTGGCAAGGGGCCCCAGGCGATCGCTATGTATGGCTCAGGCCAGTTCCACACCGAGGACTACTACCTCGCTCAGAAACTGCTGAAGGGAGCCCTGGGCACCAACAACTTCGATGCCAACTCCCGGCTGTGCATGAGTTCAGCGGTGGCCGGCTACACCCGCAGCCTCGGTTCCGACGGCCCCCCCTGCTGTTACGAGGATCTCGATCAATGCTCGGTCGCCGTCCTGATCGGCACCAACACAGCTGAGTGCCATCCGGTGCTTTTTCAGCGTCTGCTCAAGCGCAAGAAACGGGACCCCAAGAGCCTAACGATCGTGGTGGTCGATCCCCGGGCGACTGATACAAGCAGGATCGCCGATCACCATCTGGCGATTGCCCCCGGCACCGATCTTGCCCTGCTGCATGGTCTTGCCCGACTGATCGTTCAGGACAACGGCTTCGACAGTGACTTCATCGATGAGGCCACGGAAGGCTTCGCCGCCTATGCGAAGACCATCAGGACCTGGACTTCAGCCAAGGTGGCCGCACTGTGCGGAATCAGCGAAAAGGAACTGCGACAGGTCGCCAGGCTCTGGAGTCGCAGTCAGGGGGTGCTCAGCCTCTGGTCGATGGGTGTCAACCAACGGCGGGAGGGTACCGCGGTTGTGAGCGGCATCATCAACCTGCACCTGCTGACAGGGCAGATCGGCAAGCCGGGGGCCGGACCCTTCTCGCTCACTGGCCAACCGAACGCGATGGGGGGGCGAGAGGCTGGCGGCCTGGCCCATCTGCTTCCGGGATATCGCCTGGTGAGTAATCCTGAGCACAGAACCGAACTGGAGCGGGCCTGGGGTCTTCCGGAGGGCTCGATCCACCCGACCCCGGGCCTGACCGCCTGGCAGCAGGTGGAAGCGATGGAGCGGGGCGAGCTGGATCTCTGGTGGGTGGCTGCCACCAACCCCTTGGTGAGCATGCCCAACCTGGAGCGGGTGAAGGCAGCCATGCAGCGCTGCCCCCTCGTGGTGGTGAGTGAGGCCTACGCCGACACGGAGACCTCCCACTACGCCCATTTACTCCTGCCCGCAGCGCAGTGGAGTGAGAAGGCTGGAGCGATGACCAATTCAGAGCGGCGCGTGACCTTTTGCCCCGCCTTCCGGCCCCGCCACGGTGCGAGCCGTCCCGACTGGGAGGTGTTTGCCGAGCTGGGGCGACGCCTGGGATTCATCGAGCAGTTCAGCTACGCCTCGTCTGCGGAGGTGTATGCGGAATTCACCGCGCTCACCGCAGGCCGGGTCTGCGACATGTCGGGGCTCAGCCATCAACTGCTGGCGCAGCATGGCCCGCAGCAGTGGCCCTTCGAAGCCGGCCGCTTACCGAGCAAGAGCTCCCGACGGCTCTACAGCGACCATCGCTTCCCCACCAGCAGTGGACGGGCCCGGTTTCACGCCGAAGACCCCCTTGGCCTGGCCGAACCCCCCTGCGAGATGTATCCGCTGGTGCTCAGCGTGGGCCGCTACCTCGGTCAGTGGCACACCATGACGCGCACCGGCAAGGTGGAGCGCTTGCGGGCGATGCATCCGGAACCGCGCCTGGAAATCCATCCGGAAGACGCAGCCCGCTACCGCCTGGAAGCCGATGGCCTGGCGGCGATCCGTTCACGGCGGGGAACTCTCACCGCCCGTGTCACGATCACAGAGCGCATTCGCAGGGGGTCGGTGTTTCTGCCGATGCACTGGGGATTCAGTCAGGACCATGCCTGTGAAGCCAACGCTCTGATGCATGAGCTGGCCTGCCCAATCTCCAAACAACCGGAACTGAAAGCGACTGCCGTCGTGGTGGCCCCTGCCGTGTCGGTGGTCCAACCGATCGAACAGAACAGCCAGCGTCTGGAGCCATTGCGTCGCTGGCTCAGGCCAGCACTTCGCTGAAGGCTGCCTCCAGGTTGTGATGATCGTGGCCGGGCCGGGCCAGCTTGCAAAGCGCGAAGCGCTCCAGTTCACTCAGCCCAGCCCAACGGTCGAGCGCGAGGGGAATCCGCCTCCGCTGGGCCGCCTCCAACAACAGGTCCGGCAGCTGGTCAGGGCATTGCCAGGGCTCAGCAATGGCGACGGGCAGGTCGGTCACCATGCCGTCGGCCATCGCAGCGGTGCAGAGGCGCAAATGATCCCGGAACAGGTCAAGAGCCTTGGGATCATCGGCCCAATCCACCAGCTCCTGACGTTGCTGCTGACTGAGGCCAAGCCAGTGGTTGAGCTTCAGCTTCACACCGCTGAGGTCGAGTTTGCGCCGAACACACAGAGGAATGCAGCGCCAGTTGCCGACGAAATCCTGCTCAAAGGCAAAGCAATGACGGGCCTGATCGATCACGCGTTCCAACATTGGTATCAACAACAACCCTGCTTCCCTCTTTAGCCGAAAACGGTGTATCTGATGACCAACCAGGCCGGCGGCTGCCTGCAGGCTCTTGCGATAGTCGCGCAAGTGATCATGCGTCTCGCTCTCTGCCTTGGCATGCTGATGGGCGTCACTCATGGCTGGCTGGTCTCCGAGGGTCACGCCTCCGACTGGCTCACCATCAATCCGGAAAGAACCATGACATTTCCGGGGCTGAACCGGTCATTCGGTAGCGAATCATTCAGTGCGTTTCCATAGTGGGATCTTCATCCCTTGCGCTGCCTCCATGGCAACCAGCAACGTTTCAGCAACGAGCACCCGTAGCCCGATCAGCATCGCCGCCGGTTTCATCGGTGCCTTCATCGTCGGCTCCCTGGCCGTTCAGATGGTGCGCAGCCAGATCGCGATCCATCCTGTGAATGCCGAGGGATCCAGGTCGACGGCCGTGAAACCCGTGATTCCTTCCCAGGCCAGCCTCTGGTCGGTGCTCGGCGAGCGCTGAATCCAAAGCGTTGGACCCAGACGCAGACAAGCCGATGGCTGATGGTCTCACCCACCTCTCCGGCCAAGGAGAGGTGCACATGGTCGATGTGGGCGATCGAGCCGTCAGCCGAAGGGAGGCTGTCGCAGAAGGGTGCCTGCGCATGAAGTCCAGCACCCTGCAGCGGGTCATCCAGGGAAACACTCCCAAGGGTGATCTGCTGGCCGTGGCCAGGGTCGCCGCGATCCAGGCCGCCAAACGCACCGCCGAGCTGATTCCCCTCTGCCATCCCCTGCCCCTGAGCGGCGTCGAGGTTGCGATCAAGCCTGACCAAGAGCTGCCTGGGCTACGCCTGCGAGTGTGCTGCCGAACCACTGGGCAGACCGGTGTGGAAATGGAAGCACTCACCGCCGTCTCGATCGGGCTTATCACTCTTTACGACATGCTCAAGTCTGTGGATCCCGGCATGACCATCGAGACGATTGGTCTGATCGAAAAGCATGGCGGACGCCATGGCAGCTGGCACCGTGAGGCTGAAGCTGTCGGATCGGCAGGCCATGACGGCTGAACCCTATGGCCGCGAAGGGCTGCCTCTGGCCCAGGCACGCCATGCCATCCTCACAGAATTGCAACCCCTGGACCGCAACGAGGTTCTGCCCCTGATGCAGGCCCTCGGTCGCACCACCGCCAGCGCTGTGCAGGCGCCGAACGCAGTGCCGGGGTTTCGCGCCTCGATCATGGACGGTTACGCGATCGCCGGTGCGGAACAACCGGAGCCAGGTGCCCGCTGGCGTCTGGTGGGGACTTCGGCAGCCGGCGCTCCCTATGGCACCGCCCTCCATGCCGGTGAAGCGGTGCGCATCCTCACAGGTGCGGTGGTGCCGGAAGGGAGCAAACGCGTGCTGCCCCAGGAGCTGGTGGCTGCCGCGGGCGATCAGCTGGAGTTACTGAAACCCTGCGGGACCAACCCCTGGATCCGGCCGCCGGAGGAGGAAGCCGCTCCTGGCCAGATCCTGGTGCCATCGGGCTGGCGCCTGGGGGTGGCCGACCTCGGGCGACTGGCCAGTTGCGGGATGCAGAAGCTGGAGCTCACAGGCCGGGCCCGTCTTGGCCTTCTCATCAGCGGCGATGAGCTGGTTCCACCAGGGCATCAGCGGGGAGCAGGGCAGATCTGGGAGAGCAATTCCACACTGCTGTCCGCTTTGCTCCAGCGCCTTGGCTACCCGGTGACCAAACAGCTGGTGGTGGCTGACGCGCCTGAACCGCTGCGCGAAGCCCTGCTGGAACTGGCAGCGACCTGTGATGTGGTGGTGAGCACCGGTGGCGTGTCGGCGGGAGACAGCGACTGGATCCGGCCCCTCGTGGACGAGCTGGGGGAGGTGGCCTTCTGGAAGCTGTTCCTCAAACCCGGACGCCCCTTTGCCTGGGGGCAGGTGGCGGGGGTGCCTTTCTTCGGACTGCCGGGCAATCCGGTGGCGGCAGCGGTCACGGCACTGCAGCTGCTGTGGCCGGCGCTGCAACGCCTGGAAGGGGCTGAGGTTGAGCTGCTGCCACGGCTGAAGGTAAGGCTGGAGGCACCACTTCGCCGCGGTGCCGGCCGGCCGGAGCTAGCGCGGGCTCGACTGAGGGTGGCGGCTGATGGCACCTTGCAAGCCAGGGTGGAGGGGTCCCAAGCCTCCTCACGGATCGGTTCACTGACAGGGGCAGATCTGCTCCTGGAAATTCCGGCTGAACAAGGAGCCCTAGAAGCGGGCACAGAGCTATGGGCTCAGCTGCTGCGTCTACCGCTGCTGTGAGCTCAGAGCGGTGTATTCCCCGTGATCCAGGTGCTGCTGCCGTCGACGTGCCATTCCCTTTTCCAGAACGGAGCCTCATGCTTCAGCGCCTCCAGCAACTCCTGACAGCACCGCTGGGCAGGGCCGCGGCGGTCGGCACCGATCGCCACGAGCACAATCGGCTCGCCTGGGAGCACGCGCCCGACGCGGTGCTGAATCAGGCAGCTGCGTGCTTGATAGCGCCCGCCACAGGCTTGAGCCAGTTGCTCGAGAGAGCGCTCGGTCATGCCGGGGTAATGCTCCAGCTCCAGAGCCTCCAGATCACTGCCATCAGCGGCTTCTCCTCGCACGCGGCCAATGAACAGAGCCTCGGCAGCGCTACCGGAATGACCTTGATCGTGGAGATGTCGGTGCCAGCGCTCGAGGCAGCCGAATGGGTGAAAAGGTTGATCAGGCAGTGCGATCCTGAGGTGCATGGGTCCAGCGTCAGCGATCTGAGTCAGTCAGAACACTCGGATCACCCCCCGGTGAAAGGAGGCAGGAAGGCCAGCTCATCACCGGGATGCACCCGTTGCTGAGGCTCCACCAGATTTTGGTTGATCGCCACCCGAAGGCTGGCACTCCAGGGACCGAGATTCAGCCGATTCCACACATCAAGGGCAGAGAGACAAGAATCTGCCGGCAGCGGCAACTCCCTTGCAGACCAACCGGCCCGATCCTGCAGCAGCGCGAAGAGCCGCACCTGCACGGTTTCGGAAGCCAATTGCTCAGAACCTCCTTGCGTCACCTTGTCCACCACGACGACTCCGCAGGGTTCTAGCGTCAACGCCCCAAGGCATTTTGCACTGACTCTCTCGATTGCCCTGCTGACGGTTTCCGATACCCGCACCCTGGCGGACGATCGTGCTGGTGATGCCCTGCAGAGGCGGCTGAAGGCTGCCGGTCATTGCCTTGCTGACCGCCGGATCTGCCCTGACGATCGCTACAAGATCCGTGCCTGCGTCAGCGCCTGGATCGCCGATGACACTGTGCATGTGGTCATCACCAGCGGCGGCACCGGACTGACGGGGAGAGATGGCACCCCGGAAGCGATCGAACCACTGCTCGACAAATGCATCGACGGTTTCGGTGAACTGTTCCGAGTGCTCTCGTTTGAAACAATCGGGACCAGCAGCCTTCAGAGTCGCTGCCTTGCGGGCGTGGCCAATGGATCGATCGTCTTCGTTCTTCCTGGCTCCCTCGATGCAGTCGAAACCGCCTGGGATCGCTTGATCAAGGCTCAACTCGATGCAACGACCAAACCCTGCAATCTCGTGCAGCTCATCCCCCGGCTGCGAGAGTCAGCCGACCGTCAGGCGCCGAAGCAACTCAAAAGGGAATCGGCATCGTGACCGCCGCCGGCTGAGGCGCACAAGCCTCGATCTGCTCCGCCACCACATCACCCACCACCACAATCGAAGGCGAAGCAAACGCCTCATCGCGGGTCCGGTCGGCCACCGTGGCCAGCGTGGCCTTGAGACAGCGCTGGCCGGAGACCGTGCCCTGCTGGATGACGGCGACGGGCGTCTCTGCACCTCGACCACCCTGAATCAGCTCAGCGGCGATACGAGGCAGGTTATGGAGGCCCATGTAGATCACCAGCCCATCGCTGGCCGCCGCAAGCGCCTGCCAATTGACACTCGGCCGGCCCTTGTCGATCTCCTCATGACCGGTGACGAATGTCACCGACGACCCTGCACGCCGGTGAGTGACGGGAATGCCGGCGTAGGCCGGTGCGGCAATCCCTGATGTGATGCCTGGCACCACCTGCACGGAAACCCCATGGCTCACCAGATGGGCCGCCTCCTCACCGCCTCGGCCAAACAGGAAGGGGTCGCCCCCTTTGAGGCGCACCACACAGCGATGCCGCTGGGCCAACTCCACGAGCACCGCATTGGTGCTGGGCTGAGGCACGGAGTGATGCCCTCGACGCTTGCCGACGAAATGGCGCTCGGAACCCTCGGGGACGAGATCAAGCACCTCCCGCGGCACCAATGAGTCATAGACGACTGCGTCACAGACACTGAGCAGCCGTTGCGCTTTCACCGTGAGCAGGTCGGGATCCCCCGGACCAGCACCGACGAGATAAACAGTTCCCAACCTCGCATCGCCCACGTTGGATTCGTGCGTCATTGCTTCGGTCACGGCAGAGCAGCAAGGAGATCGATCAGACCAGAGCGCACCAGAGGAACCTCCAGCAGAACCGGCGATCCTCCAGCCTGACGCAGGGCCTCGGACATCCGGTTCGGCGCCAGCGCCAGAGGCCGGGGCTGGCAACCAGGATTCTGCTGATCAAAAACCTCCCACTGATCCGACGGCACCAACGGACAGCCCAGCTGAGCCGCCAGGAGGTTCAGGTAGCGATCGGCAGGTCCCGGGCGCACAGGGTGATGAACAACGGCCAGAGATGTGGCTGCCACCTGGTCCGGGGGCGTCAGCCAGCGATCCAGCAAATCACGCCAAAGGGGCCAGGCGCCAAGAAAGGGCAGCAGAGTCGTGGATGTCCCGGTCTCGCGTAGCCGCTGACGAATCTGTGGCAGATCGGAACGTACGTGACTGCCGGGCAACAGTAGTAAGGGAACAAGCCACTGGTGGTCGGGGTTGGATCCCGGGACCATCACCCCGGCCTGGACTGGTTCAGCCGCTGTCAACGCCTCCAGCAGCACTGGCGCCTGGCGACGCCTCGCCACAACATCGGCCAACTCGAGCCAACACGATGGGATCACGCCGCCACTGCGGCCATGGACCACGAGGCGAAGTGCAGAGAGCTGACACGAACGGGATTTCCGTAGCGATGGCCACGGATCACAATGGGCAGACGCTGATGAAGTCAGAGCGAACTGATTGAGAACCATCGCATCATGGCCAGACAACGCCCACGCCCGATCCACGCCTCCAACCGCAGACGCCCTGACCGGCAAGCTCCGAAGGGCCGATCGACATTCGATCGCGACTTGGCGGCGATGGCACAGGTCTGGTGGATGATCAGGCAGGGAGCCGTGCGCATGCTCGGTGAAATCGGTCGTCAATACTGACCTGGACTCCCATGGATCAGGGTGGTGCCATGCAGCCAGAAAGAGCCACAACCACCTGTAGCGAAACAGACCAAATCCCAGTCCTGCTTCCATCGGGCATTTGGTTCCATTGGATACCGATGGAGACCCAGGCCAACCGCTAAACAATCCATGCAGCGCGCCTTTCGTTCTGAAGTGCTGCAAAGACGCTTCGGATTGGAGCGACCGCACTTCACAACACAGTCATGCACGCAAGCGCGCCCTCCAGGCCCTACCTGGAAGGCAAAAAGCTCAACAAAATTGAGCAGAACAAAGCCG
>CALGVO010000124.1 GCA_937930135.1 uncultured Synechococcus sp. | reverse complement strand
GCAGCAGCACTTCTTCGTGAGCTGCTCCCTGCAGGACATGCTGCGCAGCCTCGACCACCGCGGCCTGGCCGTGGAGGACTTCCCCAACTACTGGACCGTTCAGCTCAACGACACCCACCCGGCGATCGCCGTGGCCGAGCTGATGCGGCTGCTCATCGATGATCGCCACCTGGAGTGGGACAAGGCCTGGGACATCACCAGCCGCTCGGTGGCCTACACCAACCACACCCTGCTGCCAGAAGCCCTGGAGAAGTGGGATCTGGGCCTGTTCGCCGATCTGCTGCCCCGCCACCTGGAGCTGATCTACGAGATCAACCGTCGCTTCCTGCAGCAGGTGCGTCTGCGCTATCCGGGCAACGATGCGATCCAGCGCAAACTCTCCATCATTGATGAAGAGGGGGGCAAGGCGGTGCGCATGGCCCACCTGGCCACGATCGGCGCCCATCACGTCAACGGCGTGGCCGCCCTCCACTCCGACCTGGTGAAGAGCCAGCTGCTGCCGGAATTCGCCGAGCTCTGGCCGGAGAAGTTCACCAACGTGACCAACGGCGTCACGCCCCGCCGCTGGGTGGCCTTATCGAACCCCGAGCTGGCCAGGCTGCTCGATGAGCACATCGGCGAGGGTTGGATCACCGACATGGAGCAGCTGCGCCGGCTGGAGGAGCGCCAGCACGATTCCGGCTTCCTCGAGCACTGGGGCGCCACCAAGCTGTCGGTGAAGCGCAAACTGTCGGGTTACATCCACCGCCACACCGGCGTGCTGGTGGATCCCGCCAGCCTGTTCGATGTGCAGGTGAAGCGCATCCACGAATACAAGCGCCAGCACCTCAATGCCCTGCAGGTGATCACCCAGTACCTGCGGATCAAGAACGGCCAGGCCGATGGCATGGCGCCACGCACGGTGATCTTCGGCGGCAAGGCCGCCCCGGGTTACTACATGGCGAAGCTGATCATCCGCTTCATCAACGGAATCGCCGAAACGGTGAATGCCGACCCCGATATGGATGGCCGCCTGCGGGTGGTGTTCCTGCCCGACTACAACGTGAAGCTGGGCGAGCAGGTGTATCCCGCCTCCGACCTTTCGGAGCAGATCTCCACCGCCGGCAAGGAGGCCTCCGGCACGGGCAACATGAAGTTCGCCATGAACGGGGCACTCACGATCGGCACCCTCGATGGCGCCAATGTGGAGATCCGCGAGCGGGTGGGCGGTGAGAACTTCTTCCTGTTCGGCAAAACGGTGGAGGAGATCGGCGCCCTCAGGCGCAGCGGCTACCGCCCCTGGGAGGTGATCCAGTCGCTGCCCGAGCTCGCCGAGGCGGTCCGCCTGGTGGAGATCGGCCACTTCAGCAATGGCGACAGCGACCTGTTCCGGCCGTTGCTCGACAACCTCACCGGCAGCGATCCCTTCTTCGTGATGGCGGATTTCGCCGACTACCTGCGCGCCCAGGACGCGGTGAGCCGCGCCTGGCACGATCGCCAGCACTGGAACCGGATGTCGCTGCTGAACACGGCCCGCACCGGCTTCTTCTCCTCCGATCGCTCGATCCGGGAGTATTGCGAGTCGATCTGGAACGTGCAGCCCCTGAACGTGGAGATCACCTGCGACGTGCGCTGATGGCTCCGCTCACCCTGGTGATCAACCTGGGCAGCTCCAGCCTCAAGGCCGCCCTGCTCGAACCGGGCGGGGTGGCCTGCTGGCACCAGGGGCGCAGCCTGGCTCCCCGGGAAGAGCTCCAGACCGTGCTGCACGACTGGCTGGCGCCGGCCCTGGCTGAGCATCGCCAGGCGCTCGTGCGCATCGGCCACCGGGTGGTGCACGGCGGTGAACGCTTCATTGCACCCACCCGGATCGATACGGCGGTGGAGCAGGAGCTGCAATCGCTGATCCCGCTGGCACCGCTGCACAATCCACCGGCCCTGACGGGCATTGCCTGGGCCCGGGCCTGGGCGCCGGAGCTGCCGCAGTGGGCCTGTTTCGACACCGCCTTCCACAGCACCCTGCCGGAAGCGGCCCGCACCTACGCGCTGCCGGAAAAACTGCGCGCCCGAGGGCTGCGCCGCTTCGGCTTTCATGGCCTCAATCACCAGCATGTGGCGGAAGCCGTGGCCGCGCAGTGGCAGGCCCAGGGCCGCGATCCCGATCAGCTACGGCTGATCAGCGCCCATCTGGGGGCGGGAGCCTCATTGGCGGCGGTGCACGGCGGCCGCTGTATCGACACCACCATGGGCTACACCCCGCTGGAAGGGCTGGTGATGGCCACCCGCAGCGGCAGCGTCGACCCCGGTGTGCTGCTGGAGTTGATGCGGGAAGGCTTCAGCGAGGCGGAACTGGCGGAGCTGCTGCAGAAGCAGGCCGGCCTCAAGGGCCTCTCAGGGCTGAGCGGCGACATGCGGGAAATCCGAGAGCAGGCCGCCGCTGGCCATGCCGGTGCCGCACTGGCCCTGGCAGTGTTCCGCCACCGGTTGCTGCAGGAACTCGGCGCCATGGCCGCAAGTCTGGGCGGCGTCGACGTGCTCGCGCTCACGGGCGGCATCGGCGAACACGATGGAGCGCTGAGGCAGGAACTGGGTGATGCCCTCGCCTGGATCCCGGGTCTGGAGATTCAGGTGGTGCCCGCCGATGAAGAAGGCATGATCGCCCGCCTCAGTGAACGGGGAAGCGTGTGAGCGGGCAAGCCAATGTGAATGCGAGCTGGTGATCGTCAGCCGCGATCGGGCAGGTCGGGAGTCTGATGGAGCAGGCGATTGAGACGCAACCGATCGGCGTTGAGCGGATCTGGGGCGAGTTCACCGGCCAGCTCACGGAACTTCTGCTCGATATCGTCGGGAACGCGCACATCAAAAATGCGCTCCATCAAGGCCTCGATCGAGAAGAGGTGGGCATTGATGTTTTCCAGATCGGCTATGGCCTGCTGAATCTCATCGGCCGGCTCTTCAGTGCCGCCCACGGGGGTGGCGTGAGCCTGGCCTTCGGAGGTGCGGGCGCCGTGCTGCTTCTGCAGGTCTTCCAGCACACGCCCCGAAAGGGTGCGAAACGCCTGCAGCGCGGCCCAACTGAGTTCCTGCTGCTGACGCAGGGTGGGGCACTCACGGATCAGACGGTCGTGCTCCCGGTAGAAACGTTGACAGTCAGGGCATTGACAGGGCTCTTCAGGCACCGCAGACCCTCTAGATCAACACCCACTATGACACCTGATCACGCTGCAAGGGGGGGGTCCCCCGAAAAATCCCCTGAAAAACCCTGATCTCCCCCCTCTTGATCAGGACCATCGGCACTGTCATCGGCAGCACCCGGGAGGGGAATTTCGATCGAACTCACCACCTGAATCACATCGCGGAGGCGCATGGAATCGGCAAACCAGCCCATCGCCTGCTCGGTGTCACCACGGCGCTCAGCATCGCTGGCCTGATCTTCATGCGCTTCGGCCAACAGGGCCAACCAGCAGAGGCACCGGGCCTGCACCACCGAGAGATCGAGATCGGTGGGCTGGGAGTCGGCGATGCGCTCGCTTTCCTGCTGAACTAGGAGCCTCAGCCGCAGATCGTGAAGCTGGGTCATGGCACCGGGTTCACTGACGCAACGCTAGCGGGGGCGTGCGATCTGACCACCCCACCAAATGTAGTGTTGACTACGGGGCTGGCGGGACTCGAACCCACGACCTACGGTTTAGGAAACCGTCGCTCTATCCGGCTGAGCTACAGCCCCATCAATCGCCATTATGGGGTTTGAAAGCAGGCGAGGTGGTCGCGATCGAGGCGTCGTCCCATGGGGCGATGGGCTCGGTTGAGGAAAGTCCGGGCTCCCCGATGGCCAGGCTTGCTGGGTAACGCCCAGTGCGGGTGACCGTGAGGAGAGTGCCACAGAAACACACCGCCGATGGCCGGCTCGCCGGCACAGGCAAGGGTGCAAAGGTGCGGTAAGAGCGCACCAGCAGCATCGAGAGGTGCTGGCTCGGTAAACCCCGGCCGGGAGCAAGGCCCAGGAACGACGGTTGGCCATCAGCCCCGTTCCGCCAACAACGTGCCGCTCGAGGTCGTCGGTAACGGCGATCCCAGATAGATGACCACCCCCCTTCCCCGGAAGGGAGAACAGAACCCGGCTTATGTCCTGCTTTCACCCCTCTTGATGCGTCATTAGCATCAAAACCACCTGACGTGTGCCCGATGACACCTCTAGGCCTCGGCACGGCATAGAGGGCATAATTTGCTCAAAGCGGAATGAATACCGTTGGTTGCCACTCCAGATCGCGACTCAGCCGAGGCCGAGCTCACACCGCGAAGGCAGCGCCGCCGCCCGAAACGACGGGAGCTGTTATGCCCTGCCCATCCAGAGCAACGCATTGAGGGCAATGGCAAAAAATATTTCTTGCACTTGCTCAGCGCTGAAGAGCTGCAGCAACGGGGTATGGCCTCCAAGACGGCCCGCCTGGTGATTCAGGCCCATCCGGTGCTGGTCTTGAGTAACGAGTGGCTGGAAGAATTGTTCTGCCCGCAATGCGGCGGCAGCCGCTGGTGCCACATCACCAAGCACGACCCGGTTGAGCACAGCGTGCGCTGGGCACCGAGGCATCTCTGGGAACAGGTCGCCCACGTCGATCCGATCGAGGCCAATCCCACGGTGAGCCAGTACACGCGCCGAGAAGCGAGGCGTCACAATCAGAAGCGACTCGACAACAAACGCTTTTACGACTGAAGCGGACCAGTCGCTCCCTCAGGGCAAGAGGACTGAGGTTCAGAGCATGGGAGGAGCGAATCCACTGGCTGGGATACCGCTGGCGAGTACCGGCCCAGGCCGCACGGGTTTGAAAATCCAGCGTGAACGACTCGACCACCAGCCCCTGGCGCGGAGTGACAGCAAGGGGCGGCAGGTTCAGGAGCAGGATCTTGCTGAACCAGTAGGCATCAGCCGCCGCGCCGTTCGTCCAGCTCCAGCGGCTCGAAGCGCACGGTGATGCCGAACTCTTCGGCGAATTCCACCACGCGGCACCAGGCGCGATCGCCCGCATCCGAGGGGCGGACGATGCCGGTGAGGATCACCGGAGCGCTGGCGGTTTCCAGGGTCATGGTGAACAGGGGCCAGCCCACCGACGCCTGCACGGAATCGTCGCGGTAGGTGGGGGCCACATCGAGGGCGCCGATCAAGACGCGGCGGCCATTGGCATCCCAGGCGTAGGCGATGCCGTAGCGCGCGAGCAGATCGGACACCAGGGCCCAGGAGGTGCCATGGTCATCACTCTGCACCATGAGCGCCTCGCCGCGGGCCTGAATCATGGTGCTGCCGCGGAACTGCAGCTGCAAACCGGAGGGCTGCCCAGGCTGGGTTGCTGGAGGCGCACCGTCGGTGGGGGCAAGAATGGCACGGATGCGGGCGCGCAGTTGATCACCGCCATCGGCGGTTCCGTTCTTCTCCAGCTGCAGCAGATCCCAACGCTCGCCGGTGCCGCCCCAGATCATGGGGCCGTAGTTGTCGTGCATGATGCGGCCATCGCGGTTGGAGGCGGCTTCTGCGTGGGTCATCACCGTGCGGGCCGTGATGTCATCAGCGCTCCAGCCCCAGCTTCGGGCGATGGCTGCCGCCTCCTCGCAGAGCGCCTGCAGCTGGGGTGGCTTCGGCGGCAGGGTCCAGGGATCGGGGATGCCACCCATACAGGCGCAGGAGAGAGCGACGCTGTTGCTGTTGCGGGCGTAGGTGTGGGCCGGCAGATCCACGCTGTAGGCGTGAAGGCGATGCACTCGGCCATCACCACTGACGATCGCGTGGTAGTGACCAGGCCGGATCCAGTCGTAACCGGTGGCGGTCCAGTGCAGATAAATGGTGGGAGACATGGGACTGGTGGAGCATCAGCTCGACCCTCAGGATCGATCAACCCACCGCATCGCGCCATGGATTCAACCCAACCAACAAAGGCGCACCAGCTCGGGGATCAGCTCCCCGGCTGTGCTGCCTTCCAGTAGCGGCGCCAATGCAGACGCGTCAGACTGTTTAGTGGCATGTTCGTCTGGTTGAGGTAGGACTCAAACCAGGGTCATGGGCCTGCCCTCCCCCCTGCAACGCCAACCGCTGGAGCCGCTGAGCCGAGTTACATCACTTGCTGGGACGCCGCTTCACATCTGGAAGGGCACCGGCGCTGGCGGCGATCCGCTCCAGCAACTGCTTCGCAGAAGCCTCTGGCTACGGCTCCAGGTGCTCGGTATCCGGCGGTTGGTTGCTGACGCCCACCGCCACGATCACCTGGTGGTCGCTGTCCACCGCCACCTGGCAGTTGTAGCCCTGCAGATAGGAGCTGGGCTTCGAGGATCTCGGCCTTGCGGATCAAGGCGTTGATCTCCTTCTCCAGCTCCTTCTCGGCCCTGAGCATCCGCTCGTGGCTCATGGCTTTGTGCTAAGAGGCATTGGCTTGCACCTTGATGCCGTCCAGGGCCACGTGCCCAAGGCTCACCATTCCTGCCTTCTGGCACAGCCGCAGGATCTGAACGAACAGGCCCTTGAGGGCATCGAAGTTGCAGCGCCTGAACTCGCTGATCCGGCTGTGGTCCGGCTGCTGGTTGCCGGTGAGCACACGGAAGGCCAGGTCCTCGTAGCAGGCGCGCTCGATCTTCCTGGAGGAGATGACGCCCACGCGCATGCGGCGGCTGATTCAATCCTGGAGAAGATCCAGAGACTTTGCTCTCAAATCTCTGGGCCACGACACTAGCTCCATTTAAGGGAAGCCTGGACAAGCTTCGAGCTTGGGTTGAGCTCTTCAGGCGCGGCGCGCCGATGGAACGCTCACACGGCCCAGATTTCAGCCAGTTGCAGCCTCAAGCCGGGGAAATCGGCAGACGCGGTAAGCACACCTGGATTCTCAAGACGCTGCAGATCGCCGGCCGCAGACCACACCTCAACCGCGCGCTCCTCAGGCAGGAGCAACCAGCCCAGGCGGGCACCGTTGCGCTGATAAGCCGCCATCTTCTCGCGTAAGGCGCACACGCCGCGTGGCCCCTCGTCGCTGGGACTGGCCAGCTCCACCACCAGGTCTGGGCAAAGAGGGGCAAAGCGACGACGCTCATCAGCGCTGAGGGCCTGCCAGCGATCCAGGCGAACCAACGAGGCGTCGGGGCTGACCACCGAACCGTCGGGCAGCCGGAATCCGCCGGAACTCTCAAACACCTTCCAGTGGCCGCTTGCTTTGGCGTACTGCTGGAGCTGAAACAGCAACTCACTGTTGCGTCCGCTGGTTTCACTGCCCGTGGGCGTCATCGCAACGACGCGGCCATCCGCAGCCAACTCAAGCACCGCCTCCCGGTTCTCGGCGCACACCAGCTCGAACTGCTCAGGCGTGAGACGCAGCCCCGAAGGAAACTTCAGCGGCAACACATCCGGAGTCGGACTGGGGGTGAGCGTCATCGTTGATGGCCTGCACCGCCCTCAAGCTAGCTGGAAATCAGGGTGCGGAAGCAGGCGATCGGTGTCAACGGGTGCGGGCGCTGGCTGGCCGCAAGGTGACCGGGGAGGAATCAGCGGCTCAACCGTCTCAGAACTGGTGCTCTCGGGAGTGTTCCATCAACCAGTGACCTGTGGCCTGAGCTGTGGCAAGGGCTCTCCAAAGGTCATACGTCTTGTCATACCGATGGAGAGCATTCATGCGCTGGCAAGGGCCAGGGCTGTGGCCAGCCGATTGGACACACCATGCCTGCGATGGGTTCAGCGAACAGGAGCATGGCTCAAGCGTCTCACGGATACCCAGTGAAGAGACTCACTCACAACGACGCCACGTAGCGCATGGGGCCGATCGCTCAACCGACTCCTCGCTCAACCGACTCGTTCAACCGCCAAAAAAGGCGCGACGCCAGGCATGCCCCTTCTCCGACCAGGGCCACCAGGTGGCGCACAAATCCCGCGACACCGCACGCAGATCTTGAATGGACACTGAGCAACCCAACTCAGCCGCCAGGGCCGTGATCTGCTCCGGCGTTGTGGCTACCGACACACGCTGCTGATGTTCATGCGAACGCTCCACTGCGCCGACGAACATCTCGAGAGCCGAGGCCATGAACAATCAACTCGCAACAGCTGAGTATCCCCCCCCCCCCCCCCCCGAAAAGGAGGTGTTGCAACCACAAATACCGCCGGCTCAGTTCGTGGTGTCGTTCACCAGGCGCAGCAGGGTCCAGATCGTGACCAAGCCGCTCACCGGTTGGCTCACGGCATTGATCGCATCGCTCGCCTGGGCGAGGCCGCTGCGATTCACCTTCACGGTGTCGCCATCACGCAGGGGTGGGTTTTTGTCATTCGAAGCTCCTTGACTCAAATCAATCGCAAAACGCTCCAGGGTGGCCGAACCGTTGCGATTGATCCGCACCAGCTCCACGTTGCCCTTGTTCGCCCGCCAGGCCTTGGGGCCACCAGCCGCCAACACCGCCTGCACCAAAGGCGTGTTCGCCTGCAATTGCAACCGTCCCGGGGTTTCCACTTCGCCAATCACATTGATGTTGATCACCTGCGGCGAGAGGTTCACCGCTGCAAGTTCAATCGCTTCTTCCGGCGTCTCGTCCACCCGTGCCAGGCGAATGGTGTCGCCATCAAACAGAAAGGGGTTCTGGGTCTGGTTGCCCTCCAGGATCAGATCGAGCAGGTTCAGCTTCGCCTGCTTGTAGCGCACCGGTTGATCGCTGCCCGGCAACCGCCGCTGCAGCACCACTTCGCGCAGATTCGCCTTCTGGGTGATCCCCCCCGCCTTCTGAATCGCATCCACCACCGTGGGCAAGCCGCTGACGCTGGTGGTGGGGCCGCCCTCGGTTTGCACCGTCTCACTCACGGTGAGGGAATAAATACCGGGCCGCTCCACCTGACCCACGAGCGCCACCCGAATCGGCCGCGGTCGCACCACCCGCAGCTGCAGATCCGGGCGCAGCAGTTGCTGCCCCATCAAGGTTTGCACCCACACCGTGGCCTGCTGCAGGGTCAGCCCGCTGAGTCGCACGCTGCCGATCAGGGGCAGGGGCACTGAACCATCATTGAGCACCTCCAGCTGCCCCGATAACTCCGGCGCATCAAACAGCTTGAGGTCGAGCACATCGCCGGGGCCGATGATGTAAGCGTCGCCCTGCAACACCAGATCGCTGCGGTTCATGCCGCTCTGGGTCTGGGTGGCTGGCGCCACGATCGGTGCCTCCAACGACGGAGCTGCTAACACCCCAGCAGCCAGGAGGGGCTGACTGGCCAACCATGACGCCAAGGCAAGAGTTCGCAACCGGGTCATGGGGAGAAGCGTGCTGAAAGGTCGTGATAGCGGATGTAGTGTCCCATGACAGATCACAACGTGTTGCACCCGGGGCTTTAATAGTGCATCTCCTCAGTCGCGGCAATGTCGAATCTCGTTGCCAGCCCTGGCCAGAGCCCGGATTTCAATCCCCAGGGCATCCAGACCGTTCAGGTGCGCGACCTCGGGCAGGTGCCACCCGGCATGGGCAGCAGTGACAACGAGATCGACCTGCGCGAGGTGTGGCGCGCCCTGAGGCGGCGCAAAAAACTGGTGGGTGTGACCGCCGCTGCCGTGTTCGGCTTGGCCGGACTGGTCACGGTGTATCAACGGGTGTTCCGGCCGGTGTATGCGGGCTCCTTTGCCCTGCTGATCACCGACCCGATCAGCACCGAGGGTGGGGGCGGTCGCGCTGCTGCCGCAGGGCTCAACGACACCATGTTTGAGGAGCTGGCCCGCAACACCACCAGCAACGACATCCCCACCCTGATCGAGGTGCTGCAGAGCCCGCTGCTGCTCGGCCCGATCGCGCGCCGTTTCGATCTCGATGAAAACTCCCTCGCCGGTCGCATCACGATCAGCACCGGCGGCGAAAAGCGCCAAGAAGCGGAAGGCGTGCTCAAGGTGAGCCTCACCGGCCGCGATCCTGAGCAGGATGAAGCCCTGCTCAAGGCCCTGAGCGCGGCCTATCTCCAGGCCGCCCTGCAGCAACGGCAGCAACGCCTGGCCGATGGCCTGGCCTTCCTGAACAAACAAGCGCCGGCGCTGCAGGCCAAAACCGACCAAATCCAGTCTGAAGTGGCCGCTTTCAGGCGCCAGCACTCTCTGCTTGAGCCCTCCACTGAAGGGGGAGCGCTCAAGGAACGCGAAGCGAGCATGGCCGCTATGGCGCTCGATCTGCAGGCCGGACGCAACCGCCTGCTCAAGGTGCGCCAGGAAATCGCCAACGGCACCCTCTCCGCCCGCGGCTTCCAGGAAGCGATCGGTGGCCTTGGTAACGGCACAACCGCCAGCGGCAGCGTTCAAGGCCTCACCATCAGCGATGTGGACCAGAGCCTGTTGCAACAACTGCTCAAGGTGGAAACAGAGCTGGCGGAAGCCCGCTCCAAATACAACCCTGACTCCTCCATGGTGCAAGGCCTGGAGGCACGGCTCAATCAGCTCAAACCGCTGCTACGCAAAAACCAATTGGAAGCGGTGGATGCCGCGCTCAGCCTCAATGCCGGCCGCCTCGCCACAGCAAGGGCCCAGGAGCAGGAACTCAATGCCCAGTTCCTCAAACAACCGGCGTTGATCAAGCAATACGAAGCCCTGCAGACCCGGCTCACGATTGCGCAGGAGAACCTGGCCGGCCTCGTGAGCGCTCGTGAGAATTTCCAACTGGAAATCGCCCAGCGCAGCGTGCCCTGGCGGGTGATTGATCCACCGGAAATCAATCCCGATCCGATCAAACCCTCGGTGCCGCGCAACCTTGCTCTTGGCGCGGTGTTGGGGCTGGTGGCCGGCGCTGGCGCCGGCTTGCTGCGCGATCGCATGGATCATGTGTTCCACCATGCCGGTGAAGTGAAGGATGAGCTGGGCTTGCCCCTACTGGGCCACGTTCCTTATGTGAGTTTTTTCCAGGGGGTGCGAGAAAACAAGCGCTTCATGCTCAAGGAGCTCGACACTCAGACCCTGCCGGTGAGCGATCCCCAGCAGAAACAGGAGGCCCGTTACCAACGCTTCTTCTATCAAGAGGCCTTCCGCAACCTATTCACGTCGCTGCGCTTCCTCAACAGCGACCGGCCGCTGCGCTCGATCGCCCTCACCAGCTCCCTGCCGTCGGAAGGCAAATCACTGGTGATCAGCCTGCTGGCGAAAACCCTTTCGGAAATGGGCCAACGGGTGCTGCTGATTGATGCCGACATGCGCAAACCGCAGTTGCACACCCGCTTGGGGCTCAACAACCTGCGCGGACTGTCCAATCTGCTCAGCGATGAAGCGCCCGCCTGGCGCGACGCTCTGCAACAGGTGGAGGGCTATGAGGGGTGGTCGGTGATCACCGCCGGACGCCGTCCCCCGGATCCCGCCCGGCTGCTCAGTTCCGGGCGTATGCACCAACTGGTGCAGGACCTCGAAGCGAGTGGCGAGTTTGATCTGATCCTGTTCGACACGCCACCGGTGCTCGGTCTCGCCGATGCCGCCCTGGTGGCCGAACACTGCGATGGTCTGATGTTGCTGGTGAGCCTGGATCGCGTCGATCGCGGCCTGCCCCGGGAAGCGGTGAATCGCATCCGCAGCAGCGGTGCCCCCCTGCTGGGCATCGTCACCAATGCGATTAAACCGGAGCGACAGGGTGCCTCGGCCTACGGCTACGGCCAATACGGCTACGGAAAGTATGGCTATGGCTATGGCTATGGCTATGGCTATGGCTATGGCTATGGCAGCTACGGCTATGCCGCCTACGACCCTGCAGCGGCCTACGCCCATTACGCCGAAGCGGAGCCTGAGGGCGGCGACGCTGCGGGAGCATCCCGTCAGCAACGACGGGTGACAGCGGCCCCGAAAGCCCCCAGCAGCCTGCGCGAGCGGGTGGCTCAGCGCCGGCGCCAGCTGATGCGTTGGCTCGACAGCTGATGGTGGCGCCGATCACAGCCCTATCGCCCCGTCGCTTCCGGATCGACTGGGTGCTCGTCGATGCACTGGCGGTGGGTCCGGCACCGCGGGCTGAGCAGCATCTGCAACGGCTGCACGACGCCGGCATCCGCGCTGTGTTCAGTCTCTGCAGCAACGAGGAAGCCCCAGCCCCAGCCGGTCTGGAGGAGCGCTTTTGCTGCAAGCGCCTGGTGCTGCCGGATCACCGCAGTGCAGACGTGCTCGAACTGGGGCAGCTGGAGGACGCGCTTCAACAGCTGGCGGCGCTGCGCCAGGTGGGACCAGTGTTTGTGCATTGCGTGGCAGCCATGGAGCGTTCGCCGCTGTTGTGCATGGCCTGGTTGGTGCAAACCCAGGCACTCTCCCCCACCGAGGCGCTCGACTATCTGATGCAGGTGCACCCCGGCACCAACCCACTGCCGCGCCAGCTGGCGTTGTTGCGACAACTCAACCACGTGGGAGTGGCGGCATGACCCGCAGCTGGCTTGCAGCCCTGCTGTTGCTCACCGCCAGCGGCACCGCCGCTTCGGCGCAGGAGCTGCAGTGGCAACCGGTCCCCCCCCTGCCGGCGTTGCCGGAGAACAACGCGGCCAACACCGTTGTTGCGAAGCCCCTCCTGTGGGAACCCGTGCCCGCGGCAACCGAACCGCCAACGTCGACGTTGACGTCGACCACACCACCGCCGCAACCGACCACGCTCGTTTGGGAACCGGTAATCCCCAGCAACAACACACCGAGCGACAGCACACCCAGCAGCACCTCGATTGCGGTGATGCCGGAAGCGAACCCAACCATCAGCGCCAATGCAGGGCTGGTGTGGGAACCGGTGGACAGCGAGAGCGTGATCGTGGCGGAGGAAAACCCTCAAATGGTGATCCAAAACGCGACTGAAGCCATTCAGATCGCACGGCGCGCTTTCGATGAAGCCTCTCCCACTTACTCCAGCTCGAGAGCGTTGTGGCGCAATGAGCGATGGCTACCACAAATCAGTTATCTCGTCCCAAACGGATATGGCCCCTATGGCGTCATGTTTGACGTCAGCGTGACCGGAACCGATTGCACCCTGGGGAAAGGACCTTGTGAAGCGTTTACCACCTTTGATGACTGGCAAAAATCACTCGATACTCAGGCCAACGGAAGCACCTATTTCAATCTAGGATTTGGCGACACCCAAACCTGGGGTGGATTTTTCATAACAACCAGTGCTGAAACCATTTCGGGCGCCATTGGAAGTGGTGATGGGCCTCTCGTCGACAGCAACCGCATCCTTCAAGGTGTCCAGACAGGTCTACATTATTCCAAAGCCATTGGTCCAGACACGTCCTTCCGAACAGGGGTCGAGAATCTGATCACCTGGGACAGCCAGGATTTCACCTTTTCAGACATGACCCGCAATTTTTACTTTGTGGGCAGTCAACGCCTCAGACTTAAGCCTCCTGGAAATGCAAGCCCATGGTTTCGCAATCTCTACCTCACGGCAGGGGTCGGCAACGGCGAATTCAAACCAATCGAGCAAACCTTCCAAGACCAATCTCAGGCCCTGAGAGATGCAGGCTGTGCAACTTATGGATTCACTCCAACCAATCCCTGCAGCAACGAACGCTTCAAGCGAGCACTAAGAACAGGCAGCGACTATGGACAAATTAATCCCATAGCCTCCATTGCCATTGAAGCCTTGGATGGTCTACACATCATCGGTGAATGGAGCGGCCGCAATCTCAACGCAGGCATCAGTTGGAGGCCATTCAACGAAATCGGTCTGGTCATCACCCCCATGATTGAAAGCATTGTGAGCAATTGCGAATACCCCGGCTGCCGCGTTACGCCAATCGATGGCTTTCCAGAGCGCGTACCACTCCCCGATGCCGTTTTGACAGAACGGGTACGGCTGAGTCTGCAGGCGTCGCTGCAAATCAAATTCTGATTGCACACAAGCTTTCCAGCAATAGTTTTCAATCGACTATGAGGCGCTCACTCAAGATCGGCCTTGTCTCTTTTGCCTGGGGCGATGAGCATCGCGGTGGCCTGGAAACCCATGTTCACGGAATCGCCCATGACTTACGCGCCATTGGCCATCAGGTTTTTGTGCATTGCGTGAATACCACGGGATCGGGCGAACGCTTTGCCACGCGTGGCTGGATGGACAATGGCATTCAGATCCAGGAAATGAATTACTGCTATGAAGACACCAAATGCCTGATGGATTTTCAGCGGGTGCCACAAGCTGAAGTCATCCTCGAACACTGGGTCAATCACCATCAACTCGACCTTCTTGATTTCCATCACAATTTATTTTTTGGCATCCGAGCCATTGCCACTCTCAGCAAATCACTGCCCTGCGTGGCAACCTTGCATGACTATTGGACGCTCGACCCTCGCGGCCAATTGTTCAGCAATCAAAACACCATCATCGACCCAACTGATCACGAATCCTGGGAACAGAATGCCTTGCAGACCTGGCCTTATCAAACAGCCAAAAGCCTCGAGTCATCGGAATACTATCAATCTCATCATAACCACTCAAATCTTAGGTCATCACGACCGCTATCTCTCAAAACAGCCTGGACTCAATACAGCGATCACTGCTTAAAGCATGCAGCAGCAGTGATTTCACCATCTCGACAAGCCGCTCACATTCACCAGCTACACGGAATCACCAGCCCGATCCAAACCATTGAAAATGGGCTCAACCTCGTCTTTTCACGAGAAAGCCTGAGCAGAGAGAAGCAAAGCTCAGCACCCGCAACCCATAACAAAATACGCATCGCCATCCTCGGAACGATTGCACCGCACAAAGGCCAGCTTCTCTTCTGCCAAGCTTGTCTTCAGTCAGACCTGCACAATATCGTTGCTATTCAGCTGCATGGCCCTTGTCCAACCAGCTACCACGGCAATCAATCGAGCCAGCTAGCGATCAAACACATCAGCCAAGATCACCCCGACGTCGTCACACTGCAAGGGCCTTACGACAGAGCCGATCTGCCCTTCATCTTTTCACAGACAGATCTCGTGGCGATGCCATCGTTGTGGCATGAAGTGTACGGATTTGTCGCCAGAGAAGCCCTGGCCTATGGTCTTCCGATCATCACAACCAATGCGGGTGGATTGTCAGCTCTAGAGGGCCAAGAAGGTGTTTTCACCTTACCGATGATGGAGCCCAATCGATGGAGCGACATCCTCAGCCTGGGATTCAGTGAAGGTCCGCTGTATCGCTGGGTCTATCGGAGACGTCAACATCGTCCTGTTCCATCCGATCACCTGCGTGATGTGGAGGCCTGCGCGAGTGATCTTTCCAGGATTTATCACTCGGTGATCGAGACCTCAAGCCATCAGTCAACGCAAACCGCCATCCCCAACGGTCGGCCATCAACGTGATTCGGTTCCATCTGTTGCGGCCACCAGGGGCTACCGCTGCGTAAGCGGCCGGGCCAGCGACGTTGGAGCCGTTGGAGGGCCTGGTGAGCCGTGCGGCTGGCCTGGGCATCGCGGCTCTGGCTTTCGTGGTGGATCAACACCGCCTCGGGGGGGATCACATGGCGGTAGCCCAAGGAGCCCAGCCGCAGACACAGATCCACATCGTTGAATTCCACCGGGAGTCCTTCATCGAAACCACCGAGCTGCAACAGAAGCTCCCGGCGCAGCATCAGGCACGCCCCGGTGACCGCACCCCAACCCGTGAGCAGGCCGCTGCGACCGCGATGCACGCCATGGCTGAGGGGCAGATGGCGATAGGCATGGTCGGCACCGCCGTGGAGGCCCAGCACCACACCACCGTGCTGCAAGGTGCCATCGGGATACAACAGATTGGCACCGACGCAACCCACCACCGGACGCAGCGCCTGGGCCACCATCGCCTCCAGCCAACCGGGTTGCCGCGCCTCGATGTCGTTGTTGAGGCAGAGCAACACCTCACCACGAGCCCGCGCTGCCGCCTGATTGTTGAGCTGGCTCCAATTGAACGGCTGCTCCAGCCGCAACGTGGTCATCGCGTCACCCAGCCGTTGCTGCCAGCGACAAAGCAGCTCCGTGGTGGCCTGCTCCACCGAGCCGTTGTCGATCAGCACCAACGCGAGATCGATACCCTGGGCCCGCGCCGCCTCCGTGCTATCCCAGACGCTCTGCAAACACACCTGCAACAGATCGGCGCGATCGCGGGTGGGGATCAGCAGCGAGCAGCCAACGCGCTTCGGCAGGGCCCAGTGCAGCTGAAAACAGCCGGGGCGCTGGGGCAAAGGCGTCACCGCCTGCACCGCTTCGCCCTGCGCCTGCAGATGGGCGAACAGGGCCGCAGCCTCAGCTTCCAACTGAGAGTCTTGATCGGCTCTGCCGTTGGCCCCACCGCTCGCCATCGCCTGATGGCTGAGCAGCAACGGGCAGGGCTCGATCCGCGGGCTGCGCTCCAAAGCCGCCAGCTGCCAGCGGAAGCGAGCCGCCGGATCCGTTGGCGGCAAGGGCAGCGTCTGATGACGCAGCCAACTCAAGCGCCACACACTCAAGCCACCAAGCCAGGGACTGCTCCAGAAGCTCTCCGGCACCCAACCCGGCTTGAACCAGGGATCCCAGCGCCGGCCGTCGGGCTCGATCCGATCTTCATCGGCATACACCAAATCCGGCAACGCCCAGCAGCCCCGCTGGCGTGGGCTCAGATCCGCCACCGCCTGGCCGGCCTGTTGCCAGGGCAAGGCCTGCGCCAACCACCCCTCCAACGCCTGGAGCGCCCCCGGCCGCAACTGGGTCTGCGGGCCGAGCAACACCAACCAGCCCTCCACAGGCCAAGGCGAGGATCCCAGCGGTGCTCGGCGCGGCTGCAAGGACGCCGGACCATGCAAGGCCCGCCACTGGCCCTGGCCATCCAACGTCCAAAACTGTTGCGTGAGGGGCGTGAGCGGATCGGGCAGGCGCGGCTCGTGGTGCCGAATCCAATGCTGATAGCTGTCGCCCGCCACAACCCCAGCGCAGCGCGCCTGCTGCAGTTGGTGAGCGATCCAACCCTCCGCCGGCAGCGCATGCAAGGCCCAGGCAAACGCCTCGGCCGCCTCCGGCCAGCGCTGCTGCTCCATCAACAGTTCACCAGCGGCAAACCAGTTCCAACCCAGCCAGGGATCGAGCGCACAACTGCGCTGCTGGGCCGCCAGAGCCTGGTCGGGTTCACCGACAGCGCGCAGGCTCTTGCCCAGCAGGTGATGGCCACTGGCATGGTCGGGCTGCAACGCCAACAACCGACATAGCAGGGCCTCTGCCCGACCCCACGAGGCCTGCTCCACCGCGGTGGCCGCCTGGGCGTAGAGCTCCTGGCCATTGAGGTTGGCGCTCACGGCCGCAACAACTCGCGATACAGCAGCGCCGCCTGGCGGTAGTTGCCCTCCGCCTCCAGGGTTTCCGCCAGAACCTCAGCAATCGCGCGGTTGGCGGGATGCAGGCGGCGCAGATCCTGCAGAAAAGCCAGAGCTTCCTGGCGGGCGTGATCGCCGGGGGGTTGCGCCAAGCCGACCCGGCACCAGCCCAACCAGCGGTCGCAGGGCACCGCCTCCGGCTCCAGCTGCAACCACTGCCGGCGCAACTGCAGGGCCAGAAGCGGTTGCTCCAGCTGACTCGCCGCCGTGGCGAAATTGCGCAGCAGCGCGGCCCGTTGATCCGGTTCCAACTCCGCCAAACCCTGTTGATGCAGGGGTTGCAACAGAGCGGCTGCCTGGCTGGCCTGGCCTGCCGCCAACAGGGCCGCCGCCAGGTTGATCCCATGCTCGGGCGCCTGGCCAGCGGCGGCGTAGGCCGCTTCAAAACTGGCGATCGCCTCAGCGACGCGACCACAGAGCATCAGGGCCTTGCCCTCGAGGCTGCGACCTCTGGCGGGCAGGAGTTCCGGCTCCGGCACCAGCTCGCGCAAGCCCGCCAACACCTGCTGGGCGCTCTGGGGCGTCAGCTCCTCCGCCAGTTCGGCGATGCGCTCGTCAAGGCCGCTGCCACTGCCCACCTGCAACAGGGCCGCTTCGGTGATCAGGCCTTCGATCTGCTCCTCGCGGCTGTCCAACAGACGCTGCTGTTGCTGCTGCTCAGGCAACAGCTGTCGCAACTGGTCCCGTTCCTCCAGCAGCATCGCCAGGGCCTGGCGATAAAACGGCACCGCCAGTTCGATTGCCCCGCGGGCATTCATCGATTCCGCCAGCTCGTAGTAACGCTCCGCCATGGGCAGCTCGTTCGGCAACGCCTCCTCACTGGGCCTAGGCGTTGCAGCTGTCGCCTCAGTGTTTGGCTTGGCTTGGCTTGACTTGGCGTTGCGCTTGGAGCTCCGTTTGCTGCCCCCACTGCTCGCGTTGCCCGACGTGGAGCCCTTGCTGGCGCGCGGCATGACCCTGTGCAGATCGCAGCACAAGTCTGTCATCGGATGACAGCATCAAGCTCATCTGTCTTCGGTTGCCGCCGTGGCCTTCGCTCCCCCCATCAGTGTGGTGGTGCCGATGCGCAATGCCGCACCCTGGCTGCCCCCCCTACTGGCGGCCCTGGTGCGCGAATGGCACACCGGGTTCGAGCTGATTGCCATCGATGACGCCAGCAGCGATGGCAGCGACGCGTTGCTGCAGCGGCTCTGCGCCCACTGGCCCCAGGAGCGCTGGCAGTTGATCCGCACTGGTGGGTGCGGTGTCTCCGCGGCCCGCAATGCGGGCGTCGCCGCCAGCCGGGCCCCCCTGATCGCCTTTCTCGATGCCGATGATCGTCCACTGCCAGGGCGCCTGTCCTTGCCGCTGCAGGCCTTCGCTCGATATCCCCACCTGAGCCATGTGCATGGGGGCTGGTGGCGCTGTGATGACGCCGGGCGTCATCAACAGACCGTGAGGCCCTGGCAGGAGGGGGCCGGTTTCAGCTGGCGCAGCTTCATGCAGCACAAGGCTGTGCTGCCCAGCGCCTGGACCGTGCGCCGCGACGCTTTGCTCGCTGTGGGCGGGTTTGATCCCCAGCTGCGCCACTCAGAAGACGTGGATCTGCTCTTGCGTCTGGCGGCAGCTGGCCACGAGGGAGCCTGGATCGAGCAGGAGCTGGTGCGCTACCGCCTCCATGGCGCCAATGCCAGCGGTCGCACCAAGGCCCAGTTGCAAGGGTTGCTGGCGGTGATGGAGCGCCACCTGGAAGCGGTGGCGGCCAGCGAGCCAGGCTGGGCCCGCAGCCAGCGCTACGACACCACCACCTGGGCCAGCTGGCAGGCCTGGAGCGATGGCGCCCCAGATCTGGCTCTGCAGTTGCTCCATCAGGCGTTGGAGGATTGCCCGTATCCCCTCCCGAGGCGACCGGTGCACTACCTGGAAGTATTCGCGCGCAGCTGCGCCCGCATCGGTCAGCGCTTCGATGCCGAAGCACTGCAGGCCAGCCGCTTCTGGCGGCAAGCCCAGGAGCTGCTCTTGGCGCGATGACCGCAAGCAACAGCACCACCACCAACGCTCCAACCCTTCACGCCGAAGCGCTGGAAGCGTTGGATCAGGGGCGACCGCGCCGGGCCCTCAGCGCCTGGCACAGCCTGCTGCTGCAGGAGCGCCCTGCCGTGGAGGCCCACCTGGAGGCCGCCGCTGCCGGGCTGAGTCGCGATCCGATCGCGCCCCTGCGGCGCCAGGCGCTCGAACTGGCCAGGATGCTGCTGGCTGGCGATCCCGGCGAGGCGGGCGTCAGTCGTCTTGGCGCCCTGCTGCAGGGCTGGGGTGAGATCTGCCTGCCCGAGGTGCCCAGCCGAGCCCTGCAACACCTGGAACGGGCCTGGGGCTGCGGTCGCCAGCAGCGCCTCGATGCCCAGCTGGCCGGCTTATACGACCGGCTGGGTTACCACACCGGCGCCCAACTGCTGGCCAAACCGACGGCACCACCGGAACCATGGCTGCAGCCCCCCTGCGCCGCCCAGGCCTGCCTCCCCTGCCAGAAGCAGGCGAACCCGGCGGATCCGCCATTGCAGCTGACCCAACTGCCCCAGGGGCGCATCTGGGTGCCCCGCCAGCGCAATCCCTGGCGACTCAGCCATGGCGTGGCGGTGCAGGACGCCTCAGGCCAATGGCTCAGCCAACTCTGCCGCCATTACCCCTGGCCCTGGCCCGCCTGCCCGCATCGGCAGGCGCTGGAACATTTGACGATCGAGCATTTGCGTCAGGCCGAAAGGGATCGCCCACCGGCCCAACATGCCGCAGGCCCTGTGCTGGCGGTGGCAGAGCTCTCGGCGGAACTGTTCTTCCACTGGCAGTTGGAACTGCTGCCGCGCCTCGGGCGCTGCTGGCAGGCCGCGCTGCAGCAGTGGCCCGATCTGCGCCTCTGGCACAACGGCGGTTCACCTGCCTACGTGCGCCAAGCGCTGCAACGCCTCGGTATCGGGCCGGATCGGCTGCTGCCGGCAAGCGATCACCTCCAGGCAGAGCTGCTGCTCGTGCCCAGCTTCACCAGCCATTTTGGTCGACCCGCCCACGGCAATCTCACCTGGCTGGAGCAGTTCTGGGGGATCGAGCAGGGGACCACTGACGCTGAAACAAGGCTGTGGCTGGGGCGCGGCACCAGCCAGCGCCGCCCGGCCCTGGCGGAACGCCTGTGGCAAACCCAGCTCGGCATCCCCGCCCTCTCGCTTCGCAGCGTGCAGCAGCAGTGGCACCAGGTGGCGGCGGCCGGAACCCTGATCGCACCCCACGGTGCCGCCATGGCCAATCTGCTCGCAGCCCGGCCCGACACGGACGTGATCGAGCTGGTCAACCCCGCCTATGCACCCACTTATTTCGATCCCTTGATCCAGCGACGCCAGCTGCGCCACCGTCGCCTTGAAGCCGCCGCAACACCGCTACCGCTGCAGGAATGGCTTTATGAGGGGCCAGGCTTGTATCCGATCGATCTGCGACCTGGCGCCAGTGAAGCGGCAGACACCTTGGCCGCACTGGACACGTCATCATGAGCGGTATGCGTGAGACCCCGCCGGCCGATCTGGATCAGGCCCTGATCGATCTGGAAGCTGACGCGCCCACACCCAGCGCCTACGAACGGGTGGCCCGCTGGCGACGAGCCTGCGGCGACGCTGAATCAGCAGCCGAATGGCAAACCTGGAGCCTGCTGCCGCCCGAGCAGGCTGACCTCCGCACTGCCCTGGCCGAGTGCTGGCGGCGACTGGGACGGTTCGATCAAGCGGCCCGCTTGTTGAACGCACAGGCTCCGAGTTGGCATCAACTCGCCATGTTGCCTCAGGAGCAACTGCTGCTGGTTTCCAGCGAGCACTTGTTTGCCCATCCCGAGGACGAGCTGAACAGGATTCTGGCCTTCCTGCAACGACCGACAGACAACAGGGATCTGCTGCCCCACTGGCGCGCCTGCAGGGGATGCACAACCTCCATCAGACGCTCCCAGGCGATCTGCTGCAACGGATCCGGGACACGCTGGATCGGCACTGCCGAAAGAGTTGTGCAAGGATCAATCAAAAAAGAGTCCACCGCAACTGACTGACGAGGACGGCTGGGCTATTTTCTAATGAAATTGGATTTCTAACACATGTCCGCCGTTATCCCTCCTGTTCCCCCTATCGCACCCGACAGTCCTGGCGCGGTGATCATCAACCCCATTAATGAGCGCAGCGCCGATGGCGAAACGTCTGCGGCACCTATAGGCACAGGCCAGAAAGCCATTATCACAACGCCCGAGTCCTCATCGGATAATCCCGTTGCACTCAACATCACCGACAATGTATCCGATGGGTCCGTTGAAGTTGCCGCAGCGACTGAGCGTGCAAACGTCGCGATCGTCGGAAACCCAGAGGCAGACAACGCAGCTCGAATCCTCATCGGACTTGGCACGAACGATGAAGGCGCAATCCAATCCAATGCTGGCTCTACCGTCCAAACAGCCGATTACTACAAAGGCGAAATCATCGTCAACTACGACAACGCCATTCCAGTGCCTGGAGTCAAGGTTGACTTGAATACACAAACAGTTGGTAATACTACCGCCGAGTTTCGAGACACTTCTCAAGGAACGATTGCGGACAATGCTCCCGGCAATCTCACCCCTGACGCCCCAAACGCTCCTGATTTTTACATCCAAACCGCAGCAGCCAACGACGAAATCCTAGGCTCCGCCGCCAACGACTTCATTCGTGCAGGCGCAGGTGACGATATTGTGAATGGCGGCGACGGGAATGACATCATTCGCGCCGGAACAGGCAGCGACGAGGTAACACTTGGCCCCGGAGCTGACTCCTATTATCTGACGTTTGACCAGTTCCTTACTCCAGACGGTGCGGCTACCAACACGACAGATATTATTACAGACTTCAATCCAGCTGAAGACAGCATTCAACTTGCGGCCAGCCTTGAAGTGGAAACAAGCATCACTGGCTTGGGCAGCAGTGAGGTAACCATCACCTACAACACTAGCGACCCGGTGAGCACTCTTTTATTGGTCAGCCAGAATGGGGCAGTGATCAACGAAGTTCAGTTTGTTTGAGTTGCACTTCGCCTGACTTCATCCCTGTCCCGCTGTGGGTGCTCGGCATGCACCGCAGCGGGACTTCCTTGTGTGTGCGTGCGCTCGAACGTCACGGCGTGCAGTTGCCCCCCAATCTGCTACCGCCCGCCGCCGACAATCCCGACGGCTTTCAGGAATCCGCCGATCTGGTGGCCCTCAACGACGCCTGGCTGGCGGCGATGGGCTGCCAGTGGGATGGCAGCTGGCCCCTCGCGATCACCGAGGCCAACGACGCTGGCCTGCAGGCCGGCCTGGCGCGGGAAACGCGCCACCTGCTGGAGAACTGGTGCGCAGCCGCGACCCCGTCTCCCGGCGTCACGGCCCGACCAGCCCTTGCCCTCAAGGATCCGCGCCTCTGCCGCACCTTGCCACTGGTGTCGGCCGCGCTGGGGCCCCACTGGCTCCACCACGGGATTGCCATCGTGCGTGATCCCGCCGCCGTGGTCGCTTCGATCGGCTACCGCGACGACATGCCGCCCCTGAAGGCCCTCGCCCTCTGGCTGCGATACAACCTCGATCTGGTGCAGTGCCGTCAACGTCATCCCCGCGTGGGGCATTGGCCCCTGCTCAACTTTGAGCGCCTGATCGCTGATCCAGACGCCGAATTGCAACCGGCCCTGGCGGTGTTGCAGGCTTCCGGCCTGCAGCTTGCGTCCACACCGAATCGGCCGCTGGCATGCCGCCGCTTGCCCCAGCCACCCTCCAACCTGGAAGGGGTTCCCCAGGCCTGGCTTGATCTGGCCCGTTGCTTCCATGCGTCCCTCGGTGCCGCCG
>CALGVO010000123.1 GCA_937930135.1 uncultured Synechococcus sp. | reverse complement strand
GCGAAGACGGCGATCTGACCGCCATCCATCGCCAAGATCAGGAAGAAGAACAGCTTCGGTTTGAAGGTGACCGGCCAGGCGGCGAGAACGGCCAGGGAGGTGATGAAGCTCGTGAGCAGGATCAGGGGCATCGAGAGCCCATCAGCGCCGACGGCCCATGTGAGTCCGAGCTGCGGCAGCCAGCTCACCCGTTCCGACAGCTGCAGGCCGCTCACGCTCGGGTCATAGCCGTTGAGATAGGCCGCACCGGTGATCAGAAAGGTGATCAGAGCGATCCCCAGCGCAAACCAGCGCACCTGTTTGCCGTCTCCCTTGTCGGGAACAAAGGGCACGATCAGGGCGCCGACGATCGGAAACAGAATCGAAAGGCTCAGCCAGGGAACACCGGCTTCGAGAGCGTCAGGCACCAGAGCCGACGTGGGATCGAAGGGTGGACTGACGGCGAAATCCAGCACGGCCAGGCCTTTTCAGCACTGGTTGGAGTGTAGAAATCCTGGCCCGGTTCGCATCCCCTCGATAGGCGTTGACACACATAAGGGAATCAACGCCATCAGAGCGCAGGCGAGTCAGCCGATCGGGCTGCCGAGCACGCCGAACAGCACCACCAGGGCGATGACACCACCGAACACGATCAGGGCATAGAACTGGGCCCGGCCGGTCTCGAAGTATTTCAGTCCTTCGCCGCTGCCCAGGGTGAGCAGGCCGGTGAGATTCACAACGCCATCCACCACCTTGGCGTCCACTTCCAGCACTTCGCGCGCCAACTTGCGGCTGCCGCGAACAAAGAGCTTCTCGTTGATGGCATCGAGATACCACTTGTTGGCGAGGAAGGCATTGATCGCCGGGAAGCGAGCGGCCGCGAGTTGGCTCAGATCGAGGCGATGCAGCAGATAGGCGAGAACGGCGATGCTGATGCCCGCCAATGAGATGGCCACAGAGGCACCGGCCAGGGGCAGGAATTCTTCCCAGCTGAAGTGCTCAGCCATCTCAACCGCTTCCTCTGGATTGAGCAGGGCAGCGAAGCGGCTGTTCCAGGGGGTGCCGAGCAGGCCGATGAGCACGGAC
This sequence comes from uncultured Synechococcus sp., assembly GCA_937930135.1. Lineage (GTDB taxonomy): Bacteria > Cyanobacteriota > Cyanobacteriia > PCC-6307 > Cyanobiaceae > Synechococcus_C. The sequence continues at coordinate 22,155 of CALGVO010000123.1, read as the reverse complement.
GGCACCGCCAGGATCGCCAGGGGCAGGGTCATCGACCAGGTGGATTCATGCACGCTGCCGGCGTGATGGCCATGGTCTTCGTCAGCAGTTTTGCCGGCTGCTTCGAGCAGGCTGTGTTGCATCGCCGTATCCGTGCCGCGGAACTCCCCTTCGAAGGTGAGGAAGTAGAGGCGGAACATGTAGAAGGCCGTCATGCCTGCGGTGAGGAAGCCCACGGCCCACAACAGCGGGAACGTGCCGAAGGCCTGGCCGAGGATTTCATCTTTGCTCCAGAAGCCGGCGAGGGGTGGGATGCCGCTGATGGCGATGCAGCCCACCAGGAAGGTGATCGCCGTGATCGGCATCTTGCCGCGCAGGCCGCCCATCAGGCGCATGTCCTGCGCCAGCACCGGTTCATGCCCCACCACGTCTTCCATGGCGTGGATCACCGAGCCGGAGCAGAGGAAGAGCATCGCCTTGAAGAAGGCGTGAGTCACCAGGTGGAACATCCCGGCCACCGGGGCGCCGCAGCCCATGGCCAGCATCATGTAGCCCAGTTGGCTCACGGTGCTGTAAGCCAGACCTTTCTTGAGATCCATCTGGGTGAGGGCGATCGATGCCCCCAGGAAGCAGGTGATCGTGCCGACCACGGCAATGACCAGGCCCACCGATGGGAATTGGGCATAGAGCGGCTCCAGGCGAGCCACCAGAAACACGCCGGCGGCCACCATCGTGGCGGCGTGGATCAGGGCGGAGATCGGGGTGGGGCCTTCCATGGCGTCGGGTAGCCACACGTGCAGTGGGAACTGGGCCGACTTGGCCATCGGCCCCATGAACACAAACAGGCAGAGGGCGAGAGCGGCCCAGCCGGGCACCACTCCTGAGCTGATCGCAGCCGAGAGACCATCAGCGATGCCTTGGAAATCAAAGCTGCCGGTCGCCCAGAACAGACCGAGGATGCCGAGCAGGAGCCCGAAATCCCCGACCCTGTTCACCACAAAGGCCTTCTGGGCGGCATGGGCGGCACCGTCGCGGTCGTACCAGAAGCCAATCAGCAGATACGACGACATCCCCACCAGTTCCCAGAACACGTAGATCTCGAGGAGGTTCGGGCTCAACACCAGCCCGAGCATCGAACTGCTGAACAGGGCGAGGTAGGTGAAAAAGCGCACGTAACTCTTGTCGTGCGCCATGTACCCATGGGAATAGAGCATCACCAGCAGAGCGATCGTGGTGACCAGGGCCAGCATCACGGCCCCGAGTGGATCCACCACATATCCCATCGGCAGGCTGAAACTGCCGGCGCTGGCCCATACGAAAAGATGTTCCACCGGAGCGGCACCAGCCAGTTGTTCCAGCAGCACCGCGTAACTGATAGCGGCGGCTGCCCCCACGCAACTGAGCAGCAGCACGGCAACCGGTTTGCGCAACCGATTGATCGTGCGGTTGAAACTGATCAGCCCCAGGCCGGTGACGACGGCACCGAACAGGGGGAGCACCGGGATCAACCAGGCGAAGTCAGCGGCCGAGTGCATCCGGGCGAATCAGGCTGATGTCGAGTGTAGGCAGCTCAGCTCAACAGGCCCTCCAGTCGTGAGTGAAGAAAGACCATGCCGCCGATCGGGATGTAGCGATGGGCCCACCAGAACACCCCCACGGCGATGGTGATGCCGAGTTGGGCCGGACGCAGCAGTTCGCGCCAGTCGAGCCGCTGACGCCCATCGAGCACGGCCACGAAGGGAACCACAGAGGTGCTGTCCCGCAGGGTGTCGAAGGCGGTGCCGAAGCGTTCCTTCAAGCGTCGATCGCCATGCCAGACGGCGAAGAGATGGTGGCCGATCAGGCCGGCGCAGGTCACGAGCATGAAGCTGCTGCCGATCCAGAGGGCATGGCTGAAGCACCACAGGATCTGACCCACGGCCTGGGGGTGGCGGCTGATGCGAATGATTCCGGTGGCATAGAGCCGCACCCGGGGCTTGAGAACGGCAGGAATCTCCAACAGGTTGTAGGTGGCCGGATAGAGAAACAGAAAGCTGATCGCCGTCATTGTCCAGATCAGGGGCACCATGCCCGGCACCGCCTGGAGGTTCCAGAGCTGAAAGCCGTCGTAGCGGTGCGCCAGGAAATAGCCGATCACCACCACGGCTGAGGGAATGCTCAGAGCCGCGAAGATCAGGCGCCAGGCGCGGGCACCGATGCGGGCTTCGGCGCGGTTGCGCAGGGCCGCACCGCCGCTGTGAATCAGGGCGAATACGAGGAGCAAGGCCAGCATCACCAGGCTGCTGTGGTGAAGATTGGGAGGGGCGCTCAGCGGCACGGTTGGATCTCACAGCCATCGCAAGCGGCGATTCTGGCGCTCCGTGAACGGTCGCTCCTGCAGCAGGCCTCCCACCTACAGTTCTGATCTCCGTTGCCTGGGTGGCTGGGCCCCATGGCCGATCTCCCGTTCACCCTGGATCAGCTGCGTATTCTTCGCGCCATCGTCAGCGAGGGCAGCTTCAAGAAGGCCGCCGACAGCCTGTTCGTCACCCAGCCGGCGGTGAGCTTGCAGATCCAGAATCTTGAGAAGCAGCTGGAGGTCTCCCTCTTCGACCGTGGTGGTCGAAAGGCCCAGCTCACCGAGGCCGGGCACCTGCTGCTCGGCTATTGCGACCGAATCCTGAGCCAGTGCCACGAGGCCTGCCGCGCCCTCGACGATCTGCACAACCTCAAGGGGGGCTCCCTGGTGGTGGGGGCCAGCCAGACCACAGGCACCTATCTGATGCCACGGATGATTGGCCTGTTCCGGCAGAAATACCCCGATGTGGCCGTGCAGCTGCATGTGCACAGCACCCGGCGCACCGGCTGGAGTGTGGCCAACGGTCAGATCGATCTGGCGATCATCGGCGGTGAACTCCCCCCGGAGCTCAACGAGTTGCTGCAGGTGGTGCCCTACGCCAGCGACGAACTGGCTCTGGTGTTGCCGATGAAGCATCCGCTGTCCCGCCTGCTTGAGCTGAGCAAAGACGACCTTTACCGACTCGGCTTCGTTTGCCTCGATGCCCAATCGACCACACGAAAGATGGTGGATCAGCTGCTAGCGCGCTCCGGCCTTGATGTGCAGCGGTTGCGGATTGAGATGGAGCTCAATTCTCTGGAAGCGATCAAGAATGCGGTGCAATCCGGTCTTGGTGCCGCCTTTCTGCCGGTGGTCTCGATTGAGCGGGAGCTCAATGCCGGCACCCTGCACAAGCCTTCTGTGGTGGATCTGCAGGTGCGGCGGCAACTGAAGCTGATCAGCCACCCCGCCCGCTACTGCTCCAGAGCAGCGGAAGCGTTTCGCCGCGATGTGCTTCCGGTGTTTGCCAGTGCCGACAGCCCGCTGCGTCAGAGCCGCAGCGCCGTGGAGGAGGGGGAAGCGGTGGTGGAAGCGGGGTGATCAGAGCGATGGATCAGAACTGATCCGCTTCCGGGGTAAGGCCGACGGAATCGTCAGCGACGCCCTTGGTGATGAACTTGTTCTCCCGGATATCGGTCTGATACACACAGCGCACCACGGGCTTGTCGCGGATTGAGCCGATGTAAGCGAAGGTATTCATCCGTTGTTTGCATTCCCGCTCCTGGGCGGGGGTAATCGCTCCCTCCTTGCGGAGCACGGCCCAGTTCTCCCGGCGGATCACGCAACCGGCCTGCAGTGCCGGTTGGGTCACGAAGCTGCTCACAGGGTTCATCGTCGTGTACATCTCCAGGTCCATCACATAGGCACTGGCACCCCATTGCCGGCAGAACTCTGGATCCGGCACTGCCATGTCCAGTTGTTGGCTGCTGGCGATGTTGCCCTGATCGCCTTGGGTGGTGCTGGTGACGGCACTGCCGATGCCGATGCCGATCACAAGCACGCCGGCGAGCACTGCGGCGGTGGCCCCGTTGAATTTGAGCCCACCCGGACCGCTCCCACCGGTAGGAGGTGGGCCGTAGCGGCTCTCCTCATAGCGGCGTTCGCTGCTGCGACGGGTGGGCCGGGGGCGGTCGTAGGGGGAACGACTCACAGCAGTTCCGGGGTGCGGGGTAGACCCATGGAGTAGTTGAGCACCCGGCAAGCCGGGTTGTACTTCAGGGCGCCGCTCTGCAGCAGGTTGCGAATGCAGCCCTCAAGCTCGGTGCCGATGCGCCTGAGGGTGTAATCGCTCAGTTCCTGGCCGGCCTGATTGTCCACCAGTTCACGGAACCGTTGCTGCACCGTGCCGATGGCGGCGTCATCCCAGAGAAATTCGTTGTCGGGGTCGAGATCCAGGGTGAGCTGGTCGTCAGCCGGCACCAGGTTGTCGTTCTCCATCCGGGCGGTGAACAGCCGTACGTGGCGGGTGGTGCACTTCAGCAGGGTCTCGGCCATGGCAGGGGGGCGAGCGGAGGCTCCGGTGGCTGTTGAAATCGACTTTAGGAAGCGGCCGGGGAAGCGGTCCTTTTAAGGTTGGCTTCACGAATTCGAGACAGCCATGCGCGTCGCCATTGCAGGAGCCGGTCTGGCCGGTCTGTCCTGTGCCAAGTATCTGGCGGACGCCGGTCATACCCCGATCGTGCTCGAAGCCAGGGATGTGCTGGGCGGCAAGGTGGCGGCCTGGAAAGACGAGGACGGCGACTGGTATGAAACCGGTCTGCACATCTTCTTCGGGGCTTACCCGAACATGTTGCAGCTTTTCAAGGAGTTGCACATCGAAGACCGGCTGCAGTGGAAGAGCCATTCGATGATCTTCAACCAGCCGGAGGAACCTGGCACCTACAGCCGCTTTGACTTTCCTGATCTCCCCGCACCGGTTAATGGCGTGGCGGCGATTCTGGGCAACAACGACATGCTCACCTGGCCCGAAAAGATTGCGTTCGGACTGGGGTTGGTGCCAGCCATGCTCCGCGGCCAGGGCTATGTGGAGGCGTGTGATCAGTACTCCTGGACCGAGTGGTTGCGCCTGCACAACATCCCGGAACGCGTGAATGATGAGGTGTTCATCGCCATGAGCAAGGCTCTCAACTTCATCGATCCAGATGAAATTTCGGCCACCGTGGTGCTTACGGCCCTGAACCGTTTTCTGCAGGAGAAAAACGGATCTCAGATGGCATTTCTTGACGGCGCACCGCCGGAGCGTCTGTGTCAGCCGATCGTGGAGCACATTGAGGCCCTGGGTGGCGAGGTGCATCGCAACAGCCCCCTGCGGGAGATTCGCCTCAACGCCGATGGCAGTGTGGCTGGTTTCCAGATCGGTGGGGTGAAAGGACAGGAGCCCCGTGAGGTTCAGGCGGATGCCTACGTCAGTGCTCTGCCGGTGGATCCCTTCAAGTTGTTGCTACCCGAACCCTGGAAGCAGATGGAGGTGTTCCGCAAGCTGGATGGCCTGCGTGGTGTGCCGGTGATCAATCTGCATCTGTGGTTCGACCGCAAGCTCACCGACATCGATCACCTGCTGTTCAGCCGCTCTCCTCTGCTCAGTGTCTACGCCGACATGAGTATCACCTGCAAGGAATACGAAGATCCCGATCGCTCCATGCTCGAGCTGGTGTTTGCTCCGGCCAAGGATTGGATCGGTCGCCCGGATGAGGAGATCATCGAGGCCACCATGGGCGAACTGAAGAAGCTGTTCCCAATGCACTTCGGTGGAGATCAGCCCGCCACCCTTCGCAAATACAAGGTGGTGAAAACGCCTCTGTCTGTCTACAAAACCACCCCTGGCTGCCAGCAGTTGCGGCCGGATCAGACCACTCCGATTGCCAACTTCTTTCTCGCAGGCGATTACACGATGCAGCGCTATCTGGCCTCGATGGAAGGGGCCGTGCTCAGCGGCAAGCTCTGTGCCCAGGCGGTGGACCGCCAACGCGACCACCTGCAATCATTGGCCAATGTCGGTGCGCCGGTCACGGCTTGACTCATGACCCTCGCGCCTCCCGAACCCTCCCAGGATCGCGGGAGTCAGACCCTAAGCGGGGCTCTGGAGCGGGCTTATGAAGCCTGCCGACAGGAGACGGCCGAGTGGGCCAAAACCTTTTATCTGGGCACGTTGCTGCTGCCTCCCGAGAAGCGGCGGGCGATCTGGGCGATTTACGTCTGGTGTCGTCGCACCGACGAACTGATGGACAGTGCCGAAGCCCAGGCCCGTCCCCAGGCGGAACTGGCTGAGCGACTCGATCGCTGGGAGGAGAACACACACGCGATGTTTGCCGGGCGGGTTGGCAGTGATCTTGACGCGGTGATGGTCGACACCCTGGAGCGTTTTCCACAGTCGATTCAGCCCTATCTCGACATGATCGAGGGGCAGCGGATGGATCTCACCTGGACCCGTTATCCCACCTTTGACGATCTGCGTCTCTACTGTTACCGCGTCGCTGGCACGGTGGGCCTGATGACCCAGGGCGTGATGGGGTTGGATCCGGCTTACACCACGGCTCCTTGGAGCGATGATCCCAACACCTCCGATGCTGCTGTGGCCCTTGGCATCGCCAATCAGCTCACCAATATTCTTCGCGATGTGGGTGAAGATCGCTCCCGTGGTCGCATCTATCTGCCCTTGGAAGATCTCGACCGATTCGGTTATTCCGAGGCCGATCTCCTGGCCGGTCGGCTGAATGACGCCTGGCGCGATCTGATGGTGTTCCAACTGGAGCGTGCTCGCCTCTGGTTTGCCCGTTCCGAGGCGGGTGTGCGTTGGTTGTCAGGTGATGCACGCTGGCCGGTGTGGACCTCTCTGCGTTTGTATCGCGGCATTCTTGATGCGATTGAACGGCTCGATTACGACGTGTTCAACCATCGGGCCTACGTAGGCCGCCTTGGCAAATTGCTTGAGTTGCCCCGCTCCTTTGTGATCGCTCAGGCGCGCTAAAAAAACCCGGGATGTTTACTCCCGGGCTGAGAATCTTGTGCGGTCTTTGCTCAGACGGCGGTCTTCTGATTGGCGAGCAGGTCCTTCAGCTTGGAGAGTTCACCTGCCCAGCGCGGATCGGGAGCTTCCTCGGCCTTGGCATCGCTGTGCACCACTTTGTTCACCGCTTTACGGGCTGTGCCAGGCGCAGGGCCCTGATCGCGACCGCTACGGCGACCAGTGGCGCCAGCGTTGCTGTCACGGCGCTCGGACCGCTCCACCCGCAGGGATTGGCCACCGAACTCCTTGCCGTTGAACTGATCGATCACAGCATCAGCGACTTTTTCATCATTCACATTGGCAAAGCCGAAGCCCCGGCAGCTCCCCGTCTCGCGGTCAAGCACCGCTTTGAAACGGATCCCCTCTCCCACATTGGCGAGCTGAGACTCCAGTGCCTTGCTATCGAAGTCTTGCGGCAGATTGCCGATGTAGAGGCGAACACTCATGAAGGGAGGGGAAAATGGAAACGTGAAGATCCGGTCAGGCCGATCGGGGTCGTCATTGCAAGGCCAGTCAATCACATTGAAGCTTCAGCCACGTCCGGCTTGCGGCAAGGCTGTCCTCGCGATCGCGGATGCGCCCGAAGGCGCGTTCGCGCTTCAGGTGATGCAGCAGTCGCCCCAGCAGGGGGCCCTGGGGCAGTTCCAGTTCGCGTTGCAGGGTGCGTCCATCCAGGGGCGCCCGGGGATGGAATAAGGGGTCGCTGCCATCCCGCCAGCGCATCAACCAGTGATCTCGCCCCTCGGCGGGCAGTTGCAGAATCAAGGCTGGCAGGTCGTCCTCCAGCTCCAGATGCAGCTGCAGTCGTTCGAGTTCTGGAAGGGTGTCGTCCGCCGCTTGCTCCAGGTGTGTCAGCCAGTGACGCAGCCGGGCACAGCGTTGACACTGCTTTTTGCTGAAGCGCAGGCTCTGCAGTCCCCGATCACCCAGGCAGGCGGTGAGCCGGAGCAGGGGCAAGGCTTGGTTGCGTTCGTCTGAGTTGAGGGCCGCGGCCGCCTGTTCCAGGCCAGCACCCCGCACCGGCAGTGCTGCCGGTGGCGGCCCCTCCAGCTCCTGCCAGGGCCTCAGCAATAGGAGGTTGTCGAGCACCTCCAGGGCCTGGTCGGCCTGCGGGCCTGCCACCAGCCGCAGCAGTTCCGCCTGAATGCGCTCCGGTGCCGCCCTGGGCAGCAGGGCGCGCTGCCGCCTGAGCATCGCCATGGTGGCGGTGTCGAGGTTGAAAGACAGTTCCGCCAGCAGTCTCAAGCCTCGCAGCAGCCTCAGCGGGTCGTCGATCAGGTTGTCTTCACCGATGGCGGAGAGGCGCCCGGCGCGTAGATCGTCGAGGCCGCCTGTGGGATCGAGCAACTGGGGCTGGGGATCCACCACCAGGGCGATCGCATTGAGCCGGAAATCCCGCCGCCAAAGATCCGCTTCCAGGTCGGCCCCGTCCTGCCGGGCCAGATCGAGGGTCCAGCCCTTCAGCACCAGGCGGGCCATGTCGCGTTGAGCATCGAGCACCACGCAGGCGCCGCCATGCTGTTGGGCCAGCTGGGCGGTGAGCTCCACGGCGTTTTCGGGCACCACCAGATCGAGATCCGGTTGGGGCCGCAGCCTCCCGATCAGTCCATCCCGGATCGCTCCCCCCACGAGAGCCGCGCCCGGTGGCAGGGCCGTGAGCGGGATCGGCCAGCGCTCCGGTGCCAATCGTTGCCAGAGCAGGGAGGCCCATGTGCGGGGATCCGCCTCCAGAATGGATGGCTGAGCGGCATGGGGAGGCATGTGCATCTGCGTGGATTGCCGCTGGGTCGATCGCTGCCAGGCCTATCACGCGGTGGAGCGGCAGCACGGAGCCGAGCACCTCAATCCTGCTCCGGATCTGGAGCCCCGAAAGCCCCGGATTCACATCAGCGTGCGCGATCTGGAGGGCGGGCGTGTGGGGGTGGAGTGGGACGTCCGCGCCTGTGACAGCTTTGAGGCGGAGACTGGGCGCTGGCAGCGTCTGCGTCCGGGTGCGAAGCTCCCCACATGACCCGCTGGCTCCTGGCGCTGCACAGTTCGACTCCCGATCTTGGGGTGGCCGTGCTCGATGCCGAACAACCCTCCGACACGCGCCGTCATCTCGTGCTCTCCTGTGGCCGCCGGCTGACCAACGATCTGATCCCGGCCGTGCAGCTGCTGTTGCCGTCAGCGCAGTGGTCGTCAATCACTCGCCTGGCGGTGGCCACGGGGCCGGGCGGGTTCACCGGCACCCGATTGACCGTGGTGATGGCGCGTACCCTGGCGCAGCAGCTGCAGGTTCCCCTCGATGGGGTGAGCAGCTTTGCCCTGATGGCGCCCCGGCTGGCCCGAGAAGCTGCGGCCGACATCGATCCCCTCGATCCGGTGCAACCGTTCTGGATCGTGCAAGACCTGCCCCGTCGCGGTCGCGTCGGCGGCTGCTATCGCTGTAACCCGGCTGAGCTCGGCGCGGTGGAGCTGGAGGTTCCTCGCCTGCTTGCTGCTGATGCCACGCCCCGTCCAGCCCTGCCCATGGCAACGGACGTGGCAGCGGATGTGCAGCATCTGCTCGATCTCTGTTGCCAGGCCGATCAGAACCGCCTCCCGGCCGCCTGGTCGGAGGTGCTGCCCCTCTATCCCACGTCACCGGTGGGTGTGGTGTGAGGCGATGGGGCGCCGCGTCGTAATCCTGGGCGCTGCGGCGCTGCTCGGCGCTCTCAGTGCCTGGCCATTGCGGCCCTATCGCCAGGCCTGGTTCACGCGTCAGCCTCCCCAGCGCGTTTTGGTGCTGGGCGGTGATGTGGATCGGGAGAAGGCCGGTCTGCAGCTTGGCCGTCGCCTCGCGCTCCCCGTGGTGGTGAGCGGCGGCAGCAATCCCGAATACGCCCATTGGCTGATGGATCGCGAGGGCCTGGCCCAGAGTCGGGTGCGTCTGGATTACCGGGCGCAAGACACCCTGGGCAACTTCACCTCTCTGGTGGATGACCTCAAGCGTGAGGGCGTGCAGCATGTGATTCTTGTCACCAGTCGCGACCATCTGCCCCGGGCGATGGTGGTGGGGCGGCTGGTGGCTGGCAGTCGGGGCATCCGCCTCACCGCCGTGCCGGTGGCCTGTGCTCCCCGTTGCCTGGAGGAGAGCCTGGGGAAGCAGGTGGGCGATGGTCTGCGTGCCCTCGCCTGGGTGCTCACCGGTCGGGATCTCAAACCCTGGGCACGGATGTCATGGGGGAAGTGGCTCACCGGGGGGACTGGCCCAGCAGGCTCTGATCCTGGAGGCCCTGATCGAGCAGGCCGTTGATCCGTTCCTGGAGCTCCAGGGTGGTGGCTTCCAGATCCGGCTTGCGGCGACTGGCCGGAGCTGGGATCGGGGTGCCGATTCGGAGCAGGATCGGCACAGTGCGCAGGCGCCTCTGGCCAGGGCCCCAGGCTCTGTGGCTGTTCACGATCGCTACGGGGAGGAGGGGGGCGCCGCTGCGGGCGGCGAGCAGGGCAGCGCCTGGCATCGGCTCATTGACCCGGCCGTTGGCTTGGCGGGTGCCGTCCAGAAACACGCCGGTGGCCCATCCCTGCTCGAGGCGGGCCGTGGCGGTGCGGATCGCTTCGCGATCACTGGCTCCGCGCCGCACGGGGTAGGCGCCGCAGGCGCGAATGATCGGGCCTAGCACCGGAACGCCAAACAGTTCCGCTTTTGCCATGAAGGCGACCGGGCGCCCGAGGGCATGGCCAAGAAGTGGCGGATCCAGATGGGAGCCATGGTTGGCCACCACCACAACAGGACCCTGCATCGGCACATTTTCGTTCCCCACGGTGCGGCCTCTGAACAGACCGCGGAACACGGGAAAGACGAGCAGGGAGCTCACCAGCCGATAGGTGAGGCTCGGCCGCGGCGTGAGCAGCACCGGTGCTGCAGACCCTGGTCTGGGAACGGGGAGTGCCAAGGATCAGAGCCCCAGATCGGCTGCTCCGGCCAGGGAGCTGAGCGTCACTCCCGGCATGGAGCGCTTCGCCAGGCCGCTGAGCACGTTGCCAGGTCCGATCTCCACCATGGTGTCGATCGAGGCGACTTGCATCGCTTCCATGGTTTCCCGCCAACGCACCCCGGTGGTCATCTGCTGCCGAAGGCGTTGCTTGAGCACGGCGGCATCGCAGCTGGGGGTTGGATCGGTGTTGCTCAGCACCGGGAAGTGAGCGTCTTCGAAGGCGACAGACTCGAGGTGGCTGGCGAATGCTTCGGCGGCTTCCGCCATGAACGGCGAGTGAAATGCCCCGGAGACGGCCAGGGGAATGGCCCGCTTGCAGGTCAGCTGCTCACTCACTTGCCGCACGGCCGCCGGTGTGCCGGAGAGCACAACCTGGGCGGTGCTGTTGTCATTGGCGATCACCACAGCGTCGTTGGCGGCCACCAGCTCCTGGAGTTGATCGCGGTCGAAGCCGATCACGGCGGTCATGGCGCCACCGCCGGCGGCGGCCATCAGTTCGGAGCGGAGCAGCATCAGCTCCAGCCCGGTGGCGGCATCAACAACCTCAGCGGCATAGAGCGCCACCAGTTCCCCCAGGCTGTGGCCGGCCACCAGAGCCGGCTCGCGCTGCTGCCGTCGCAGTTCGTCCACGATCAGTGATTCGACCACGAACAGGGCCGGTTGGGTGTTGCGCGTGTCGTTGAGATCGTTGGGCCCATGCTGTTCGGGATCGTCACTGCCGGGCTCCCCCCGACAGATCGCCAGTAGATCGCGACCGAGCAGGCGTGAGGCGAGGGCGAAGCGTTCCTCGGCGCCGGGAAGGTTGAGCACGGGATCGGCCATCCCGGTCTTCTGAGAACCCTGACCGGGAAACACCCAGGCGATCGACATCAACCAAGCGCAGCTGTGCGGCGAGCCTACGAGGGGCCTTGCCAGCGGAACAGAGCCGCGCCCCAGCTGAGTCCTGCGCCAAAGCCACTGCTGGCGATCCGATGGCCGGGTTGGATGCGCCCGTCACGGACCGCTTCATCGAGCATCAGCGGAATCGTGGCGGCGGAGGTGTTGCCGTAGTGGGCCAGGTTGCTGAGCACCTTGGCGTGGGGAAGGTTGAAGCGATCAGCCACCGCATCGAGGATGCGTTGGTTGGCCTGATGCAGCAGCAGCCAATCGAGGCAGTCTGCTGCCGTCTCCGTGCTTTGCAAGAGGTGATGAAGAATCGCCGGCACTTCGCGCACCGCGAACTTGTACACCTCCTGCCCGTTCATGCTGATCGGTGCAAACCCCCCCACCTGATGGCTGGTGCCGGCCACCAGCGCTTGGCGCTCCTGATGCTGGGAGAGGTTGAGGCAATCGCCCCGACGGCCATCGCTGCGCAAGGCAAAGCCGAGCAATCCATCCTGGGCCGGTGTGGTGACTTCGAGCGCGACCGCGCCGGCAGCATCACCGAAGAGCACGCAGGTGCGGCGGTCATCCCAGTCGACCCAGCGGCTCAGTTGATCCGCCCCGATCACGAGCACCCGGCGCATCGCCCCGGTGCGCAGGAACTGGGCGGCGGTGACCAGTGCGAACAGAAAACCGCTGCAGGCGGCTGTGAGGTCAAAAGCCACGGCCTGCCTGGCGCCGAGCAGCGCCTGCACCTTGGGCGCTGTACCGAACAGGTCGTCGGGAGTGGAGGTGGCGAGCAGCACCAGGTCGACACTCTCGGGCGACCAGCCAGCCATCGTCAGCGCTGCGTCTCCTGCCTGGTGGCTCAGGTCGGCCAGGCTCTGCTGCGGTCCGCAGATGCAGCGCTCACGAATGCCGGTGCGGCTGCGGATCCATTCATCGTTGGTGTCGACCCTCAGCCCGAGCTGCTCGTTTCGGATCGTCTGCTCACCCCTGGCGCTGCCGCTGGCCACCAGGGCCACGCCACCGGTCGCACCGGAGAGTGGAGCTGATCCAGCCAAGAGAGAAGGTCGCAGAATTGGCGTCAGTCAACCACAGTCAGGCCTGCACAGCCTGCTTTGGCTCGCCGAGGGCGGCGAGGTCGTCCATGACGCCATGGCTGGCGGCCGAGTGGGCCAGCCGCAGGGCACTCAGCACCGAAAGGGCGCGACTGCTGCCATGACCGATCACGCAGATGCCATTCACCCCCAGCAGCAGGGCGCCTCCGTGTTCAGCGTGGTCCAAGCGCTTCTTGATGCGCTTCAGATTGCTGCGCAGGAAGGCGGAGCCCACCTTGCCGCGCCGCCCCCTTGGCAACTCCGCGCGGAGCACATCGAGCAGCACACTGCCGACCGACTCGAGGAACTTCAGCAGCACGTTGCCAGTGAAGCCGTCGCAGACCACCACATCAAAGGCACCGGAGAGTACGTCGCGGCCTTCACAGTTGCCGGCGAAATGCAGGCGTGACTCCTCCCGGAGCAGCGCATGGGTGCGCAGGGCGAGATCATTGCCCTTGCACTCCTCCTCACCGATATTGAGCAGTCCGATCCGGGGCTTCTCCACCTGCAGCACATCGCGGCAATAGATGTTGCCCAGCAGGGCGAACTGGTGCAGGTAGGTGGGCTTGCAATCCATGTTGGCGCCCACATCCAGCACCAGCACGGGCTGCCCTGGATCCTTGGTGGGGAACAGGGCGCCGATCGCTGGTCGATCGATGCCGGCGAGCCGTCCCAGGCGGAAGATCGCTGACGCCATCACGGCACCGGAATTGCCGGCGGAATACACCGCCAGCGCTTCGCCGCGTTTCACCAGGTCCATGGCCACGTTGATGCTGGCCGTCCGCTTGCGGCGCACGGTGGTGGCCTCTTCGTGCATGCCGATCGAGGGGCCGCTGGCCACCAGCTCCAGATGGCCAAGGGCAATCGCTTGCTTCAGAGCATCGCTCAGATTCATGGCGGCCGCGGCCTCCAGCACCCGATCGGTTTCTCCTACGAAGCGAATGCGCAGCGGCAGTCGCTCGATCGCCTCCAGGCAGCCCTCCAGGATCGGGCCAGGGGCATGGTCACCGCCCATGCCATCCACGGCCACCCAGAGCCGGGCGCTGTCCTCGATCACCGCATCGTCGGTGCCGCTGCCACCCTGCAGTCGTCGCAGGGGATCGAAGACCAGGGGCTGCAGCATGCTGCCGGCCATGGTCCCGGCGTTGGACACCACCGTTCCCGCCATGGAGCCGACCGAACCGGCCACCTGGCCGGCCGCCGTTCCTGCGGCACTGGCGGATGTGGCGGCTGTGCCCACCAGGCTGGTGACGGCAGCGTTGCGTCGATACCAGATCACCAGCCGTCGCACGGCGCGGGATCGGCGGGGTTTGCTCCGGGGCGAGGAGGTCGCGGCGGAGTCAGGGTCCTTCGGAGGCAACGGAGTCGACGATGCGCTGGAACAGATAGCCGGTGCCCCGAGCCGTGAGGATCAGCTCGGGGTTGGCCGGATCGTCCTCCAGTTTGGAGCGAAGTCGGGAAATATGAACATCCACCACCCGGGTATCCACATGGCGTTCCGGGGTGTAGCCCCACACTTCCTTGAGAATTTCACCGCGGCTGAAGGGCTCGCCGGAGCGGCTCACCAGCAGCTCCAACAGGCTGAATTCCATGCCGGTGAGTCGGACCCGCTCATCCCCGCGGAACACCTGACGTTTGTTGGTGTCGATGCGCAGATCGGCCACCTGGATCACGCCGGAATTGGGGATACCCGCCACCTGCTCCTTGTCGACCCGGCGCAGCACGCAGCGGATGCGGGCCTCCAGCTCCTTGGGACTGAAGGGCTTCACCACATAGTCATCGGCACCCAGCTCCAGCCCCGTGATCCGGTCGGCCACATCGCCCAGGGCGGTGAGCATCACGATCGGCACATCCGATTCCTTGCGCAGCTCCTGACAGACGCCGTAGCCGTCAAGCTTGGGCATCATCACGTCGAGCACCACCAGGTCCGGTTCGCTGACGCGGAAGCACTCGAGGGCCTCATTGCCGTCACAGGCAGTGATGACGTTGTAGCCGATCATCGACAGGCGCGTCTCCAGGATCCGCCTGATGCTGGCCTCGTCATCGACGACCAGGATGGTCTCCTTGGCAGAACCGGAGGCTGTCATGTGATCAGCAGCCATTACAAGATCTCGTCACACATAAGTTGATGGGGGTGCCCATCATTCACTCAGCGCCAAGTTTCTTCACAGTTCGACGTGTCAAGGTCGCGCTCTTTCTTCGTTTGCCAGAGCTGCGGGGCCCAGACCCGTCAGTTCTTCGGTCGCTGCAACAGCTGTGGGAGCTGGAACTCCCTGGTGGAGCAGGCTGCGCCCAAATCTGACGGCCGTCGCCGGCGGGCTTCCGCCGATCCGGCGACCACACCGACAGCGCGCCGGTCCATGGCGATCGATGCGCTCGCGGATCAGCCTCTGCAGCGCTTGGCGAGTGGCTATGGAGAACTGGATCGCGTGCTCGGCGGTGGCGTCGTGCCCGGTTCTCTGGTGCTGGTGGGCGGCGATCCGGGGATCGGCAAGAGCACCTTGCTGCTGCAGAGTGCTGCGGCGATGGCTGTGCAGCGCTCGGTGCTCTACGTGAGTGCAGAGGAGTCGGCGGCGCAGGTGAAGCTGCGTTGGCAGCGCCTGCAGGATCCGGTGGGGGTGGAGGCCGTTCAGAGCCTGCAGCTCCTGGCAGAGACCGACCTCGAGCTGGTGCTCGAGGAACTGGAGGCGCTGCAGCCGGATGTGGCGATCATCGACAGCATTCAGGCCCTCCACGATGCTGAGCTGTCCAGCGCTCCGGGCTCCGTGGCCCAGGTGCGGGAGTGCGCCGCCGCTCTGCAACGACTCGCCAAACGCCAGAACACGGCCCTGTTGCTGGTGGGGCACGTCACCAAGGAAGGGGTGCTGGCCGGGCCCAAGGTGCTCGAGCATCTGGTGGACGCGGTGCTCACCTTCGAGGGGGATCGCTTCGCCAGCCACCGGCTGCTGCGGGCCGTGAAGAACCGCTTCGGTGCCACCCACGAACTGGGCGTGTTCGAGATGCGTGGCCAGGGCCTGGCGGAAGTGGGCAATCCGAGCGAGCTGTTTCTCAGTGGTGATCAGGCCAGCGGTGTGGCCACGATCGTGGCCTGCGAAGGCACACGGCCGCTGGTGGTGGATCTGCAGTCGTTGGTCAGCACCACCAGCTACGCCAGCCCGCGCCGCACCGCCACCGGCATTGCTGTGAATCGCCTGCATCAGATCCTGGCGGTGCTCGAAAAGCACATGGGGTTGCCCCTCTCGCGCTTCGACTGCTATCTCGCCGTGGCCGGCGGGCTCGAGGTGGAGGAGCCGGCCGCGGATCTGGGGGTGGCGGCCGCCGTGGTGGCCAGCTATCGCGATCTCACCCTGCCGGCCGGCACCGTGTTGCTGGGCGAGCTGGGGCTCGGAGGCCAGCTGCGTCCGGTGACGCAACTGGAGTTGCGCCTGCAGGAGGCGGCCCGACTCGGCTTCCGGCGGGCCGTGGTGCCCAGGGGCAGCGGACTCGGCGCTGCAGCGGCGGCCCTGGATCTCGAACTGTTGGAAGCGGCTCGGATCACGGAAGCCCTGGTGCTGGCTCTCGGCGTGGATCCGGCCGACGATCGGGCCTGATCCTCAGAAATACACATCCACGTTGCTGCGGCCCGTCGACTTGAGCCAGTTCTCGATGTCGAGATAGCCACCCGGATTGAGGCGCACGGCCTGGGTCCACACATCGGCGGCGCGGTCGAACCAGCGGTCGGCGTCGTCGCGTCGCCCTTCCTCTTCCGCCGTGCGGCCCCGTTTCTCGTAGATGAGGCCCATGTTCTTGAGGCAGGACGGTTGCTTGGGGTTTTCATCGAGTGCTTTCTGATAGGTCTCCAGCGCCCGCTCTTCCTCGCCGTTGCTCATGTAGATGATTGCCATGTTCTTGAGGGTTTCGCCGCGATCGATCGGGTTGTCCTCCAGCTTCAGGCTTTCCTCGTAATTCTCCAGAGCTTCGGCGTAATCGCCGTCGTTCTGGGCCGAGAGACCATCGCGGTAATACACGTAGGCCTCCTTGGCGCGCGCATTGATCGGCAGCAGCTTCACGATCAGATCGGCCATCACCGTGAAGCTTTTGTCGATGAAGTTGTCGTTGCGATTGCTGCGGGGCACGGCGCGCCTGCTCAGGTGCCTCCATCCTGGGGCAACCAGGCCTGCCTAGCGTGGTGAGCCTGTTGACGTTGATCTGAGCCCCGCTGGTGACCACCCATCCGGCCCCTATGTCGTCGCCTGCCGCGTCCAGGCTCACACCGCCAGGGCCCGGTGCCTCGAGCGGCTCCGTGTTGCTGGATGTGCAAGGGATGAAATGCGGCGGCTGTGTGCGCGCAGTGGAACGCACGCTGTTGGAGCAGCCCGGTGTGCGGGACGCGAGCGTGAATCTGGTGACCCGCAGCGCCTGGGTGCAGCTGGCCGACGATCGGCCGGGGCGGGACGACGGCCTCGAGCCGGTGCTTCAGGCCCTTGCCGATCGGGGCTTCCCCGCCAAACCCAGGGGGGTGTCTCCTGTGGAGGCCGACGATCCTGAACGGCTCTGGGGCTGGTGGCGCCAGTGGCGTCAGTTGATGGTGGCGCTGGTGCTCCTGCTGCTGTCGGTGCTGGGACATCTGGCCGAAGGCGGCCAACTCCAGGTGCCGATTCTCGGTGCCTTGCCCTTTCATGCCGCTTTGGCCACGGTGGCGCTGCTGGGTCCGGGCCGGTCGATCCTGTTGGGTGGCTGGGCGGCTGCCCGGGCCGGCGCACCGAGCATGGACACGCTTGTGGCTCTCGGGGTGGGCAGTGCCTACCTGGCCAGTGTGGTGGCACTGCTGTGGCCCCAGGTGGGCTGGCCCTGTTTCTTCAATGAGCCGGTCATGCTGCTCGGCTTTGTGCTGCTGGGGCGATTCCTCGAGGAGCGGGCGCGGTTGCGCACGGGCCGTGCCCTGCAGGAGCTGGCGTCGCTGCAACCGAATGTGGCGCGGCTGCTGATGGATGACGGCACGGTGCGGGACGTCCCAGTGTCCGATCTCCGCCCCGGGGAGCGGGTGCAGCTGTTGGCGGGCGATCGGGTGCCGGTGGATGGCCTGGTGGTGGATGGCAGCTCGGCGGTGGATGTGTCGAGCCTCACGGGTGAACCGCTGCCCTTGGAGGCCGCACCCGGCACCGAGCTTTCATCGGGCAGCCTCAACCTGGAGGCGCCCCTGGTGCTTCAGGTGCAGCGGGTGGGGGCGGAAACAGCCCTGGCCCGGATCATCGCTCTGGTGGAGCAGGCCCAGGCCCGCAAGGCCCCGATTCAGGGGGTGGCCGATCGGGTCGCTGGCCTCTTCTGCTATGGGGTGGTGTCCCTGGCGCTGATCACCCTGCTGTTCTGGTGGTGGATCGGCGCCCGTCTCTGGCCGGAGTTGCTTGCTTCTGGCCATGGCATGCAGAACGGACTGCAGCACGGCATGGCCCATGGCTTGCATGCGCCGTTGGGTGCCGGGGCGGAAACACCGCTGGGTCTGGCGATCCAGCTGGCGATCGCCGTGCTGGTGGTCGCCTGCCCCTGCGCCCTTGGCCTGGCCACGCCCACGGTGATCACCGTGGCCTCGGGCTTGGCGGCCCGTCAGGGCTGGTTGTTCCGCGGCGGCGATGTGATCGAGCAGGCCGCCGATCTCTCCCGAGTGGTCTTCGATAAAACCGGCACGCTCACCCTGGGGCGCCCCCTGGTGTCCAAAGTGCTGGCCGTTGACGATCCGTCTCGGGCCTTGCAGCTGGCGGCGAGCCTGGAACAGAGCAGTCGCCATCCCCTGGCCCACGCTCTGCTTCAGGAGGCCCAGCGCCGTCAGCTGCCGCTGCTGCCTGTGGAAGCCAGCCACACCATCCCAGGCGCCGGGGTGTCTGGCCGCCTTGCAGGTGTCGAGGGCACCCTGTTGGTCGGCAGACCCGAGTGGTTGCAACGCCAGGGCGTGGCCTGGGGGGAGGCCGAACAGCAGCAGCTCGACCAGCTGGCGGCAGCGGGCTGCTCCCTGGTGGCGGTGGCCCTGGAGGCGCGCTTTCTGGCCCTGATCAGTGTCGATGACCGCCCCAGGCCCGATGCCGCCACGGCGGTGCGCCGGCTGGCGGATCAAGGTTTGCAGCTGGCCATGCTCAGCGGCGATCGGCGTCAGTCGGTGGAGCGTCTGGGTGGTGAGCTCGGCTTTGGTCCCCAGCAGTTGGCCTGGGGACTCCTGCCCGAGCAGAAGCTGGAACGGTTGGAAGCGTTCCGGACGGAGGGGGCGGTGGCGATGGTGGGGGATGGCATCAACGATGCGCCCGCTCTCGCCGCGGCCGATCTGGGGATCGCGGTGGGAACAGGCACGCAGATCGCTCAAGACACGGCTGATCTGGTGTTGCTCGGCGATCGCCTGGAGGGGGTCCCCGAAGCGCTGCTGCTCGCGCGCCGCACGATGGCGAAAGTGCGTCAGAACCTTGTGTGGGCCTTCGGTTACAACCTGATTGCCCTGCCCGTGGCGGCCGGGGTGTTGTTGCCCGGTTTCGGGGTGCTGCTCTCGCCTCCGCTCGCTGCCCTTCTGATGGCCCTCAGCTCGATCACGGTGGTGCTCAATGCCCTCAGCCTGCGGCTGCCATGACCATCCAGCGCGGCCGGCTGCTGGTGCTGGAGGGGATTGATGGTTGTGGCAAAACCACCCAGATGGCCCATCTGGCCGCCTGGTTGCCAGTCAGTGGGCTGATGCCATCAACGGCTCGTCTGATTCAGACCCGGGAGCCTGGAGGCACCGCTCTGGGGCAGGCCCTGCGAGAGCTGCTGCTCCATCCTCCCGAGGCGGCGGCACCGGAAGCGGTGGCGGAGTTGCTGCTCTATGCAGCGGATCGGGCCCAGCATGTTGCCCAGGTGATTCGGCCCGCCCTCCAGCGGGGCGACTGGGTGCTGAGTGACCGTTTCACCGGATCGACCATGGCCTATCAGGGGTTTGGGCGCCAACTGGATCAGGCCCTGATCCGTCAGTTGGCGTTGATCGCCACCGGCGGATTGACACCGGATCTCACCATTTGGCTCTCGCTGCCTGTGGCGGTGAGTGTGGAGCGCCGAGGGGGACGCCGTGCCGATCGGATCGAGGCGACGGGCCTGGCCTTTCTTCAGCGGGTGGCGGATGGTTTTGCTGCCCAGGCAGCGGAGCAGGGGTGGCTGGAGGTGCGGGCGGATCGCCCCCTGGCCCAGGTGCGTGAGGCCCTGGAGGCGCTGCTCAGCCAACAGGCCCGGCGCTGGGCACGCCCGTGACGGCGTTGTTTGCCGACCTGGTGGGGCAGCCGCTGGCCGTGTCTCTGCTCGAGGCGGCCCTCCGCTGCGACCGGATCGCTCCCGCCTATCTGTTGCACGGCCCCGACGGTGTGGGCCGTCGCCTGGCGGCGCTCCGTTTCCTCGAGGGGGTGCTGGCCGATGGTGAGCCGGATTCCAGGCAACGCCGGCGTCTGGAGGCACGCAATCACCCCGATCTGCTCTGGGTGGAACCCACCTACAGCCATCAGGGGCGCCTCGTGTCCCGCTCCGAAGCGGAGGAGGCCGGCGTGAATCGCCGCTCTCCTCCCCAGGTGCGTCTGGAGCAGATCCGGGAGCTCGGCCGCTTCCTGGCACGGCAGCCGCTGGAGGCACGGCGCGGTCTGGTGGTGCTGGAGGAGCCGGAAGCGATGGCCGAGGCCGCAGCGAATGCCCTGCTCAAAACGCTGGAGGAACCAGGGCATGGCTTGTTGATCCTGGTGTCGGCGGCCCCCGAGCGGCTACTCGACACCATTCGTTCGCGCTGCCAGCAGATCCGTTTTGTGAGGCTCAGCGCTGAGGCGATGCATCAGGTGTTGGGGCGGTTGGATCCAGCGCTGTCGACGTCGGCCCTTGAGGCCCTGAACCAGCCGGATCTGGCCGCCCTGGCGGCAGGATCACCCGGCGCGCTGCTGGATCACTCTGCGCAGTGGCAAGCGATGCCGGAAGCCCTTTGCCAGAGGCTGGAGCAGCCGCCAAAACAACCGGTGGAGGCCCTGGCGCTGGCGCGGGAGCTCAGTGAAATGCTCAACGTTGAGCAACAGCTCTGGCTCCTCGCCTGGTGGGAGCAGGTCCGTTGGCGGCAGCAGGGTCGTGAGCATGATCTGCAACGGTTGCATCGCCTGCGTCAGCAGTTGCTGGCCTATGTGCAGCCGCGTTTGGCCTGGGAAGTGGCGCTTCTGGATCTACTCGTTGTGAACGCCTGATCGGGCTGAGGTGCACCCTCAGGCGCTGGCCCGTTTGGCCTGATCGTGCTCTTCCCGGTTGTGTCGGGCCTGCGCTAGCACATCGCCCAGATCCTCGAGCTGGGCACCGGTGGGCAATTCCAAGCAGTAGCCGGCGCCGTACACGGTTTTGATGAAACGCGGTTTGCGCGGATCGGGCTCGAGTTTGGTGCGAAGGTGTCGCACGTGCACCCGGATGGTTTCGATGTCGTCGTCTGGTTCATACCCCCACACCTCTTTGAGGATCAGGGACGGAGCCACGGTCTGACCATGACGCTGGAGCAGGCAGTGCAGTAACTCGAATTCCAGGTGGGTGAGGCGCACGGGATCATCAAACCAGATCGCCTCAAAGCGTTCCGGCACCAGGGTGAGCGGGCCGTAGCTGAGGATTTCCTGGTGGGTTCCGCTGCCGACGGGCCCCCGATCACTGCGACGAAGCAGCGCTTTGATCCGCACCTGCAGTTCTTCGAGATCGAAGGGTTTGGTGAGGTAGTCGTCGGCACCGGAATTGAAGCCACTCACTTTGTCTTTGGTGCCACCCAGGGCCGTGAGCATCAGGATCGGAATTCCAGCAGTGCGTTCATCGCGGCGGAGTCGCTGACAGAGCGTGAGGCCATCGACCTTCGGCAGCATCAGGTCGAGCAGGATCAGGTCGGGGGAGTACTGCAGCGCAAGCGCCTGGCCCTTGATGCCGTCTTCGGCGCGTTGCACATCAAAGCCGTTGTGCTCGAGGTGCCCGCCCACGAGCTCGCGCATGTCCCTGTCGTCTTCAATCAGCAGGATGCAGGGTTTCATCAGACGTCAGACGCGGGCGAGCAGGGAAACGAAACGCGGATCAATCGTTGTGCGGATTCTCCCAAGATTTGTAGGCCCATGCAGGGGTGGTTGCCTCGGCGACGGAGCGATCACTCAGCTACTGATCTCAGGCGGGGTAAGGGATTTGCTGCTGTTCCGGCGGCCACGCTCCCCAAGGCTCTTCAGGAAGTCTTCCGAATCTTGCTCCCTTTGTGACGAATTTTCGCCTGTCGCGAAGAAAAAAACACGCGAGCTCAGGTCAAAAAAAAGCCGCAGCTCAAGGCTGCGGCAATGTAGTGAAAACTCCCCGGGCGGGATTCGAACCTGCGACCAATCGATTAACAGTCGACCGCTCTAC
>CALGVO010000122.1 GCA_937930135.1 uncultured Synechococcus sp. | reverse complement strand
AGGGTTTCAGTGCTGAGCTGATCGCGGAGGCGGAGCGATTGCTTGCGTTGCACGATCACACCCTGCCTGGCGATGACGAGCGGCTCGATTGCACCCAGCAGCGCTGCGTCACGATCGACGATGACGACACCCGCGACATCGACGACGGCCTGGCCCTGGAGCGTAGGCCCGATGGCAGACCACGGATCTGGATCCATGTGGCCGATCCGGGGCGGTTGGTGGCAGCGGAGTCTCCCCTGGATCTGGAGGCACGACGACGGGGCAGCAGTTTGTATCTGGCGCGGGGCATCCTGCCGATGTTCCCGGAAGCCCTCTCCACCGGCCCCTTCAGCCTGCAGGCCGGGCAGCGCAATCCCGCCTGGAGCACCTGGGTGGAGCTGGACGACAGCGGTGCCATCGAGGCCTATGGCATCGCGCGCAGCTGGGTGACGCCGCGCTATCGGCTCAGTTACGAGGATGCCGATGAACTGATCGATTTTGCCCCGCCGGAAGAGGCGGACCTGGCCGAGCTGAACACCCTGCTGGAGCGGCGCCGCCAATGGCGCGTGAGCCAGGGTGCGCTGTTGATGGATCTGGCGGAAGGGCGGATCCGCTGCCGTGAGGATGATCGTCCAAGCGTGGCGATCACCGAGCCCAGCCCCTCGCGCTTGATGGTGGCTGAGGCGATGATCCTGGCCGGGGCGGTGGCGGCTCGTTTTGGCGTTGAGCACAACCTGGCCTTGCCCTTCCGCAGTCAGTTGCCGGCGGATCTGCCTTCGCCTGCTCAGTTGGATGAGCTTCCTGACGGGGCGGTGCGCTTTGCGGCGATCAAGCGCTGCCTCAGCCGCGGGCTGATGGGCACCTCAGCGGCGCCCCATTTCAGCCTCGGGCTGCCGGCCTACGCCCAGGCCACCTCGCCGATCCGCCGCTATGGCGATCTGGTGGTGCAACGCCAGATTCAGGCACAGCTCAGCGGCGCCACTCCCCTGAGTGACGACGCTCTGCAGGAGCTGATTGGCAGTTTTGATGGCGCCGTGCGCGAAGGCATCGCCATCTCCAGAGAAGATCAGCGCCACTGGCAGCAGGTGTGGTTTGAAGCCCACAGCAGCGAGCAGTGGCAGGCTGAGTTTCTGCGCTGGCTTCGCCCCCAGGATCGTCTCGGCCTGGTGCGCATCGAGGCGCTGGCCATGGACCTGGCGGCCGAATGCCCCCAGAACGCCCAGCCCGGCGAAGGGCTGCTCCTACGCGTGCAGCAGGTGGATTCGCTGCGCGATCAGTTGAAGCTGGTGGCGTCAGCCAGTTGATTGGATCGCTGGCGCTATGCAAGTGCAGTTGCCAGCTCCAGATCCGCCTAAGCCGAGTCGATGTCAAATAGGATCACTTACAACCCGCAGCAATGCGGTGGCAAGCCCTGCATTCGGGGAATGCGGATCCGCGTCGCCGACATTCTCGAGCTTTATGCAGCAGGTGTGAGCAACGAGCAGATCCTTCATGATTTCCCCGACCTTGAGGATCAGGACCTGGAGGACGCCCTACGTTACGCAGCCCGTCAGGTCGATCACCCCGTTCTGGTGGCGTCAGCCAGCTGATTCGCCATTCGGGTTGGTGGATCTGGTTGTAAGCAGCCTCAAACGCTCGCTGACCTGGCTTGCTTCCTGAAGGAGTTCTTCCTAGTCGTTGGGTGGATCAAGCGGGCGACACGATGACGCCCGATGGGCCGGCCAGTCGCACGCAGTTCCTGGTGGATCCGTGGCGAGCCGTAGAAGCCACGGTGCTCCTGGAACACCGCCTGGATTTCAGCGGTAATCGCGGCATTCTCTGCCTGCCGCTGTCCCGGCGGCGCCTGCTGCCTGTGCTTCCAGGCGTAGTAACCGCTGCGGGCTACCCCAAGCCTGCGGCAGAGCCAGGCGATGGGGTGCTGATCAGCCAGTTGATCGATCAGGCGAAACCTCTCGGCGGCAGCTGCTCTTTGGCAAAGTGCGCTGCCGCCAGCCTGAAAAAATCCTTTTCTCTCCTGAGCTCGCGGTTTTCACGGCGGAGCTGCACCAGTTCAGCGCGTTCCTCGCTGGTCAATGGGCCCTGGCCGGAACCACTGAGCTCACCGCGATCGATGCGGGCCTGACGGACCCACTTGGCCAGGCTGCTCACTGGAATGCCGAGGCGCTGGGCCACAGCAGTGCAGGTCAGCCCCTCAGCCAGGCAAAGGGCAACAGCTTCCTCCTTTTGCTGCGGCGTGAACCGCCGGCGTGCACGGTTTGGGTTGGTCATCAATCAACAGTCTGGTGGTCATGGCGTTTCTCCTATCGACCTGTCCACCAAACCGGGGGAAGCCCACATCCGCCCTGGTTGGCTCACTTGGGCAGTTGGGGCCCAACTTCTATCGCTCTCAGTACAGCCGCTGGAGCATTGCCATGGTTCAGCGCACCCGCATCTCTCTGTGATGGCTGCGCGGGAGCCTTATGGGCAACAAGCTCCTAGTCGCGCGAAGCATTCGACACGGGATCTAGCATCACATCCAATCCCGCTTCCGCGAGCTTCGCAACGTGCTCAGCGGTGATCTGTGCCGTGACCTCCTACAGCAGTCCATCGCTTGTTCGCTGATGTATTCTACAGCAATATCACCGCCACGTTTTCTGGCGGCATCCAGGTTCACCTCTATGTGTAATCCACACCCACAACATTATCCCAGCGTCCGCTTACTCCCGGAGTCACCGTCCATCGCCTCGGTGCCTACAACAGCGCACTCGGTTTCTATCGCGTTGACGACCTCACTGGCCTCATTGA
>CALGVO010000121.1 GCA_937930135.1 uncultured Synechococcus sp. | reverse complement strand
GTGAACCAGTCCTACATCAAGGGCAACGTCAAGGCCGCCGCTGTCCAGAACAAGTCTGGGCAGTACGTCAAGCCCAATGCGAAGACCGGCGCCATCGCGCTGAACGGCATCACTCTGGACGCCAACCTCGGCGGCTCCAACCCCAACCCCACCGCCAAGGGTGCCTATCCCATCGCCACCCTCACCTGGGTGCTGGCCTACAAGACCGGCAATGGCAAGAACACCAACGCCCTGCGCAAAACCTTCGATTTCATGCTGAGCAGTAAAGCTCAGGCCCAGGCCGACGATCTCGGCTATGTGCCCCTCCAGGGCGGCATTCTCAGCAAGGCTCGCGCTGCCGTGAAGAAGGTCGGCAACTGATCGCCGCTCTCCATCGCATCACCGATCGGGTGACGCGAGATTTGATTCGCAGGGGTCCATCAGGACCCCTTTTTTCTTGATTGTTAGCGGCCATTTAGGCGACTCTTAACAGCCTCACTTCCTGCCCTTTGCCTGCAGGGCATGTTGCGCTCCATACAGTTGGAACGTACTGACAGACACCTGCCATGGTTGCCGTTCCCTCCCGCGACAGTGCTCGCCGTCGAGACGGCTTCCGAGATCTGCTCGAGGCGAACTACCAGAAACGCAATCTGGTGCATCTCTCGGCCGGCAGCGTGGTGCCCCTGCTGAAAAACAACCTTTGGTTGGTGGTGCGCGGCATGGTGAAGCTGGGCGCTGTGTCGGTGCATGGCGATGAGCTGCTGCTGGGTCTCGCTGGCCCCAATGAGCCCTTTGGTGAGCCCCTGAGCACGGTGGAGGCCTATGAAGCCGTCACGCTCACCGACTGCGATCTGCTCTGTTTAACGATGGCTGAGGTGGAGCAGTCACCCGCGCTGGCCACGGCGATGTTGGAGGCGATTGCCGTGCGCTATCGCCAGGCTGAATACCTGTTGTCGCTGCTGGGGTTACGTCGGGTTGAGGAGCGGGTGCGCGGGTTTCTCGAATTGCTTGCTCAGGATTACGGCCAGGTGTGTGAGGACGGTCTGCGCCTCAATCTGCGCCTGACCCATCAGGAGATGGCCAGTGCCCTCAGCACCACACGGGTGACCGTGACCCGGGTGATCGGTTTGTTGCGGGATGAAGGCTGGTTGAAGATCGATGATCAGCGTCATCTCGTGATCAGCCATCTGCCCCGGCGTTGATCCTCCATCAACACAAAAAAGCCCCTCGATGGAGGGGCTTTTTCATGGGGTGACGACGGAAAGAAATCGGAGCGGCGGGATTTGAACCCACGACCCCCACTACCCCAAAGTGGTGCGCTACCAAGCTGCGCTACGCCCCGTCAGATGCAAGTTATCACAAGGCATTCCCCCCACGGCTTCCGCTTTGAGTCCGGCGTTGGATGCGCTTCAGCAGCCGTGCGGTGAGCTCGGCGCGGCTGTCGCTGCTGTAGCCCCAGAGGCGCAGCTGGCGGGCAACCTGACGCAGCTCCGTGAGCGACATCGAGGCGAGTTGCAGCTCCGGCAGGGTGCGCCAGGCGCGGGAATTGAGCGGCAGGCTGGAACCGCTGCGGCCGTTGCCCAGGCTGATCGTTCCCCCGGCGAGCCACTCCGGGATCAGCACCACGAGCACGGCGATCAAGCCGTAGAGCTCCACCAGCCCTTTGGGCAGCGGGTGGAGTTGGCGTCGCTGATGAGGATCGGGAGGGGAGGTCACGATCGGCGATCCTGCATGGCCGCGTCGTACCTTGCCAGCAAAGCTCCTGTCCCGTTCCCGTCGGTGGTCAGATCGGCAGGGAACCGGAGCTCTCCTGGCCGGCTGGCGTGCGCCACAGCAGCGGCGGCTCCTTCGTGCTGGAAGGCCGCTGGCTGAACACCAGGGCGAACACCAGCACCAGGGTGAGGGCGAGGGTGAGCAGCACCATCCAATCGGGCCAGGGGGATTTCATCAGGCCAGCTGGATCGGAGCGTTGTCACCCCGCAGGACGCAGTGGTCGATCGACCAGTCATAGTGGCTCCACACCCGGGCGGGCAGTTTGTAGGCCGCACCCGGGAAGGCTCCGAGAGGCACGCCGGTGGGCATGGCCGAGCAATAGGGGCGGCTGCCCGGTTTGGCCAGGTATTGCTGGTGATACGTCTCCGCGGGGTAGTAGGTCTGATCCGGGCGGATGTCGGTGGTGATGCGGCCCAGCCCCTGCTCGCTCAGGGCCTGCTGATAGGCCTCCTTGCTGGCCAGGGCCAGTTCCAGCTGGTGCCCTGTGGTGGTGAAGATCGCTGAGCGGTATTGGCTGCCGCGATCGTTCCCCTGGCGATCCCCTTGGGTTGGGTCGTGGCATTCCCAGAAGAGCTTGAGCAGATCGCTGAAATCGATTGCTGGCGTGCTCCAGACCACGCGCACGATCTCGGCGTGTCCCGTGCGACCGCTGCACACCTGTTGATAGCCGGGCGAAGGGCTCGTGCCACCGGCGTACCCCACCGTGGTGGTGACCACGCCGGGGAGGCGCCAGAAGCCCTTTTCTGCGCCCCAGAAGCAACCGCAACCGAACAGGGCTTCCTCCTGGTCGTCCATCAAGGGCGCATGCAGGGGCGTCTTCAACACCGCATGGCGATCTGCGGTGCCGGCATCGGCTGCCGCTGGCTGTCCGGTCAACCAGGAAGGAAGCATGGAGGGGATTGCAGATCGGTTGACCCTAGGAACCCTGCACCGGCTCCAGCTGGATGTGATTCAGCAGGGTGGTGACAAAGGCGAAGAGCAGAAACGGCAGGCTGAGCACCAGGATCAGGCCCACGCCCACCAGGGCGAAGATGGGTCGGCTGGCTCCCATCAAGCCGAGGCCGGCGGCCAGGCTCACGAAGATCACCGCCATCCAGGCCAGGATCTGGAGGTAGATGTCGCCGAAGGTGAGGGTGCAGCGCACCGCGAACGGGGAGGCGGGCGTCATGGGCGGCAGGCCATGGGTCTTCTCCAGCTAAGCCGCGCCCGGGCCGTCAGGCCACCGCTTCGAGACGTTCCGCAGCCTGTTCCCGCTCCCAGAGGCGTCGGTAGGCACCCTCCTCCTCCACCAACACGCTGTGATGGCCCTGCTGCACCAGCTGACCATTTTCGATCACCAGGATCCGATCGCAGGCTGCCGCGGCGGAGAGTTGATGGCTGATCATCAGGATCGTGCGCTGCCGCTGGGCGCGCACCGACGCCAGGATCGCCGCCGCCGTGTTGTTGTCAACGCTGGCCAGGGCATCGTCGAGCACAAGCACCGGAGACGACATGATCAAGGCCCGTCCCAGGGCGGTTCGCTGCCTCTGGCCGCCGCTCAGGGTGATCCCCCGTTCACCCACCAGGGTGTCGAAGCCATCCGGAAAGCCGCGTACGTCATCCAGCAAGCGCGCTTCCGCTGCCGCCGCTTCCACCGCTTCGAGGGGGGCGGACGGTTCGCCGTAGCGCAGGTTGTCCGCCAGGGTGCTCGTGAACAGATACCCCTCCTGGGGCACCAGGGCGATCAGGCTGCGCAGGTCGGTGAGGCGCAGCTGGGTCACGTCGCAGCCGTCGATGAACAGCTCCCCTTCCGGCACCTGCACCATGCGGCCGAGGGCCCGGGCCAGGGTGGTTTTGCCGCAGCCCACGGGGCCCACCACCGCCACCAGCTCGCCGGGCTCCACCACAAACGAGAGGCCGTTGAGTGTGTCGCGGTTGCTGCCGTCGTAGCGGATGTGGAGGTCTCGGGCTTCGATCCGTCCCCGCGCTGGCGTTGTCGGTTGCTGGGGTGTGATCGGGTCGCTGATCTGAGGCTCCCGTTTCAGCAGTTCCTCCACCCGCTCCAGGCTCACCTGACCGGTCTGGAAGGTGTTGAGGGTGAAGCCGAGCAGGGCGGTGGGGAATACCAGCCGCTCCACATAAAGAATGAGGGCCACCAGGCCGCCGATCGTGAGGCTGCCCCGCTCCAGCTGGCCGCTGCCCAGGGCGAGCAGCAGCAGCAGTGAAATCGAGGAGATGCCCTCGAGCAGGGGGAACAGGGTGCTGCGGGTGCGCGCCAGATGGATGGCGGAATCCCGGTAGCGCAGGTTCCGTTCCCCGAAGGCGGCCTGTTCCTGCGTCTCCTGGCCGTAGATCTT
This sequence comes from uncultured Synechococcus sp., assembly GCA_937930135.1. Classification (GTDB taxonomy): domain Bacteria; phylum Cyanobacteriota; class Cyanobacteriia; order PCC-6307; family Cyanobiaceae; genus Synechococcus_C. Next base: position 3,846 of record CALGVO010000121.1, on the reverse strand, counting down.
GATGGCGGCGATGCCGGAGAGGTCTTCCTGGATCAGATCGCTGAGGCCGGCCAGTTCCTCCTGCTGACGCCTTTGCTGGCGCATCATCCGCCCACCGAACAGACGCACGGCTCCGAGCATCACCGGATAGAGGGCGATCGCCGCGACTGTCAGCCCAGGATCGATCGCCAGCATCGCCGGCAGGGTGAAGGCATAGGCCAGAGCGGTGTTGGTGAGGCTGAGCACGGCGAAACCGAGCAGGCGTCGCACGTTCTCCACATCGCTGGTGGCCCGGCTGATCACTTCGCCGCTGCCGGTCTGTTGCACCCAGCCCGGTTCCTGCTCGAGCATCCGCTCAAACAGCTTCTGGCGCAGATCCACCTCCACCTGGCGGCCCACCCCGAACACGAGCTGCCGCGAGATCAGCCGCACCACGGCCATGGTGCTCGCCAGAAGCACGATCCAGCCCGCCTGACGCAGCACATCGCTCACCGCGAAGCCGCCTTGAAGTTCGTCGATGATCCGCCGTACTTCGAGGGGGATCGTGACGCTCAGCACATTGACGATCACCAGGGCGACGGCGCCGAACAGAACGGTGCGGCGATGGGGCCTCAGATATCGGCCGATCAGGTCAATGCGAAAGGCAGCCATGCAGTCGGCGGTGCAGGCTTCAACTTAGGAAGCGGTTGGGCTTCAGCCGCGGTCTGCGCAAGGCGCGCCGGAAACAACCACGGCGTTCTGGCCAGATGTTGCTTTTTGAGGGATATTGAAAGAGTCCCCATCACCCGGCCCGGTGTGCTTAGCACCCGGGTTTTTTTCTGTCTGCCCATGGCCACTGCCTCCGCCCCCTGGCCCCGTTTGCTCGAGCGCCTGCTCGAGGGTGAGCAGCTGCTGCCCTCGGACGCAGCGGCGCTGATGGAGGCCTGGTTGGCGGAGGAGCTCACCCCGGTACAGACCGGAGCCTTCCTGGCATCCCTGCGAGCGCGGGGTGCCCGGGGGGGAGAGCTGGCGGCCATGGCCGGGGTGCTGCGCCGGGCTTGTCCCCTGCCGTGCGCCCGCCCCGAAGGCCTGCTGGTCGACACCTGCGGCACCGGTGGTGATGGCGCCGACACCTTCAATATCTCAACCGCGGTGGCCTTCACCGCAGCGGCCTGCGGGGCGGTGGTGGCCAAGCACGGCAATCGCAGCGCCAGTGGTCGGGTGGGCTCGGCTGATGTGCTCGAAGGCCTGGGGGTGCGCTTGCAGGCAGAGGCCCGCCAGGTGGTGGAAGCGTTGCCCGCCGTGGGCGTCACCTTTCTCTTCGCTCCGGCCTGGCATCCGGCCCTGGTCAATCTGGCGCCGTTGCGGCGCAGCCTTGGCGTGCGCACCGTGTTCAATCTGCTCGGTCCCCTGGTCAATCCCCTTCTGCCCGATGGTCAGGTTCTCGGTGTGGCGCGCGCTGATCTGCTCGATCCGATGGCGGAGGCCCTGCAGCAGCTCGGGCAACGGCGCGCCGTGGTGGTCCATGGCGCCGGCGGTTTAGACGAGGCCTCCCTGGCCGGCCCCAATGCCGTGCGCATCGTGGAGGATGGCCGGATCCGGGCCGAAACCCTGGCGCCAGGAGATTTCGGCCTGAGAGACGCGCCGTTGTCGGCCCTCAAGGGCGGTGACCTGGAGCTGAATCAGGCGATCCTGCGTGAGCTGTTGCAGGGGCGAGGCAGCGAAGCGCAGCGGGATGTGGTGGCGTTCAACACAGCGCTGGTGCTCTGGGTGGCCGGCGTTGAGATGGATCTGCGATCCGGTGTCGATCGCGCCATCACCGCCCTGGCGGAAGGGCGAGCCTGGCAGCGTCTGGAGCAGCTGCGCCAGGCGCTGGACCCCGCCGAGGAAGAATGAGTTCACGACTGTCGCTGAAGGGAGCGCGCTGCCGATGACTGTTGCTGATCCAGGCGCTCAGGCCAGAGCGACGGCGCGACTGGTGTTGGCCGATGGCACCGTGTTTGAAGGGCTGGCCTGTGGTGCCCGGGGATCGGTGGTGGGCGAGGTGGTGTTCAACACCGGCATGACCGGCTATCAGGAGGTGCTGACCGACCCCAGTTATGCCGGCCAGCTGGTCACGTTCACCTATCCCGAACTGGGCAACACAGGGGTCAATCCTGACGATCAGGAGGCGGAGAGGCCCCACGCCCGTGGGCTGATCGCAAGGCAGCTGGCGCCCCATCCCAGCAACTGGCGCTGCCATCAGCCGCTGCCCGACTGGCTCGATGCCCACGGCGTGGTGGGCATTCATGGCATCGACACGCGGGCCCTGGTGCGTCATCTGCGCGAGACCGGCGCCATGAATGGCGTTATCAGCAGCGATGGCCAGTCGCCCCAGGCTTTGCTCGACACCGTGCGCTCCGCCCCGTCGATGCAGGGGTTGAACCTGGCCGATCAGGTCTCCACCGAGCAGCCCTACACCTGGACAAGCGCCTGTTCGGCCGTCTTTGATCAGCGGTTGCAGCCGTCGCCCTCCCAGCGGTATCGCGTTGTGGCGATCGATTTCGGCATCAAGCGGGCGATTCTCGATCGGTTGGTGGGCCATGGTTGCGATGTGACCGTGATGCCGGCCGATGTCGATCTGGCCACGGTGCTGGCCCAACAGCCCGAAGGGGTGTTCCTCTCCAACGGCCCTGGTGATCCCGCCGCTGTGACCAGCGGCATTGCCCTGGCCCGCGGCTTGCTGGCTGAGAAGGGCCTGCCGTTGTTCGGGATCTGCCTCGGCCATCAGATCCTCGGCCTCGCCCTGGGGGGCTCCACCTTCAAACTCACCTACGGCCATCGCGGCCTCAACCATCCGTGCGGCACCACCGGACAGGTGGAAATCACCAGCCAGAACCATGGCTTTGCCCTCGATGGTGCCTCGCTTGACCCTGAGGCGATCGCCATCACCCACTTCAACCTGAACGACCGCACCGTGGCGGCCATGGCCCATCGTCATCAACCGGTTTTCGGGGTGCAATACCACCCGGAAGCCAGTCCAGGCCCCCACGATGCCGATCATCACTTCGCTCGATTTGTGGCGTTGATGGCGGAACGGCGCTGAATCGTGGTGTTCTGCGGTGAGGATCCCTACACTTCGGCACAACGCTTTCGAGGGGGTCTGGTTCCATCACTGAACTGCAGCGATTGACCGTTTCTCTGCGCGGCGGTTTCGAGCAACGGGACCGTTGCCTGGTGTTCCATTTCACCGGCCAGCTGGACGCCTATTCCGAGAAGCAGTTCCTGGCTTATGTGGGCGACGTGTTGCAGACCAACAAATCTGCGGTCGTTGTGGATCTGAGCAAGATCGATTTCATCGATTCCTCCGGCCTGGGGGCGATGGTGCAGCTCGCCAAGCAGTGCAACGACGGCAAGCGCAGCTTCCTGGTGGTTGGCAATGCCCGGGTGATTCAGACGGTGAAACTGGTGCGTCTGGAAGAGTTTCTGCATCTGGTGCCCGATCTCGAGAGCGCCATGACCCAGCTGGCGGCTTGATTTGAGCGACTGGATCCGCGCCCAGGCGACCCAGGTCGGCATCGCTGATGGTCTTGGGCCGCTTCAGCTCGCCTGGCTGGGTGATGCGGTGTGGGAACTGCACCAGCGCTTGCGCCACTGCCGGCGTCCGGGGCGCTCCGATGACCTGCATCGGGCGGTGGTGGCGGAGGTGAAAGCGGCCGCCCAGGCTGATCTGCTCGAGCGGCTTGATCCCCTGCTCACCGATCAGGAGAGGGATTGGGTGCGCCGGGGGCGGAATCGCGCCGGTCGTGGCCCCCGCCGCGGTGAGGCGTCGATTTATGGCCGGGCCACGGGATTTGAGACAATGGTGGGCTGGCTCTTTTTGCAGAATCCGGCGCGGCTTGCCGAGCT
>CALGVO010000120.1 GCA_937930135.1 uncultured Synechococcus sp. | reverse complement strand
AGGCGATGCAGGGGCTGGCAGCAGTGGTGGCCACTGCGAATGCAGATGCCACTGCAATCGAGCAGAGCGGCGATGTCGTTGGCATGCACCCCATCCACTAAGAAGGTGGCGAGAGCGCCACGACCGGGCTGCTGCTCCGGGGTGGGGCCGAGGATGCGCACCCCGTCGATCGCCTCGAGCCGGCGGAACAGATGGCGGGTGAGCTGGGCCTCCCAGGCCTGAATCGTCTCCAGCCCCAGGCTCTGCAGGTAGGTGATCGCCGCCCCCATGCCGATCGCCTCACCAATCGCCGGCGTACCGGCTTCAAATTTGTGGGGGAGCTCCGCCCAGGTGCTGTGGTCCAGAAACACGTCCTGGATCATCTCGCCACCACCCAGGAAGGGGGGCATCGCCTCCAGCAGGGCTTCCGGGGCCCAGAGAAAGCCCATGCCGGTGGGGCCGCAGAGCTTGTGGGACGACCCCACAAGAAAATCAACACCGAGAGCGCCCACATCCAGCGGCTGATGCGCCAGGCTCTGACAAGCATCGAGGAGCACTTTCGCGCCCTGTTGCCGGGCCAGGGCCACCACCTCCGGAACGGGATTGCAGCAGCCGAGGGTGTTGCTGATGTGCACCAATGCAACCAGCCGGGTGCGCTCGTTGAGCTTGGCGCGCAGATCCTCCAGATCAAGGCTGCCGGCTTCAGTGAGACCCACATGGCGCAGCACACAACCGGTGCGCTGCGCCAGCAACTGCCAGGGCACCAGGTTGCTGTGGTGCTCCATCACGGTGAGGAGCACTTCATCGCCCTCAGCGAGATTGGCGTCTCCCCAGGTGCGCGCCACCAGATTGATCGCCTCACTGGCATTGCGCGTGAAGACGATCTCGCGGGAGCTGGCGGCGGCAATGAAACGCGCTGTGGTCGTGCGCGCCGCCTCAAACGATTCGGTCGCCCGGGCGCTGAGCTGATGGGCGCCGCGGTGCACATTGGCGTTATCAGCGCTGTAGTAGTGCTGCAAGGCCTCGAGCACAACCCGGGGTTTCTGGCTGGTGGCGGCGTGATCGAGATAGATCAGGGGCGTCCCATCCGGGGTGGTCTGGGCCAGGATCGGGAAATCGGGGCGCGTGCGCTCGGCCAGATCGATCACCGGAGTCAGCCGCTGCGCCGAGACGTCGACACCAGAACGATCAGCACTGGCGATCATGACGTCACCTCCGCCAGCAGACCATCCATCACCTGCCAGACGGAAGCCGCGGCCGGCAGCTGATCCACCACCTCCTGGCAGTAACCGCGCAAGAGCAGGGCAGCAGCATCAGCAGCCGCGATCCCTCGGCTCTGCAGATAGAAGAGCTCATCGTCCTGCAACTGCGACACGGTGGCGCCATGGGCGCAACGCACGTCGTCGGCAACGATCTCGAGTTCGGGCTTGGTGTCGATCCGGGCCCGATCCGACACCAGCAGATTGCGACTGAGCTGGGCCGCATCGGTGCGCTGAGCCTCGCGGGGCACCTGAATCGCCCCATTGAAGATGGCGTGGGAGCGACCACCGGCCAGGCACTTGTGCAGCTGATCGAGGCCGCCATCCGGCCCGTTGAAACGCACGGCCGAATGGGTGGCCAGCTGCTGATCCTCACTGGTGACCGCCAGACCACGCAGGGTGGTGCTTGCGGCTCCATCCACCTGCACCACTCGGGGTTCCAGCCGGGCGAACGACCAGCCCTTGACCACGGAGCTGAAGGCATAGGAGCTTCGCGGCTCCTGCTCGACAGCGCAGTGGGCGAGCAGGGAGGGGTTGCCATCGGCGCAGGCGATCAGGCCGTGCCGCAACGTCGCTTCCTGACCGAGATGCACTTCAAGCAGATGGCTGTGGGCCGTGGCTCCCGCCCCGGGACAGACCTGCAACAGCTCCAGCTCGGCCTTCTCTTCCAGCAACAGCAGCACCCGGGTCGCGGTGAGGCCATCGCCACCGGCCATCACCAGCTCCAGGGGCGGCACGGCTCCACGAATGCCCAGGGCGAGCACCTGACGGGCCGAAGCATGATTGAACTCCACCGGCCAGTCAGCCGCGCAGGCACAGCGATCGAGCGTGTGGCCAAGGGCCTGTTCCAGCTCAGCCGGTTGGAGAACCCGCACGCCCTCCGGCAGGGACACCCCCTCCAGGGGATCGCCCACGCCATCGAGCACCAGTCGCAACACCTCCGGTGCCGGGGCAGGCCACGCCGTTGGGGCGGGGGTGGCACTGAGGGGCAGGCGGCTCAACGCCTCCAAACGCTTCAGGTCTGTGAGTCGCCAGGCCTCCTCACGTCGGGTGGGAAGCCCCATCCTTGCGAGGGCCTCCCTGCCCCGCTGCTGCACCGGCGCGAGCACTGTGCGCGACATCGTCAGGCCACCCCCTGTGCGGCCAGTTCCCGGTCGACCCAGTCGTAACCGGTCTGCTCCAACTCCAGGGCCAGCTCCCGACCACCGGTGCGGAGGATCCGACCAGCCGCCATCACATGGACGTAATCAGGGGTGATTTCATCCAGCAAACGCTGATAGTGGGTGATCAACAGCGTGGCGTTATCCGGACCGGCCAGCTGATTGACACCAGCCGCCACGATGCGGAGCGCATCGATGTCCAGGCCGGAATCCGTTTCATCGAGAATGGCCACCACCGGCTCCAATAAAGCCATCTGAAGGATTTCATTGCGCTTCTTCTCACCGCCGGAGAAGCCTTCATTGACGCTGCGCTCCAGAAAGGCGGGATCCATCTGCACCACCTGGAGCTTTTCGCGCACATGGTCTTCAAACTCGAAGGTGTCGAGCTCATCGAGCTCCCGGGATTGACGCCTGGCGTTGGTGGCCACCCGCAGAAATTCCAGGTTGCTCACACCGGGAATCTCCACTGGGTATTGGAAGCCGAGAAACACCCCCAATCGGGCGCGTTCTTCCGGCTCCAGCTCAAACAGATCGCGACCGCGGTAGCGCACCGATCCAGCGGTGACCCGATAGGCGGGATGACCTGCCAACACCTTGGACAAGGTGCTCTTGCCGCTGCCATTGCGACCCATCACGGCATGGATCTCACCGGCACGCACCTGCAGGTTGACGCCCTTGAGGATCGGCTGATCCTCCACGGAGGCGTGAAGATCGGAGATCTCGAGAAGCAGCTCGGCGTCGGGGCGGATCACGTCGGGTAAGCGGAAGGATTGAGAAACTGATGGGGAAGCAATGGAGAACAGGTGGTTTCAGGCCAAGCCTCAACCCACCGAACCCTCGAGCTTGAGAGCGAGCAGTTTGTCGGCCTCAGCGGCGAATTCCATCGGCAGTTGATTGAACACATCGCGGCAGAAGCCACTCACCATCATCGACACCGCTTCTTCAAAGCCGATGCCGCGACTCTGCAGATAAAACAGCTGGTCTTCTGAAATTCTGCAGGTGCTGGCCTCGTGCTCAATCGCCGCCTGGGGCTGCTGCGAACGAATGTAGGGATAGGTGTTGGCTGCCGCCTGGTCGCCGATCAACATCGAATCGCACTGGCTGTAATTGCGAGCCCCCTTGGCCGAAGGGGCCATCTGCACCAGACCGCGGTAGCTGTTGCTGGAACGACCAGCACTGATGCCTTTGCTCACGATTGTGGAGCGTGTGCGTGGCCCCACATGAACCATTTTGGTGCCGGTATCCGCTTGCTGGCAGTTATTGGTAAGCGCCACGGAGTAAAACTCACCAACGGAGTCGGCACCCTGCAGCACACAACTGGGATATTTCCAGGTAATGGCTGATCCGGTCTCCACCTGAGTCCAACTGATGCGACTGCGCGCACCTCGACATTGCCCACGCTTGGTCACGAAGTTGTAGATACCACCCACCCCGTTCTCATCACCGGCATACCAGTTTTGAACAGTGGAATATTTGATGGAGGCGTCATCGAGGGCAACAAGCTCCACCACAGCCGCATGCAGCTGATTGGTGTCGAACATCGGCGCCGTGCAACCCTCGAGGTAACTCACCGATGCACCTTCTTCAGCCACGATCAGAGTGCGCTCGAACTGACCGGTATCACCGGAATTGATCCGAAAATAGGTGGAGAGTTCCATGGGGCACTCCACACCCTTCGGAATGAACACAAAGGAGCCGTCACTGAAAACAGCGGAGTTGAGCGCCGCAAAATAGTTGTCATTACTGGACACCACAGTGCCCAGATAGCGTTCAATCAACTCCGGATGTTCCTTCACGGCTTCGGCAAAGGAACAGAACACAACACCGTGCTCCGCCAGCTTCTCTTTGTAGGTGGTGGCGATCGACACACTGTCGAACACCGCATCCACGGCCACATTGCTGAGGCGCTTTTGCTCATTGAGAGGAATGCCGAGTTTCTCGAAGGTTTCAAGAAGCTTCGGATCCACTTCATCGAGGCTGGCCTTCTTCTCCTGAGGCTGCTTCGGCGCCGCGTAGTAAACGATGTCTTGATAGTCGATCGCCGGATATCCCAGTGCCGCCCAGTCGGGCTCCTCCAGGGTCAGCCAGTGGCGGTAGGCCTTGAGCCGGAAATTGAGCAGAAACTCCGGCTCGCCTTTCTTGGCCGAGATGAGGCGCACCACATCTTCACTCAAGCCTTTGGCAATTTTGTCAGTGGCAATATCAGTGACAAAACCGTACTTATACGGCTGACTGACGAGATCGCGAGTTGAGACACTGGTCATGGCGATTATCCCGCAGAAGCGTGGATCTCCTCGGTGCTGATGGTCTGCGCATCACCGCGGAAAGGATTGTCTTCGGTGAGAAAGAGCATGCAGTGGCA
>CALGVO010000119.1 GCA_937930135.1 uncultured Synechococcus sp. | reverse complement strand
CGGCTCAGACGCGTGCGTAGAGCATCGATGGCCAACCAGGATTGGGCCTCAACAGGAGAACTCGTTGCCAGTGCGACAACGCCGAGCAAGGCAGGAACTGAACATCGCCAAAGGTGGGGAGTCATCCAGTGCTGACGGAGGACAACTCCAACGTCAACCACAAGGGATCAAAAAGAATCACCCAAACGGGGGCGAGGGATGACCAGATGTGACGGGTCAGGCCACCGGTTGCATCAAGCCACCACCGGAGTTGGAATCGTCGTCGTCATTCTGGGTGTCGTTTTGCCAGAGGGCATACATGCCGAGGGCGGCAGCGCCGATCAGGCTGCCGAAGAGGCCCATGGAGCCAGCGCTGCTGATCGGATCGATGAACTCACCCACGACGGCTCCGCGTACTCCACAAACTGTAACGAAGAATTGCGCAATGTGTCGGCCGCTTCTCATTTTTGCGGGTCACAACCTGGCCATCCTCAGGACCGCCATCCCCAGGGCTGGCGTCCCCAGCTGCCTCACACCGACAGCACCGCCTCGTTGCGGGCCTTCTCCTGCTCCTGTCGCTGCTCGGCGGTGAGACCATCAGCATCGGGAATCTGGGCCGCCATCGGCTTCAGCCAGCCTTTGAGCTCCTCCAGCTGTTTCTCCATCGGCAACACACCGAGGCCACGGGCGAGCACCTTGGCGCTGGTGCCCGTGCCGGCCTGATACACCAGGCGGCCATGCAGGTGCTGGGGCAGCCCCTGGCGCAACAGACGGAAAGCCGGCTCCTCCATCGGGGTTTCCAAGGCGATGTTCGGTTTCTCGGGGCGAATCCGGGAAAAACCACAGCGCTTGGCGAGCAGCTTGAGGTCCATCAGCTGCAGCAGGGACTGCACCGGGCCAGGCAGGGCGCCATAACGGTCCGCCCAGGTGGCCGCCAGATCCACCAGCGCTTCGGCGCTGGTGCACTCGGCCGCAGCGCGATACGCCCCCATCTTCTCGTCGGAGTCGGTGATCCAGTCGGCCGGGATGAAGGCGGTCACCTGCAGGTCCACCTGGGTGTCGTCCACCGCCGGAATGTCCTGGCCCTGGATCTCCGCCAGCGATTCCTGCAGCATCTCCATGTAGAGATCGAATCCGATCGCCTCCATCTGGCCGCTCTGCTCCACACCGAGCAGATTGCCGACGCCGCGGATCTCCATGTCGCGCATGGCGAGCTGATAGCCACTGCCGAGCTGGGCGAATTCCTGGATCGCCCGCAGGCGCTGGCGGGCGGCATCGCTGAGGGAGGCATCGCCGGGATAAAACAGCCAGGCATGGGCCTGGATGCCGCTGCGTCCCACCCGTCCGCGCAGCTGATAAAGCTGGGCCAGTCCGAAGCGATGGGCGTCCTCGATCAGGATCGTGTTCACCCGGGGGATGTCGAGGCCGCTCTCCACAATCGTGGTGCAGAGCATCACATCCGCCTCACCGCCGTTGAACGCCACCATGGCGCTCTCCAGCTCTCCCTCGGCCATCTGGCCATGGGCCACGAGCAGCTTCAACCCCGGCAACATCTGGCGCAGCTGAGCCGCCACCTCCTCGATGCCCTCCACGCGGGGCACCACATAAAACACCTGACCACCGCGATCCAGTTCCTGGCGGATCGCACTGCGCACCGCCTCCTCATCGAGGGCGGCCAGGTGAGTCTTGATCGGACGACGCAGCGGCGGCGGCGTGGTGATCAGGCTCATTTCCCGCACCCCCGAGAGGCTCATGTAGAGCGTGCGGGGAATCGGTGTCGCCGACAGGGTGAGCACGTCGACGTCCTTGCGGAGGGCCTTGATCTTCTCCTTCTGATTCACGCCGAAGCGCTGTTCCTCATCCACCACCAGCAGGCCGAGCTTGTCGAAGCTCGTGCTCTTGCTCAGCAACTGGTGAGTCCCCACCACCGCATCAATCGTGCCCTTCTTCAGCCCCTCCAGGATCGCTTTGCGCTCTCCGGCGGTGCGAAAACGGTTGAGCAACGCCACCTTGATCGGATAGGGGGCAAAGCGCTCTGACAACGTGCGCCAGTGCTGCTGGGCGAGCACGGTGGTGGGGGCGAGCATCGCCACCTGTTTGCCGGCGGTGATCGCCTTGAAGATGGCCCGGATCGCCACCTCCGTCTTGCCGAAGCCCACATCGCCGCACACCAACCGGTCCATCGGCTGGGGTTGTTCCATGTCGCGCTTCACATCCGCCGTGGCCTTGAGCTGATCCGGCGTGGGCTCATAAGGGAAGGAGTCTTCGAGTTCCTCCTGCCAGGGGCCATCGGCGGGGAAGGCGAAGCCCGGGGCCTGATGCCGTTCTGCGTAAAGCTTCACCAGATCGAGCGCCACCTTGCGCACCGCCTTGCTGGCGCGCTCCTTCGCCTTCACCCAGGCCGAACCGCCCATCTTGCTGAGCTGCGGCGGCGCGTCACTGTTGGCGCGGTAGCGGCCGAGGCTGCCCAGCTGGTCGGCGGCGACCCGGAGGATGCCATCGGCATACTGCACGACGAGGTAGTCGCGCACCTCACCGCTGATCGCCAGTTTCTCCAGCTTCTGGAAACGGCCGATGCCGTGGTTGCGATGCACCACGTAGTCGCCGGGGCGCATCTTGTTGGGGTCGACCGTGCGGCTTGCCGCCTTGCGCCGTCGACGCACATAACCGCTGCTGCCGAGGTTGTGTTGCCCGAAGAATTCCCGGTCGGTGATCAACACCACCCGCCAGGCGGGCAGCTGCAGTCCCTCCAGTTCCGCCGTTCCCTTCGTTTTCAGCGCCACGGGGGTGCCCTGCTCCACCAGCCGTTCGATCGCCGGCGCATCGGCGGCATTGGGCACAAACCGACTGATGCAGTCGTGCTCCTCCAGCAGGGCGACGGCGCGGCTGGGCTGGGCGGAGAGCAACCACACCGACTGCTTGTCGGCCTGATAGCCCTTCACCAGCTCGCCGAGCTTCCCGAACTGATTGGGGTAGGCCGGCACCGGTCGACTGGTGAGATCAAAGGCATTGGCGTGGCCGTCGTTCTCCTGCAGCTCCGCCAGGTCAAACCCGTCAAAGGCTTCCGCCAGGGCCATGGCCGCCTCGATCGGACGGTGCAGCAGCGGCAGGGGCTGGCTCAGCTCAGCGGTCAGCTCCCCGTGCTGCTCTTCGGCGTGATCGAGCCATTGCTGGCCATGGGCGCGGCCATGGCGCCGTTCATCGATCGCCACACAGCAATGGGCGGGCAGGTAGTCGAGCAGGGAGGCAGGCTTGTCCCAGGCCAGACCCATCAGGCGGCGCATCCCCTCCGGAGTGCCGCCCTCGAGCAGTTCATTCAGCGCCTGCTCGCTGAGCAGGGCCTCCAGGCCGTCGGGCATCCGCTCCCGCAGCTGCTCGGCAATCAGGGGGCTGAAGCCGGTGGGGGTGAGGCGGAGGCTCTCGATCGCATCGAGGGAGCGCTGGCTGGCGGGGTCAAATTCCCTCAGCTTGTCGAGATCATCTCCGAAGAACTCCAGCCGCACCGGCAGTTCACTGCTCACCGGAAAGATGTCGACGATGTCGCCGCGACGGCTCCAGGTGCCCTCCTGGTCGATGCTCGACACCCGTTCATAGCCCAGTTGGGACAGACAGATCGCCAACTCCTCAAGGTCGACCGTGTCGCCCTTGCGCAGGCTGCGGCAGCGCTCGGCCAACGCCTGCGGCGGCGGCAGGTGGGGCTGGAGGCAGCGTTCGGTGGCGACGATCGCCAGATCGGGCCGGTCGCTGCCGCTCTGCAGTTCGCTGAGCACCTGCAGCTGGCCCCAGGTGATCTCCGTGGTGGGATCAAACGGTTCGTAGGGCGATCCCTCGCTGGTGGGATAAAGCTGGGTGCTGCTCCAGCCCATCAGCTCCAGCAACGCCGTCCAGCGACCGGCTTCCTCCAGGGTCGGCACCACCACCAACAGCGGCTGGTCGGCGCGACGGGCGAGGGCCGTGGCCACCAGGGCCCGCGCCGCCCTGTGGCCACCCCGGAGCAACAGACGCTGATCACGAGAGCGCCGTTCCAGCAACTCTCCGGTGAGCGCCGAACTCTGCAGCAGACGCACCAGGGAGCTGAGGGGCATGGCGATGCGGCAGATGGCAACGCATGATTGTCGCAATCGGTGGCCTGACGCTGCGGGTCATCCAGTCGATGGGGCCATGCCGCGTTTTCGCTGCCCGGAATGCTGTTGCGGGCCCGCCATCGTGCTCCGCCCTCCCCGTGGTGCCACGCCGATCTGCTCCCGCTGCGGCACGGTGCTCGACAAGCAGCCGTTGGTGCGACCGATTCCCTTGCTGGTCTTGCTGGCGGTGGGATCGGCCCTTGTGGCGCTGTCGGTGCCGGCCCTGTTCAGCCCGCCGCCGCCACCCGGTCCGCTGCAGCCTGGGGGGAGGGGGAGCCAGGCGTCGGCGTGAGCGCCAGCAACTGCTCCTCGAGGAGCATGTTGAACTGCAGCAGCTGTTCATCGCTCAGCTGTTGCCGGGAGGAGGCCTGCAGATGCTGTTGCAGGAACTCCCTGGCCTGGGCTGAGCTCCAGCGCAGGGTCTGCAGCATCTGATCGCCCTGGCTGATCAGGTCGCTGCGGCGCAGCGGCACGGGGGCGCTGTCGGCGCTGATGCCCGGTTCAAGGCTGCGCAGGCGTTTGAGAAAGGCCACCAGATCGCTGTAGCGCGTGAGCCGATGGCGACTGCCGTGACCGAAGGCCCGCTCGAGGTAAAGGCTTTCCTGTTGCCGATCCCAGCCGAGGCGCTGCAACTCCAGATCGATCGCCGCCAGTTCATCGCTCCAATCCTCCGGATCGGTCGGGGCCTCACTGGG
>CALGVO010000118.1 GCA_937930135.1 uncultured Synechococcus sp. | reverse complement strand
TCAAACTGCTTGTTCCAATCGAAGTTGTAACGGGCCCGACTCAGCTCATCATCGCGATCGCGGGCACCGGGCCGGTGCCGGGCGATGTCAGCCGCATGGGCTGCGATCTTGTAGGCGATCAGGCCCTCGCGCACATCCTCGGCATTGGGCAGACCCAGGTGCTCTTTGGGGGTCACGTAGCAGAGCATCGCCGTGCCATGCCAACCGGCCATGGCCGCACCGATGGCTGAGGTGATGTGGTCGTAGCCGGGTGCGATGTCGGTGACCAGAGGGCCGAGCACATAGAAGGGTGCTTCGTTGCACTCCTCCATCTGCTTTTTCACATTGAACTCGATCTGATCCATCGGCACGTGGCCCGGACCCTCCACCATCACCTGCACATCGTGCTTCCAGGCCCGACGGGTGAGTTCGCCCAGGGTCTTCAATTCCGCCAGCTGCGCCTCATCAGAGGCGTCGTGCTGACAACCGGGGCGCAGTGAATCGCCGAGGGAGAAGCTGCAGTCGTAGCGCTTGAAGATCTCGCAGATGTCGTCGAAACGGGTGTACAGCGGATTCTGCTTGTGGTGATACAGCATCCACTGGGCCAGGATGCCGCCACCACGGCTCACAATGCCGGTGAGGCGCCCCTTCACCTTGGGCAGGTGCTCGATCAGCAGACCAGCGTGAATCGTCTGGTAATCAACCCCCTGCTGGCAGTGCTTTTCGATGATGTGGAGGAAATCCTCCTCACTGAGCTTCTCGATCGAGCCATGCACGCTCTCGAGGGCCTGATACACGGGCACCGTGCCGATCGGCACGGGCGAGGCGTTGATGATCGCCGTGCGCACCTCATCCAGGTTCACACCACCGGTGGAGAGATCCATCACCGTGTCGGCGCCATACTTCACCGCCAACTGCAGCTTCTCCACCTCCTGATCCACATCGGAGGCATTCGGAGAGGCGCCGATGTTGGCGTTCACCTTGCAGGTGCTGGCGATGCCGATCGCCATCGGCTCCAGATTGGTGTGGTTGATGTTGGCGGGGATGATCATGCGACCCCGGGCCACCTCCTCCATCACCAGCGATTCAGGCAGGTTCTCCCGCTTGGCCACATGGGCCATCTCCTCAGTCACCACCCCCTGACGGGCGTAGTGCATCTGGGAGACATTGGCCTGACCGCGGCGGGATTCAACCCAGGAAGCGCGCATGATCCGTGGAGCGATGGGACGGCCAGGAGGCGACGGAACAGCCGCAGATCACGCTTGGTCACTTCCCTGCGCCGGCATGACCCGGATCAGGTGCGGAGGGTGTGATCTCAGCCCCCAGGCCGCAAGCGGCTCGAAGGCACCCCTAGTGGTGATCAAACGCTAGCAAGCGCTGACCGATCAGGACTGCAGACCATTCAGGGCCGCCGCCACCACCCGGTGATCGCCGTCCTGCTGAAGCCGTTGCAGAAGGCTGCGGGCCTCAGCGGTGATGACCTGCGCATCGGTGGCAGCACCACCCTGCTCCCGCACCAGCCGGCCCAGGATCTCCGTTCCGCCCACCCGCACGGTGCCATCCGCATCGGCAATCGCCTCACGGGCCAGCGCCATCAACCAACCGGGCTCCATCGCTGGCTGCTCCGCCAGGGCAGCAAGGATGCTGCAGCGCACCAACCAGGCGTGATCGGCGCTGAAGCTGTCCCGCAGCAGGGGCCAGGATCGCGCAACGCCGTAGCTGGCGAGAGCATTGGCGGCTTCGGCGCGCACATTGGCGTCCTCGTCCTCGCGGAGCAGACGAGTCAGCACCGCCCAGCCCGCCTCGCTCCGGCGCACCCCGAGCCCACTGCAACTGAGGGAGCGCACCAGAAAGGCCTCCTGCTCTGAACCGAGGATCAGCAACGGCACCACCACCGCCTCGGTCTGGTCCTCCGGGAACTCCCGCAGCCCGGCCAGAGCCGGCATCGCCCGGGTTGGGTCCCCGGAGCTGATCGCCGCACGCAAGGCGGCCGGATCCGGCAGCGATGAAAACTCAGGCATGGCAGGCATCAATCCCGTGGTCGCGAGGGGCGCTCCGCCCGGGTGCTGCGCAAAGCGAGCAACAGGCGATGACGCCGGCGCCTCCGGCCGACGATCGCACTGATCACCAGAGCGATGCCCACCAGAATCGCAGGCAGAGCCTGCAACCGTTCGTTGCCCTGGCGCTGCAGCATCGCCACCAGCCCCAGCAGCACCAGCAACGGGGCCGCCAACGACAACCAGACGTGACCGGCGGGGCGGACTGGCGGCGTCATCGCTCCACCTCATGGCTGCCAGTTTCCTGCAACCAGGCCAGCAGGGTGGCGGTGAGCACCCGGATTCCCACAGCCAGACTCGCCTCATCCGGCAGAAAGCTGCCGTGATGCAGGGGCGCACATCCCTCCGGCCCCGCCACCCCGAGGCGAAACATGCTGCCGGGCACGTCCTGCACCAGCTCAGCGAAATCCTCCGCACCCAGAGACGGCTGCTCCAGGCGCAGCACCCGGTCGCGCCCCAGCTGGTCGACCGCACACCGCTCGAGCAGATCGGTGAGCGCCGGATCGTTATGCACCGGCGGCGCGATGCAGCGATAACCCACCCGGGCCGTGGCACCGAAACTGGCGCAGATCGCCTGCACGGTCTCCTCGATCCAGGCCGGCAGCCGGGCGTGCAGGTCAGCATCCAGACAGCGCAAGGTGCCGAGCAGACGCACCCGATCGGCAATCACGTTGAAGGCCTTACCCCCCTCAATCGCCCCGAAACTCACCACCACCGGGTGCAAGGCATCAAGGCGTCGACTGATCGCCTCCTGCAGCCCGGTGACGACCCGGGCAGCGATCCAGATCGCATCCACCGACTGGTGCGGCCGGGCGCCATGGCCGCCCTCCCCGATCACCTCGATCTCCAGTTCACCGGCCGCTGCCGTGAGGCTGCCGCTGCGCACCCCGATCGTGCCCGAGGCCAGGGAGGGAAACACATGCACGCCATAGAGGGCACTCAGCCCCTCCAGGGCGCCGTCCTCCCGCATCCAACGCGCTCCCTGGGCCAGCTCCTCGGCCGGTTGAAACAACA
>CALGVO010000117.1 GCA_937930135.1 uncultured Synechococcus sp. | reverse complement strand
CCTGCACTTTCTCGACCTGCTTTTTCTTCAGCACCAGCATGATCTGGGCCAGGGCAACCGCAGCGAAGAAGGCGAGCAGGCCATAGATCCGCACCGGGTTCTGAAGAACCACTTCCGTGTCGAGCTGGCCAAAGCCACCCACATTGGGATCATTGGTGAGTGCAGCACCCGCCTCCACCTCATCACCGATGGCGACAAGAAGTTGGGGACCGACGGGAATGGTTTCACTGACTTCGCTGCCATCGGCAGCCGTGATCGTCACGACGCTGGCACCGTTGTCACCAGCCTCAATGGCACTGATCCGGCCAGCTCCTGGCGCCGTGAACACAGTGTTGTTGCTCTTGTCGCCGGTGGGATAGACCTGGCCACGGCCGCGATTGCCGCCCACGTGGATGGAATATTTGCCGAAGTGGATGTTGCTGTCCGTGGCGGGATCGGGTGACAGGATCGGGAAGACAATCTCCTGATGCTGATCGCCGGGGATCGGACCGACGAGGATCACATTCGGCTGATCATCGCTGTATTGGGTGAAATACACCCCTTCCGTTTCTTCTTTGATGTCATCAGTCCAGCGGTCTTGGGGGGCGAGGCTGAAGCCATCGGGAAGCATCACCACCGCACCCACCTGCAGGGGCACGTCGCTGCCGTCGGCACCAATCTCCGGAACGCTGGTGTCATAGGGGATCTTCACCACAGCCTTGAAGACGCTGTCGGGAAGAACCGATTGGGGCACCTCCGCCTGGGTGAGTTTCTTGGCCAGATGGCAGTTGGCGCACACAATCTTGCCGGTGGCCTCACGGGGCGAGTCGTAGTTCTGCTGGGCCCAGAAGGGGTAGGCCCAGCTGGCAGTCGGAGCGGTGAACACGGAAACGCCGACGATGAGGGCGGCGAGGAGAGGGGAGAGAAGGCGGCGCATCGGAGTCGGGAAAACGGGTGGGACTGTCGGGAAGGCTCTGAAGATCAGACCCACCAGGGCTTCTCGTCCGTCCGGAAGTCGGTGTCGGTCCACTGACTCACAAACACGTTGTCGTTTTCAACGCTGACGTTGGCAAGCGCAAGGGACAGGGGGGCTGGACCACGCACCACCTTGCCCGTGGCGTCGTACTGGCTGCCGTGGCAGGGGCACATGAACTTGTTGGCACCACTGTTCCAAGGCACAACGCAACCCAGGTGGGTGCAGATGGCGTTGATGCCATAGCTGCCGATGGCGTCGTCGCCATCGACGATCAGGTAGGTGGGGTCACCCTTGAGACCCTGCACCAGGCTGCGGTCACCGCTGGGGTGGCTGCTCAGCCAGCCGGTGGCGGTGATGGGGTTGCCCAGCTCATCCTTGGCTGCGGTGCCGCCGCCACTGCCGGCGGCCCGCGGGGGGATGAAGTAGTTCACAACCGGGTAGAGCGCACCGAGGGCGACGCCGGTTACGGATCCGAAGGTCAGCAGATTCATGAACTGCCGACGACCCATTCCGGGCACATCGCTCGAGGAGGCTTGGGTCATGGCGGAGGGCAACCGTCACTGAATGGCGACCATTATGGACGTTGAAGGGCCCATCACGCTTTGCAACGACTGGGCTTTAACCTCCCGCCACAGCCTGTTTTCGTGCTTGTTGATCCACCCGCCAAAGCGCCCGAGCCCCTGACTGTGGAGGAGGTGATTGCCTGTCTTCAGCAGCGTTGGCAGGCGAGTTACGACCTTCAGCTCGTCGTCAGACAAGGCCGTTTGTACCTGCAGGTGATGTGGGCCTATCTGGAGCAGCAGTCCTTCCCCATGGATGAGACGGCGTATCGGCACCACCTTGCCGAGGTGCTCGAGGTGGTGAACCGCTTGGCTCAGGCCGATGTGGTGCGGCAGTGGCTGGCCTCCACCCGGGATCGGCCCCGGCTCGGCAAGGCTCTCAGCCTGCAGCTGCAGGGGGCGGAGCGTCTGGAGGAGTTTCTGCTTTGAACCCCTGGGTGAGGGCGACCAAGCCCACACCGATCAGAAACAGGGCGGTGATCGCTCCAGCCAGCAGCAGCATGGTGATCGGATCCGTCGAGGGGGTGAGCACGGCCCCCGCGAGGGCCGCGGCCAGCACCACCCAGCGCCAGGCCGCCAGCATCCGTCGCCAGGTGATCAGTCCGAACAGCCCCAGAAGCAGCTGCAGCACCGGCAGTTGGAAGGCCAGGCCGGTGGCCAGCATCAGCAGGAGCACAAAATCCAGGTAGCGCTCGATCGACCAGAGCGGTTCGACCACATCGGCGCCGTAGCTCACCAGAAAACGCAGGGCTGCAGGCACGAGGGCCCACCAGGCGAAGGCGAGCCCGGCAAGAAACAGGCAGGCCGATCCGGCCACGGCGGGCGCGATCAGGCGCCGTTCCCTTCGGGTGAGGCCCGGTATCACGAAGGCAAGGCCCTCGTAGAGCACATAGGGCAAGGCCAGGGTGAGGCCGGCATAGCCGGCCACCTTGAACGACACAAACAGAAATTCGCCTGGTGCCAGCTGCAGAAAATGAATCGAGCCGGCGGGGCGTTCCAGCAGGGTCACCAGGGGTTTCACGGCCAGGAGGCAGCCGAGGGCGGCCAGCACAACGGCCAGCAGGCTGCGCAACACCCGTTGGCGCAGCTCCTCCAGGTGATCCACCAGGGGCATGTCCCGGTCTGCCGGCGGTGCATCACCCGGCGGCTGGGAGGCCGTGGGTCTGGGGATGCGAATCGGCGGCGGCGGTTCCAGGGGGCTGTGACCAAGCAGTGCTCAGGCTAGGAGCCCTCCGCTGAGCAGTTGTTGAGCGATCCGTTCCGGTTCGGCCCAGCGCACGTCGCCGCCGCGGTGGCGCACCGTGCCTGGGGCGGCGCCCGCGATCCGCTGCAGCTGCTCCACCGGCACCATCACCACGGCCACCTTGCGATTCCGGCGCGCACGGCTGAAGTGAGCCGCGAGATCGGCAGCCAGCACCAGGTCCTCCTCGGAGGCGAGACCGCTGGAGGCCTTGAGCACCACATGACTCCCCGGGCATTCCTGTGCGTGGAACCAGAGATCGCCGGGGCGTGCCTGGCGCAGGCTGATCCAGTCGTTCTGGCGATGGTTCCGACCGACCTGAATCATCAGTCCGTTGGGGCTGCGCAGCTGCAGGGGTTGCGGTCCCTCCTGGCGTTGTCGTCGTTCGTCCGCACGGTTGCGCCGCCGGTGCGGCATCAACAGCTCATCCAGTTCGCCGCGCAGCTCCTGAAGGCGCTCGGGTGTGTCATCCAGGTCATCGCCTGCTGCAGCGGCCGGGGCGTCGAGCAGGTTGTCCAGAAAGGCTTCGCTTCCTTCGATCAGCTGCAGACGCTGTTGGTGATAACGCCGGCGCTCCTCAAGAAGCGGCTCGGCTCGCCGCAGCTTGCGGGCCCGCTGATACAGCTTCTGGGCGCGATCGATCTGCTCGCGGCTGGGGGAGGCGTGGCACAGCAGCCCATCGGCTTCCTGCTGCAGGGCCTGCGCTTGGTCGGTGTCGTGCAGTCGGCGCTCCTGATCCTCCAGGTGGCGCTGTTCCCGTTGTCGCCAGTGCTCCAGGCTGAGACGCAGCTCCCTCGCCTGGCGCTCGATCCGGCGTTGGCTGTTGTGGTGCCGGTAGTGGAGACCAAGGCGGAGGCTGAGGCAGTCGGCTTCCGGCGCTTCGCCGTCAACGTCGGGGCCCCAGACCCGATAGGGGGTGGGGCCGTCAAAACGGAGTCGGAAGCTCCCAGCCTCAAGCTGTTGCAACCAGAGTTGCCAGCGCGCATGCAGCGCCAGCCAGTCGGGGGTGTGCAGCGCCTCGACCGGCGTGCTGAGCAGTTGCTCGGCTGGGCTTCGCTCCTCATGGGCCAGCTGCAGGCTCAGGCTGGGGCTGATGCCTTGATAGGTCTGCCTCAGAGCTTTGCCAAGGGGAATCGGCAGGAGCGTCAGGCGTTGCTTCCAGCGATCGAACGACTCCCCCAGGCTGGGGATCTGTCCCTGCAGGCCAGGGGGATCCACGTAGAGATCGCCGGTGCTGATCGGTCGGACGCGCGACTGGTGGTCCCGCACCTGACGTCCGATGGCGATGATCCGCTGGTCCGGATCCAGCAGCATCAGGTTGCTGTGTCGCCCCATCAGTTCCAGCACCAGTCGGCGCTGGATCGGGTCTCCCGGTCGCGTGGCGAGCGCGAGACTCACCACCCGCTCGAAACCCTGTTGCTCGATCTGCACGAGAGCCAGTTGTCGCAGGCTGTGCTGGACCTGCTGCGCCAGCGTGCTCCCCCCCCCCTGCCGTCGCGGTGGAGGGATCAGGACCAGCCGTGGCAGATCGGCTTGCCAGCTCAGTTCCAGCCACACCATTCCCGTCAGGGTGCGGAATCCCAGCTGCAGGCTGTGGGAATCCGGTTGTTGTGCCTTTTCAAAACGGCTGGGCAGCAGGCGACGCCGCAGATCGCTGACCACCGCCCGCACGGTGGTGACATCCATCCCCTGGGCTGAGGGACGATCCCGGGGGGGCAGGTCCATGGCGGGGATGGCTTGGCAGGCGAGGTGTCTTCCTACCCTGCAGGTCGATCGGACGCAATGCATGGGTTCTTCCCCAGCCACCGCCGGACTCACGGTGCTCACCGGCCCGAGCGGTGTCGGCAAAGGCACGCTGGTGGCCCGACTGCTGGAGCGCCATCCCCGGGTCTGGCTCTCGGTGTCTGCCACGACCCGTGCCCCCCGGGCCGGGGAGAGGGAGGGAGAGCACTATTTCTTTCACGGTCGCGATCAGTTCGATGCCCTGGTGCGGCAAGGGGGCCTGCTGGAGTGGGCTGAATTCGCCGGCAACAGCTACGGCACGCCGCGGCAGCCGGTGCAGGAGCGTCTCGCGGCCGACACGCCGGTGTTGCTGGAGATCGAGCTCGAAGGTGCCCGTCAGGTGCGTCGCACCTTCCCTGCGGCGAAGCAGATCTTCCTGGCGCCGCCCAGTTTTGAGGAGTTGGAGCGTCGGATCCGTGGCCGGGGCACGGATGCAGAGGCGGCGATTCAGCGTCGCCTCGAGCGGGCGCGCATCGAGCTGGCGGCCCAGTCGGAATTCGACGCCGTGGTGGTGAATGATGATCTCGATCGCGCCCTTGCCGAGCTGGAGCGTTTGATGGGGCTGGTGGTTTGACAACAAAAAAGAGGGCCTCAGCCCTCTTGTTGCTTCATTGATGGCGTAGGGATCAACCCATCGGGTGAAAGAGCAGATCGGGGAAGAAGCGATTCCACTCGATCAGAATGCCGGCGGTGAGGGTGAACCAGATCGCGGCAACCACAGGGGCGGTGGTCAGGAATTTCTGCATGGGAGGTAAGAAGAAACGTGGAGGGTGAATAGGTCTCAGCGGGGCGACACGGTGACGTTGTTGTCGCTCTCAAGAAGCTTGCCGCTCGTGAATTCACCGAATGCCGCCAGGGGCCAGGTGGCTGCTGCAATGCAGCTCTTCAGGGCGAGGGGAAGATCGATCTGAATTTCCTTGGTGTATTGCTCTTTGGTGCCGCGGGTGGCCTTGAGGTACTCACGACCAGCCCAGCCGATGCAACCAGCCACATAAAGGAACATCAGACCTGGGTACACGAAATCACCGGCATGGCTCCAGCGACCATCCACGATCAGGTGGGGCAGACCGTCGTCGCCACACACAGCTTCGCTGTACATCTCGAAACGAGCTTTGGCCTGAGGTGTGGTGGCAGCAGCTGCACGCTGCTGAAAGCGAGCACTCTCAGCGCAGGGGGTCAGGCCGGCCACGTCCGCTTTGGCAACGGGAGCGAAGCCGACGATGAGCAGGGCCGAAAGCGCAAGGGCGAAGAGACGACGCATCGGATCGATTCCTGATTAGGCCTGCCCCGGACGGCAGGATGTCACACACGGACAGTAGGGGAGGCTCTGGAAAGCGATGCCGACAGTGCTGGCGCTCGAAACAAGTTGTGACGAGTCGGCGGCGGCCGTCGTGCGGCAGAACGGCAGCCGCCTTGAGGTGCTCGCTCACCGCATTGCCTCTCAGGTTGAGGAGCATGCCCAGTGGGGTGGGGTTGTGCCGGAGATCGCTTCCCGCCGCCATGTGGAGGCGTTGCCCACGCTGGTGGACGAGGTCCTCGAACACTCCGGGCTCGGAATCGATGCACTGGATGCCGTGGCCGCCACCGTGGCGCCTGGCCTGGTGGGCGCTCTGATGGTGGGCTCGGTGAGCGCCCGCACCCTGGCGGCTCTGCATGGCAAGCCCTTTCTGGGGGTGCACCACCTGGAGGGACATCTCGCCTCGGTGTTGTTGGGCGACACCCCTCCAACGCCTCCCTACCTGGTGCTTCTCGTCAGCGGCGGACACACGGAGCTGATCCAGGTGGCCGCGGATGGTGCGATGACCCGGCTTGGGCGCAGCCACGACGACGCGGCGGGCGAGGCTTTCGACAAAGTGGCACGGTTGCTTGGCCTCCCGTATCCGGGCGGCCCGGCGATCCAGGCCCTGGCTGCTCAAGGTGATGCCTCACGGTTCTCCCTGCCGAAGGGGCGGGTGTCGCGGCGGGAGGGGGGCTTCCACCCCTACGACTTCTCGTTCAGTGGCTTGAAAACAGCGATGTTGCGCCAGGTGGAAACCTGCAAAGCCGAGCTGGTGGGAGGCGACTCCGCAGCCTCCGTCTGGGCCGATCTCGCGGCCAGTTTTGAGCAGGTGGTGGCGGATGTGCTGGTGGAGCGGAGCCTGCGCTGCTGCCGCGATGCGGGAATGCACCAATTGGTGCTTGTGGGTGGTGTGGCGGCCAATCTCCGCTTGCGCCGGCAAATGAGCGAGCGAGCCGCCGCCTGTGGGGTGCAGGTTCAGATCGCACCGCTGAAATTTTGCACCGATAACGCTGCCATGGTGGGTGCGGCTGCACTGCAGCGTCTCCGAGTGGCGCAGGGCTTCAGTTCGCTTCGCCTTGGCGTATCAGCCCGTTGGCCCCTGGAGCAGGCCGGGGCTTTGGTGTCGACTGTGGCACCGTTCTGAAGCTGGAATTCTTAAGATCAGATTTCCTTCGTCGCAAGGGCATGGCCTCCGAATCGGGAACCACAACCGCTGCGGCGGCGTCTTCAGCTGAGTCCGGTTCTGCGCGAGCAGCGCGGCAACCCGTCGCAGGTGTTGAACTGAACGCCTGGCGACGCGGCTTCACCCCCCAGGCGGAAATCTGGAATGGACGCCTGGCGATGCTGGGCCTCTCCGTGGGTCTCGCCACCCTGCTGCTGGTGCGCCTGTTCGGTGGCAGCCCTTCCTGATCAGACTGGCCCTCTCACGTTCCATTTCGGCCACGCAGAGCCTGGGCCAGCTCATTCGGTTTCAGGCTCACAGCGACGGCCTGATCCGCTTCCACCCGGCCCGCCTCCACCAAGGTCTGCAGTGACTGGTTGAGGGTGAGCATGCCCTCGAAGCCACTGCGGCTCATGATCTCTTCCACCTCTTCAAGAGCCCCCCGCTGGATGTAATCACGGCAGGCATCGGAATTGATCAGGATGTCGTGATACGCGGCACGTTTGCCGTCGGTGGTGCGGATCAATCCCTGGGCGATCACGCCCAGCAGCGCTTCCGAGAGAGCGCGACGCACGCTGTCCTGCTCGTCGGGGGGATACATGCCGAGCACCCGCTCCACCGTTTTCACGGCTGAATTGGTGTGCAGAGTCCCGAACACCAGGTGACCGGTCTGGGAGGCTTCAAGAGCCGTGCTCAGCGTCTCACGATCGCGAATTTCTCCCACGAGAATCACATCGGGATCTTCACGCAGAGCCGCCCGCAGCGCATTGTGAAATTTCAGTGTGTGCTGTCCAACCTCTCTATGGCGGACAAGGGATCGCTGGCTCGCGTGCACGAATTCAACCGGATCTTCAATCGTGAGGATGTGTCGAGCCTGGTTCCGATTGATCCAATCGATCATGGCGGCCAGGGTGGTGCTCTTGCCGGATCCGGTTGGGCCGGTCACCAGCACCAGGCCCTTCGGTCGCGCTGCCAGCTCCCGCAGCACCGTTGGCAGTTGCAGGTCATCGAGGGTGAGGATCGTCTGGGGGATCAGGCGCAGCACCATTGCCGGCCCGTGGAGACTGTCGAGCAGATTGATGCGCACTCGCACGAAGGAAAAGGCGTGGGAGCCATCGAATTCCTTGCTGCGTTGAAACGAATCGATCTGATGGGGCGTGAGGATTTCGCGGAGCCAGCCCTGGAACACAGCGCTATCGGTGCTGGGCCAGTCGGTGAGGACCATCTCGCCGCGGGCCCGGAAGCGGGGCTTTTCCCCCACCCCCAGGTGCACGTCGGAATGACCTCGTTCGTGGGCGAGTTTCACAATCTCCTGCAAGGAGGGGGCGCTGCCGGTCTCTGGAGCGGGACTGCTCACGGGCGTGGGCGTGGGCGTGGGCTCTGGGCGGCGGGTCGTGGGTAGCGACCGGGACAATCCCGGCGGCAGAACCGAATCGGTCACAGGGCGACGGCAGGCGGCATTCCATCAGCTTCGCCACAGGCGGGGATCTGGCAAGGGTGAGCAAGGGAGCGCGATGAGATCACCCCTAGGATCCGGCCAGATCAGCCCTTTTCTCGCTGTATGTCTGGCCAGCCGCGGGTCACGATCGTTCTGGGAACCCGACCGGAGGCCATCAAACTGGCGCCGGTGATCCAGGCCTTCCAGGCCTGTGATCGGCTGCAGACCCGTGTGGTGCTCACCGGACAACATCGGGAGATGGTGCAGCAGGTGATGGATCTGTTCGGGCTCCGCGCTGATCAGGATCTCAACCTGATGGCCCCGCGCCAGACCCTCACGCATGTCACCTGTGCCGCGCTCCAGGGCTTGCGTGACGACTTTCAGGCCTTTCCGCCCTCACTCGTGTTGGTGCAGGGCGACACCACCACGGCCTTCGCCGCCGCTCTGGCGGCGTTCTACGAGCAGATTCCCGTGGGCCACGTGGAGGCCGGTCTGCGGACCGACAACCTCTACGACCCCTTCCCGGAGGAGGCCAATCGCCGCCTCATCTCCCAGATTGCCCAGCTGCATTTCGCTCCCACCGCCCGCTCTGAGGCCAATCTTCAGGCGTCGGGTGTGGTGGGCCGGGTGATGGTCACCGGCAACACGGTGATTGACGCCCTGCTGCATACGGCGGAACAGGCGGCACCGCTCACGGACCTGCCCCTCGATTGGTCGGGCCAGAAGGTGATTCTGGCCACGGTGCATCGGCGTGAGAACTGGGGTGAGCGTCTGGCCCTGATCGCCGATGGCATGCTGCGGGTGCTCGACTCCCACCCCGACACAGCGCTGCTGCTGCCCCTGCATCGCAATCCCACCGTGCGCGAACCTCTGCAGGCCTTGCTGGGCGACCACCCCCGGGTTGTGCTCACCGAGCCCCTCGATTACGACCGCCTCGTGGCGGCGATGAAGGGGTGCACCCTCTTGCTCACCGACTCCGGCGGCCTTCAGGAAGAGGCGCCCGCCCTCGGAAAACCCGTGCTCGTGTTGCGACGGACGACGGAGCGGCCCGAGGCGGTCGATGCGGGGACCGCCCGCTTGGTCGGCACCGACCCCGCCACCATCGCGGCCGAGGCTTCGCGCCTGCTGGATGACCCCCAGGCCTATGACGCCATGGCGCGCGCCGTGAATCCCTTCGGTGATGGCCAGGCCAGTCAGCGGATCCTGGAGGCGTCACTGGCCCTGCTGGAGGCCTGAAGAGAAGACACGGCCGCCTTGAACCGTCATCCTGACGGAATGCCCCCGGGAGGTACGGTTCGCCCATGACTCGCCAACCCCGCCGCTATGCCGTGTCGCTCCACCTGGTGGGCGGACAGACGGAACAGGTGCATTTCTCCACATTGGATCAGTTCCAGCAGTGGTATCAGGGATTGGTCAATGCGCCGAGCCAGGGCGGTTTCATCAACGTTCCCCTCGGTGAACTGGACGGGGAATATCTGGTGGTGCGCCCCGATGCGGTGACCGGTCTGCGGGTGGAACCTCAATTCGCTTCCCTCGATGACACCTGAGCGGCTGGGACTGCTCTGGGGCGTCACCGTGTTTGCCGGCGCCGGTGCGCGTTTGCTGGCGGCCCTGTCTGGTTTGCCGGGGGTGGTGCTGTTACTTCTGGCGGGCTTGTTGATCGGCCGCTCCGGCCTGGGACTGGTGGAGCCCTTGGATCTCGGCCAAGGCCTGGAGACGGTGGTGGGGTTGCTCGTGAGCCTGGTGCTCTTCGACGGTGGCCTGAATCTGCG
Organism: uncultured Synechococcus sp.; assembly: GCA_937930135.1. Taxonomy (GTDB): domain Bacteria; phylum Cyanobacteriota; class Cyanobacteriia; order PCC-6307; family Cyanobiaceae; genus Synechococcus_C. Next base: position 1,484 of record CALGVO010000117.1, on the reverse strand, counting down.
CCTGCCGGGTGACACGATCAAGGCGACGGTGCTGCGGATTTCGCTAGTCCGCTTGTTGCTGTCTCTCGCCGCCGGCCTGTTGGCGGCCCATTGGCTTGCCGGGCTGGGCTGGTCGGTGGCGGCGGTGTACAGCGCGATCGTGCTCGCGACAGGGCCCACGGTGGTCACCCCTCTGGTGCAGCAGATCCGTCTGGCCCCACCGCTGGGGGATGTGCTGGAAGCGGAGGGGCTGATGCTGGAGCCCGTGGGGGCGGTGCTCGCGTTGTTGCTGCTCGAATTGCTTCTTGGCGATCTGCATGGCTGGCGGGGGCTGGCGATCGGTCTGCTCTCGCGTCTCGGCGGCGGGGTGCTGATCGGCCTGGCCTGCGGCTGGGTGCTTTCAGAGGCCCTGCGACGCCTCAAGCCCGATCCATCGGTCGGGCTGCGGTTGCAGCTCACCCTCGGGGTGTTGTTCCTGATGTTCGGCGCCTGTGAGTGGGTGTTGCCCGAGTCGGGGCTGCCGGCGTCCGTGGCAGCTGGCGTGGTGGTGGGCCGTCGCCCCTCCACCGATGCGGCGCAGCTGGATGAATTGATCAGGGAACTGGCTCGCTTGGCGATCACCATGCTCTTCCCCCTCTTGGCGGCCGATGTGTCATGGGCGGAACTGAGCCCGCTCGGTTGGGGTGGGATCAGTTGTGTGTTGGTGCTGATGGTGTTTGTGCGACCGGTGGCGGTGGGTGTCGCCACGATCGGCTTGCCCCTGGATTGGCGTCAGCGCCTGTTTCTCAGTTGGTTGGCGCCACGGGGCATCGTCACAGCTGCGGTGGCTTCGCTGTTCGCGATTCGTCTGGAGCAGGCGGGTGTGCTCGGGGCGGGACGCCTTCAGGGCCTGGTGTTTCTCACGATTTTGATGACGGTGGGCCTGCAGGGGTTGACGGCCCAGCCCCTGGCTCACTGGCTCGGTTTGATCGCTGCAGACGAGGGCGATGACCCCGCAGCGTCTGGAGAAGCGTCCGACGGATCAGCAACAGCGTTGGATCCGTTGCCGGTCGTGGCCGATTCGAGCCAGTAACCCCCAGGTGGTCATCAGGTCTGGCCCCTGCAGTCGACCGAGCAAAGCGGCACGAAGACTTTTCATCATCAGTCCTTTTTTCACACCGGCCTGCTCCACCGCCTGTTTCAGCAGCTCCTGGCCGCGCCCGTTGTCGGCGCCATCCCAGGGGGAAGACTCCAGCAGGCCGTTCAGGGCCTGCAGGGCCGCCCTGGCACCATCCTGGTCCAGTTGCTGCAGACCATCGCTTTCCAGCGCCGGTTCCTCGAAAAACGGACGCGCCTGCTCAACGCCATCGTTCACAAGGGTGAGGGAAGGACCCAGCAGAGTGGCCAGATCCCTGGCCCAGCTGCGGTCGTCACCAGGCAGGCTCCAGCCTTCCTTCTGCCAGAGGGGCTTGAGTGCCGTCAGCAGCTGGTCGGCATCCCAGCCGTGCAAGACCTGGGCGTTCAGC
>CALGVO010000116.1 GCA_937930135.1 uncultured Synechococcus sp. | reverse complement strand
GTGCAGGTGTCCACCTCACTGCCATCGGCCCCGAGCCAGCGCTCCCAGAGGCCGGCGATCCAGAAGGGCTGACCGTCGTCCCGGGCGATCCGATGCCCCCTCTCGAAAAACGAGGTGGCCGGAATCAGGCAGCGCCGGTGTCGCCAGGCGCCACGGAAACTGGCCTTTTCGGCCACGGTTTCGGCACGGGCATTGAAGGGCCTGGGGCCGGTGGAGGGATCCTTGCTCCAGGAGGGAATCAGCCCCCAGAGCATGAGGGACGCCTCGGTGTTGCCCTCGTCGCGCCGCAGGGCCAGCAGCGGTTCACCAGGGCGGATCAGATCCCTGGGGGCGTAATGGCGCCGGTGCTCCCCATCCAACCGCTCCCGCAGTGGCGCCGGCAAACCGTTGACCTCGGTGCTCAAGGCAAAACGACCGCACATCAACCGAGCTCCAGGCAGGCCAGACCAAACACGTCATCCAGAGGAACCGCAGGACAGGGGCCGCGATACATCCGCAGGGTGCCGCCCACCCGCTCAAATCCCAGATCAGCCAGCAGCGGCCCAGCGCCGGGGTTGGCCCCGGGCGAATCGATCAACACCACCCCCGGATGCTGGCTCAGTAGCTGTTGGATCAGCAATGCCGCCAAGGCAGGCGTGTCAGCGAGGAGCGGCCCGATGCGCCACCCCTCCCCCCGCGGCAACAGGCAGGGGCGGATGCGGCCGAAGCCATGGCAGCGACCCTCGCCATCGATCAGGGCCTTGACGGTGCCGGCGCGATGGGCGAGCCAATCAGCGAGAAAGTGGGGGCGCGGACTCGGTTCCCGCTGGGCGTCGTAGAGCTGCACTGCGGCCTGGGGAATCGCCGCTCCCTCCAGCAGTCGCAGCCCTTCCGGCAGGGCAGGGCCCACGAGCTCAGCAGCCTCGCCACTCATCCGCTGACTCATCGGCTGACTGATCCGCTGCCAGCGCGTGGTGGGTGAGGCCGGACGGAACCCCCAGCCGGTGTAATCCTCAATCCGGTTGCTCGCGGCTTCCAGACCCACGCAGGGGAGATCGGCGAGATGGTCGAGGGCGTGCTGCCAGAGCTGTCGCCCATAGCCCAGTCCGCGGTGTTCAGGCACAACGATGTACAGCCCGATGAAGCCGTACTCGAGGTTGTAGTGGACCCCAGCGATGCAGCCCACCGGCTCGCTGCCCAGCCAACCGATCCAGAGCCCCTGACGATCGGTGTGACGGTAGATCTCCACATCGCCCAGGCCTGGCGCGAACCCCTCACGCCGGGCCCAATCGGTGAGCCGATCCACCTGATTGGGCTGGAGGGGCCGGATCTGCAGCGTTGACATTCAACGGCGACCAAGCGCGATCACCCCATTTAGGCATGCGCGCACTCAGGCGCACGACCTGCCAAGATTGGTCAAGAAATGCAACGCACCATTGACATGACCACAGAATCTCTGCTCACCCTCATGCTCGGCTTCGGCGCTGCGGCCACCAGCCTCGCCTTCTGGAAGATCAGCCAGGCCGGATCGAACTCCAGCGAAGGCTGAATAGGCTCCCAGTACCTGACCTCGCTCCGATGCCCCCTGATCCTTACCTCTACGAGCCGCTGGAGAGCTTCGGGGAGAGCCTCACCACCCGGCGGCCATGGAACACCTCCGCCCTGATCGGCGTTGAGCGACTCAATGGACGTGTCGCCATGCTCGGCTTCATCGCCGCCCTGATCGGTGAATGGATCAGCGGAGTGGGGCCGGCCGGTCAGGTGATGGCACTGCTGCGCTGGTACCTCAGCCTCGGGTGAATGATGCCTCCACCCAGCAGCAGTGATCTGCTCAAACTTGAGCAACAGGTCCGCCGCGAAGGAACTGGTCTCAGAAGCACCGACCTGCAGGGATCCTGGCGCCTTCAGAGTGTCTGGTCTCGCAGCGGCACGGAAGCCAGCGCTGTCACCAGCTGGGTGCTGCGCCTTGTCAACGCTCGACTTGAGCTGAGCGAGACGGGTGATGGACCGCTCTCCATCAGCAACGCGGTGAATCTGGGAGCTCTGGAGCTTCGTTTTCAAGGCGTCGCTCAACTCCATGGCCATCGGCCCCTGTTGCGCTTTCAGTTCGACAGCCTCTCCCTGACCCTCGGCAATCAAACGCTGCTGCGGCGCCCACTCACCCCAACAACAGAGCCACGTCGTCAGCCCTTTTTTGCCCTGATCCGGCGTGATCCCTCCGGCTGGTTGGCCGCCCGCGGTCGGGGTGGTGGATTGGCGCTCTGGAGCCTCAAGGGTTGAGGTGCTGTTCCTGCCAACCCTGATTCCGCAACCAGCAGCGACGACGATGGGGGTGGGGCTTGAGATCGAGCTGCTCCACCCGCTCCAGTTGCACTCGGATCAAAGCGAGCAGGTCCGGCCTGGGGACACCATCAGGGATCTGGTCAGGCCAGGGCCCCTCCGGTTTGAAGGGCCCTCCTGGCTGGGGCCAGCCCCAGACCGCACGCCCCCGAGGCGTGAGCCGCTGCCAGTGCTGCTCAAGGGCCTCGTGATCCTGCTCGCCATCGATGACCCGGGCGAGGCCGCGCAGACGAAATTGCTCGCGGGCTTTGCGAAACAGCCAGCACAGTTCCACCCTGGGCTGATGCCGAAGGTCGTTGGGCTTCTCACTGCGCGCGTCGGTGAGCAACTCCAGCTCCCCTTGCGCACTCCAGCCGCGAAACACCAACGTCCTCACCCGAGGACAGCCCTCCGCGGACACCGTCGCCAGTTGCAGCCAACCACCGCCGGGGGCGCGACCCTCTCGCTGCCGAGCGGCACGCAGGAGAGGGCGCCAGGGAGGTAACGCCCCATGCGCCCCGTCGGCCATCTCAGGCTGCAGCATCAGCCTGCAACCAGGGATCCAGGAAAGCCAGGGGCCGATGCATGGTGGCCGAGAAGCCGAGGATCCCCCTGTCCCGGTGAACGTAGAGCGGGGAATCATCGGCAGCCAACAGAAACGTTCCGCCCCGTTGGGTGATGAAACGGTCATCGGGCACATAGGTGCGCCAATGACGCAGCACCTCATTCATGTTGCGCAAACGCACAGTGGCCAATTCGAACGGACGCTGAAAGCCATGGCCGCCAGCCCGTTGAAAGAGAGCCGCAGGAAACGCTGGCAACACCCCGGTTTCAACCACCGCCTCGTCATCGAAACACTGCGGTGCTCTGCGGTCGCCGGTGTAACCACGCACCACCTCAGCCAGCGTTCCGGGTGAACCGATGCCCGCGCACATCAGGAACAGCGCAGGCCAAGGGCCGCCTGGCAGCTGCAGACCGGGAGAGCACCCCAGGGCACGATGCAGAGAGGCATCCGGCTCAACCTGAAGCCGTTCGCGAGGGAAGCCGGTGAAAGCGCAGAAGCGATCGGCCCCGGCGCCATCGCCGATGGCGATCGCCAGCACCTGAATGCCGACCCGGTCAAGCTGGGGAAGAACCGGCACCAACGCCTGGGCGTATTCAAGCGAATCGAAGTCGCCCAGCTGGCTGAGCAGGAGCACGAGTCGGGGTGCCCCAGCCTGCATGCCAGGAACCGATGCCAGGCGCGACAGCAACGGCTGCAGATCGGTCATCCCAGGGGCGGCAGCAACTCAGGCTCAGGGATCGCCAGGGCTGCACAGGGTTCAACAGCGGCCACGTCAACCTGAAAAGCGAACTCCTGCAATTCCGCATCCAACTCCAGCAGCATCAGGGCCAACGACTGCGCCAGATCTCTGCTGAAGGATCGCGACATGCCAGGTCTCACGCGGGACTCATCTCTTGTAGAAGGCCGGCAGCCACCGCCGTGGCTGCCGTCGCAGCTCAAACACAAAACGTGCCGGAGCCGCGGATCGATCACTGGTGCTCCCGCTGCCAGCGGGTCAGGTTCGCTGGAGAAAACTTGTGACCGTGTCGGAGCGCCACCTTGGCGACACAGATGGTGTCGGTGCCGCAGCTCTCCACCTCACGACGAATCGTGTCGTTGCTCTGAGCCTTGGCGAGGAAGGTCTCCAGTTGTTTCATCGACATGGACAAACCGGCGATGGGACTCCCCACCGCTAGGCGCCAACCGATGGGTATGGAGCGACACATCGCTTTTTCTTCTGATCAGCAGCTCCCTGACAGCGCCGGTGACAACCGGCTGAGCTTCGCCTCGAGATAGGCGAGAAACGGCTCGGCCGACAGGGGACGTCCACTCACCTGCTCCACAAGCTGCTCCGCATTGAGGGCACGGCCGATCGGATGCACGTGCTCGCGCAGCCAGGCGAGCATGCCGCTGAGATCGCCTCGGGCGACATGGTCTTCCGGGGCGCCGATCGCCGCGGTCATCGCCTCGCTGAGCTGGGCACTGATCAGATGACCGAGCAGATAGGAGGGGAAGTAACCGAACAAGCCCTCGCTCCAGTGCACATCCTGGAGGCAACCCTCGGCGTCATCGGCGGGCTTGACCCCAAGCAGCTCGCCGTAGCGACGGTTCCATTCCTGCGGCAGAGCGTCCACCGCCAGCCCCTGCTCCAGCAGCGCCAGCTCCAGATCCGTGCGGATCAGGATGTGAAGGCCATAGCTGAGTTCATCCGCCTCCACGCGATTGCAGCCCGGCGCCATCGGATTCATCGCCCCCCAGAACTCCCTGGCGGAGCCCAGCGGGGCACCAGCCGCAGCGAACCGCTGCCACCAGCGTTCGGCGAAGGGCAGACTGCGGGCCACCCGGTTTTCCCAGAACAGCGACTGACTCTCGTGCACGGCCATCGACGTGGCCTGCCCCAGGGGCCAGGCGAACCACTGATGACTGGCGGTGGGGAGCCCCTGCTCATACAGCGAATGCCCCCATTCATGGGCCGTGGCCAGGAAACAGGAGAGGGGCTGACCAGCCACCACCCGGGTGGTGATCCGGAAATCCCTGGGGCCAAGGGTGATTGAAAAGGGATGGGGGGATGCGGCCACGCAGGTGATCGCCGGATCCCGGCCCCACTCCGCCAGCAACTGATCACAGAGCTGCTGCTGGGTGGCCGCGGGCAGATCCCAGCTGAGGGACGTGGGCCTCGGGCCGCTTCGCAGTTGCTCCAGAAGCTCAGGTAGCCGCTGACGCAGGGGCGCGAACAGCTGCCGAAGCCGTTGCAGGCTGAGATCGGGCTCGAAGGGCTGGGCCAGGGTCTCCCAGCAGCTCCGCGGTTCCGCCAGCTGCCGCGCCTGCTCCTGTCGCAAGACGACCATTCGGGCCAGAGCCGGCGCGAACAGGGCGAAATCGGCGCTGGCCTTGGCCTGCTGCCAGCGGTCGTAGCCTTCCGCCTTGGCTGTGGCCAGGGCACTCACCAGATCGGGATCGAGAGCCTGCTGGCGGCGCAGATCCTGCTCCAGCAGATCGAGATTGCGGCCACGGGCCACCAGATCGGGACTGGCCACAGCTCCCGCTGCCGCGATGGCGACACGCCAATCCTGCCGGGCTTCGGCAATCAGGTCGGCATAGGAGACAGCGCTCTGGCGGGCATGGAGCTGACGCGCCAGCAAGGCCAGCTGCTCACCACGCCAGGCAGCTCCCCCGCTGGGCATGCGCGTGTTCTGATCCCAGTAGAGCGTGCTCTGAATCGAACCGAGCAGGTTGGTCTCCCTCAGATGGCGACCCAGTTGCTCCCAGGCCGTGTCTCCAGCGCCCATGCCATGCCCTTTAACGGGGCAGGTTACGGGTGCGGCGGCGGGCTTGCTGTTCGCTGGTCCAGGTGGCCCAATGGCGCCACTCCACTTCGCTGGCGGGTTGCACCGCAGCCACCAGAGCGTTGTCCGTCCAGTAATCGGGGGAATCCAGGGTGCCCAGATGGATTGGACAGGAGGGTCCGGCTTTCATGGCCGTTCTTTCGATTGTCTTAAGACTGGCTCAACCTGGGACGCATCGGCAAGGGGCGCAGCCCACCTCGACCCTCAGTCGATCACCTCACCGTCGACGGTGATCTCGAACTCGATCCCGAAGCGGTGGGCGGTGGCGCGAAAGCGCCGCGCCAGCTCAATGAACAGACGACGCACCAACGCATCATCGAAGTCGTAGATCTCGAGATTGGCCGTCTTGGCTACGGCCTGCAGAGCCTCGATCAGCTTCTCCACCCGTGGCGCAAACACCTTGCCGAAACGGGCGCGCTTCTCGGCGGCACTGTTGAAATCAGGCGTTGCCGCCATCGCACTCGGATTTCGGAGAGATCGGGGCAGTCTGGTGCACACCCTTCACCTCGACCGAGCCGCCGGTGCCCCTGCCGATCGTCTACCACCCGCGCTACTCGGCTCCACTGCCCAGCAGCCATCGCTTCCCGATGGCAAAATTCCGCCTCTTGCATGACCTGCTGCTGGAGCGCGGCTGGATCAGGCCCGATGCGATCAGACGGCCCGTGAGCATCGCCCGTCGCGACCTCGAACGCATTCATGAGCGCTCCTATCACCAGGCCTTCAGCCTGGGGCAGCTCGGCCGGGCTGAACAACGCCGGATCGGGCTTCCGAACAGTCATGCCCTGGTGCAACGCACCTGGTTGGCGGTGGGCGGCACCCTGCTGACGGCGCGGCTGGCCTTGCGTCATGGCATCGCCTCCCACCTGGCCGGAGGCACCCATCACGCCCATCCCGGCTATGGCAGCGGCTTCTGCATCTTCAACGACTGCGCTGTGACCGCCGCCGTTCTGCTGGCCGAGGGGGCCGTGAAGCGACTGATGGTGGTGGATCTGGATGTGCATCAGGGCGACGGCACCGCGGCCTGTTTCGCGACGGATCCCAGGGTGTTCACCCTCTCGGTGCATGCCCAGAGCAACTTTCCGCTCCGCAAGGGCCGCAGTGACCTGGATCTGCCCCTGGCCGATGGCACAGGCGATGCGATCTACCTCAGCACCATCGGCGATCGCCTTCCCGATCGGCTCGATACCGTCCGCCCCGATCTGGTGCTGTACAACGCCGGCGTCGATCCCCATAGAAACGACCGACTCGGGCGCCTGGCACTCAGCGATGAAGGACTGCTGCATCGCGATCGTCTCGTCCTCGACGCCTGCCTGCGCCGCAACATTGCAGTGGCGACGGTGATCGGTGGTGGATACGACGCACTCGAGCCATTGGTGCAACGGCATGCACTGATCATTCGCGCCGCGCTCGAGCAGGCCCGTTTATACGGACTCTGAAGGCTGCGGTCATTTTTTGCGGCAATAACCGCCTCCCACATTCATCCAGCCACTCGGGCAGGCTTTGCCGTTGGTGGGCTGCACCGTGTAGCTCATCACACCCAGGGTGCTGCACTTGCCGTTGAAGGTGTCGACATAGCCCATGGGGCAGATGTCGGCGATCTTGGGAACCACCCGCTGCGCCCGCGCCGGAGCAGAGACAGACGCCAGGCCGATGCCGACCAGCACAAGAGCGAGACTGCTTGATCTCTTCACACCAGGCTGGGCGCAACAACTTCAAGATTAAGCCTGAGATCCCGACAGACACAGCCATGCCTGCCACCCTGCTGAGCCCCGAGGAGCGTGCGGCCCTGAGCACGGAACTTCCCCTCTGGGCTGTGGTGGACGGACAGCTGGAACGGCGGTGGCAATTCAGGGATTTCAATGAAGCCTGGGGCTTCATGAGCCGGGTGGCCCTCCTGGCTGAAGCGATGAACCACCATCCCGACTGGAGCAATGTGTATGCCACAGTGACGATTCGGCTCCAGACCCACGACCTGGGCGGGCTGTCGAGCCTGGATCGCACGCTGGCACAGGCGATCGATCGACTCCAAAACGGCTGACACCTGCCAGCATGGAGTGCTGTGGCCCGGCTTCCGCGACGCGACCATGACAGTCTCAACGACCAACGGCGTTCCGGTGACCATCCTCACCGGTTTTCTGGGGGCCGGTAAAACCACCCTTCTGAACCATATCCTCAGCAATCAGGACGGCGTCAAGACCGCCGTTCTGGTGAATGAATTCGGCGAGATCGGCATCGACAACGACCTGGTGGTGAGCACAGGCGACGACATGGTGGAGCTGAGCAACGGCTGCATCTGCTGCTCGATCAACGGAGAACTCCTGGAAGCAGTGGATCGCATCCTGGAGCGTCCGGACCCCATCGACTACCTGGTCGTGGAAACCACTGGCCTGGCGGACCCACTCCCGGTGGCCATGACATTTCTGGGCAGCGAGCTGCGGGATCAGACCCGGCTCGACTCGATCATCACGCTCATCGACGCCGAGAATTTCGGTGCGGAAGTGCTCGAGACCGAGGTGGGCCGCTCGCAGGTGATCTATGGCGACATCCTGCTGCTCAACAAGACCGATCTGGTGAGCGAAGAACGGCTGCAGGCGATCGAAGCCAGCCTGAAAGAGGTGAAGCACGATGCCCGCATCCTGCGCGCTGTGAAAGGCGGTGTGCCGCTGCCCCTGCTCCTGAGCGTGGGGCTGTTCGAATCCGATCGGGTGGTGAAGGCTGCCGATGATCCAAGCCTCGATCACAACGACTGCGACCACGACCATGGCCACTGCAGCCATGACCATGACAACGATCATGGGCACAGCCATCACCATGGGCACAGCTATCACCATGAGCACAGCCATGACGCTGGTGACCATCTGGCGATCGAGGGGTTCACCTCCCTGTCCTTCAGCAGTGATGGCCCCTTCGCCCTGCGCAAATTTCAGAATTTCCTCGACAACCAGCTGCCGGCCTCCGTGTTCCGTGCCAAGGGCATCCTCTGGTTCAACGAAAGTGAACGCCGCCACGTGTTTCATCTGGCCGGCAAACGCTTCTCAATCGATGACAGCGACTGGCCTGGCGCCCGCAAGAATCAACTGGTGCTGATCGGCCGTGATCTGGATCACGCCACCCTGCGCCGGCAACTCCAGGCCTGCGTGGCCAAGGACGCCGGCAAGGGGTTCGCCTGAGATTCCGATGCAACAGTCACAGGCGAAAGGGCTCGGACGTGATTAGGGTGACGGTTCAACGGGAGAGGGCATGGTTGAAGTTCTCACGGCAAGCACGCTTCTGACCGTGCTGGGGCTTGCCCTCTGGTTCCTGGCAGACTCCGATGATGACAACAGCGGCGGCGGCCTGATGGAACCGGCCCTGGTGCCCATCCCTGTGCGGCATCAGCGCCGCTCCTGAGCACCTCTTCATTGCTCCTGAACCCCGCGAAAGCGGGGTTTTTTCATGCCCACCCACAGACGGCGAGCTATTGCGTATCATTCTCACTCAGCCACCGTTCGCAAATGCGGATCACTCGCAAAAAAATCGGTCGGAAATCCGTCCTGATCGCCCTGCTCCTTGCATCGTCCGGCCTGCTCGCCTCATGCAACACACCGGGCCGCCAAGAGATCGGCGTCTACTCCGGACGTCACTACAACACCGATCAGAAGCTCTACGACCGCTTCACTGCCGAGACCGGCATCAAGGTGAAACTGCTGGAAGCGAAGGATGATGCCCTGATTCAGCGTCTCCGCTCCGAAGGCTCCGACTCCCCAGCCGATGTGCTGATCCTGGCCGACGCCGCCCGATTAGACCGCGCCGCCAATCTCGATCTGTTTCAGTCCGTGGATTCGGCCGCGCTTGAGGCCGCCGTTCCCGCCGATCTGCGCGATCCCAACAACCGCTGGTTCGGGCTGACGCGACGGCTGCGTGCACCGATGGTCAATCCAGCCCAGGTGCAACCCCCCGAGGTGAACAGCTACCGAAAGCTGGCCAATCCAGCCCTCAAGGGTCGGCTCTGCCTGCGCAATCGCCGCAGCGTCTACAACCAGTCCCTGGTGGCGTTCATGCTCGACCGGGAAGGGGAGGCAGCGACCGCGGCCTGGATCCGCGGCATGGTCGCCAACCTGGCCCAGCCCGTCTACGGCAGCGACACCCCGATGATCCGTGCGGTCGCCCAGGGCCGCTGCGGTGTGGCACTTGCCAACAGCTACTACCTCGGACGCCTGCAGGCCGGCGACCAAGGCGCCGATGACCAGAAGCTGTCCGCTGCGGTGCAGGTGGTCTGGCCCGACCCCGTCCACGTCAACATCACAGGCGGCGGCATCACCCGCCACAGCCAGCACCCGAAAGAAGCGCGGCGCTTTCTCGAATTTCTCGCCTCCAACCAGGCCCAGGGTGGCTATGCGGCCGCCAACCATGAATACCCGATCCGCGGCTTCGGCAATGATCCGGTGTTGAGCGCCTGGGGGCCGTTCCGGCAAGCTGATGTGTCCGCCGCCCGGCTCGGCGAACTGAACGGCAAGGCCCTCGATCTGATGACAGCCAACGGCTGGCAATGAGTGTTTCCCCCCTGGCCGCCGGAGAGCGCCCGACCTGGCAACCGGGGCGCCGCCTGCTCAGCAGCGGCGCCCTGCTGCTCGCCCTGCTCGCTCTCTGGCCGATCGGAGGGCTTCTGGGCGAAGGCCTTCAGGGACTGCTGAACGGCTCTGCCCAACTGGGGCCTGACGGCGGCGCCCAGCTGCGCGGCACAACCCTGCTGCTGCTGGGCACCGCCCTGCTCGGTGGTGCACTCGGCACCGCCAACGGCTGGCTTCTGGCCAACTGCCGCTTCCCGGGCCGGCGCCTGCTCCGCGTTGCCCAGCTGCTGCCTCTGGCCAGTCCCTCCTATCTGCTGGCCGCCACACTGGTCGACCTCGGCAGCCGTCAGGGGCTGCGCGTTCACGGCCTGGGCTGGGGGGTGTTGGTGATGGCCCTGAGCACCTACCCCTATGTGTTCCTGTTGAGCACCGAAAGTTTCACCATCTGCGGCAGGCGGCAGCTTGAAGCGTGCCGCTGCCTCGGCGTGGGGCCCTGGAACAGCTTTCGGCGCATCGCCCTGCCCCTGGCTCTGCCGGCGATCGGTGCCGGCATCGCCCTGATGGGGATGGAGGTGGTGAATGAACTCGGCGCCGTGCAGTTGCTCGGCATCCCCAGCCTGTCGGCCGGCATCCTCCAGGCCTGGCAGGCCGAAGGCAATCCCGCCGGTGCCGTCGGCCTCGCCCTGATCACGCTGTGCATCGTGATGGTGCTGCTGGTGGGAGAACGCCGGTTACGCCGGCGCAGCAGGCGCTGGACCGAGGGCGTGGCCGGGGGTGAATCACCGGCCTGGCCCCTGCAGGGGCAACGGGCTCTTGGCGCCCAGATCCTTGGCCTCGTGCCGCCTCTGCTCAGCCTCGGCATTCCCCTGCTCTGGACCGCCGACAACCTGGACCAACTCCGGGCCGGATTCAGCGGAGAATTGCTGCAGCTCACCGGCCGCAGCCTCGGGCTCGGCCTGGCGGCCGCGGGGCTGGCCGTGGCCGCCGCACTCGTGCTGGCGATCGCCAAACGCTGGAGCAGCGCAGCCTGGTTGCGCAGCCTCACCTTTCTGGCCGGAATGGGCTATGCCGTTCCCGGCGCGGTGCTCGCCCTGGCCCTGCTCTTGCTCGGCTCCCCCTGGCGGCTGGCCCCCTTGTTCCTGCTGCTCTGGGGCTACAGCGATCGCTTCCTCGCCGTGGCCAAGGGGGGCTTGGACGCCGCGCTGGAGCGGTTGTCACCAAGCCTGGATGAGGCGGCCACCGGGCTGGGTTGCCGTTGGCCCGCCGTGCTGCAGCGCATCCACCTTCCCCTGCTGCGCGGCCCCCTGGCGGTGGGCGCCCTGCTGGTGTTCGTCGACACCGTGAAGGAACTGCCCCTCACCTTCGCCCTGCGTCCCTTCGACTTCGACACCCTGTCGGTGCGGGTGTTCCAGTACGCCAGCGATGAACGCCTGGCCGCCGCACTCTGGCCAGCCCTGATGATCCTGACGCTTGGACTCATCGCCGCCCTGGCCCTGATCCCTGGCCTGGAGCGACAGGGCCAGGATCAGGCACCCAGCAGGGGCTGACCATTGCGCCGCTGCACCGCCACCACACCCGGTCGTGGTGGCCGTCCTGGCGCCTGGGACGGCCAGTTCGACCCCAGCGGAACCCGACGCAATTGCTCGATCGTGCCCCCCTGCCGATCCTGCAGGCGATGGGCCTGAAACTCCTCCGAGCCCGGCTGGCGGCGGCCCTGCACCTCGCCGGGATGCTGCACCGCCAGGAACAGGGCCCGCTCCTGCTGATCGAGGCTCAAGCCGCAGAGCTCGCATTCCATCGGGCCGGTGGCAAAACAGGCGGCTGTCTCCCCATCGCCAGCACGGGGCACGAACCAGCAGCTGTTGTTGCCGAACTGGTCGCTGGCCGCTGACTTGGCGGAACGGTCCGTGACGATCCAGAGGTTGCCCTGCCGGTCGATCGCCAGGTTGTCGGGATTGGTGAAGCCAAGCCCTCCAGCCCAGGGTTCACCACCGGTGACAACCAGGCGCCAGCGAAAACCACGACCCGGGGCTGAATCGTCACTCAGGCGCATGACCCAGCCGTGCTCCCAGCTGGCTTCACCCGAAGGGCCACGGAAAATGGCCGGATCGGCTCCACCACGACTGCCGGGTGCCCCGGAGGTGAACGCCACCAAAAGGTCGCCGCTCACCGGATCAATCTCGGTGTCCTCCGGTCGGGCCGTGGGCGTCGCGCCAGCGGCGGAGGCCGCCAGATGGGCATCGATCAGGATCGCCCCCTGCAACGCTTCGCCGTCTCCCCGATACAGGGCCGCCAGGGTTGGGAAGCGCTTGGCGTAGGCGAACACGGCCGCGTCGTCGCGAAACAGTTCCCCTCCCGCCTGGAGTCGATCGGAATGGGGCAAGTCCACCGGGCAGGTGAGCCCGGCCGCCTGGTAGCGGCCAGGACGGAACGGCTGCACGGGGGTCTCAGGACGCAGGGGCAACCACTCGCCCGTGCCATCGGCGGCGAAACGGGCCACCTGCAGTTCACCGGCTTCGAGCAGCCGGGAATTGGCGGGATCCTCCGGCCGGCTCACCCGGCCGGAACTGACGAATCGATAGAGATGGCCGCCGCGGCGATCGCAGCCGGAATACACCACGAGGGGCTCACCAGCGACCGCGCGCACAGCCACCGCCTCATGGCGAAAACGGCCGAGGGCGCTGTGCTTCCGCACCGGGGCCGCCGGATCCTTCGGATCGATTTCCACCATCCAGCCGTATTTGTTCCCAGCCAGCCCATAGGGATTGCCGAGACCGGCCAGGGTCGTGGCCCGACACACGAAGGGCATGGTCGACGGTGGCGCAGCACTGCCATCGGCAAACACCGCCTCCGGCACCTGCGATTGGAAGTTCTCCTCGGCGCTGAGCACCGTGCCCCAGGGGGTGGTGCCGCCGGCACAGTTGGCGAATGTGCCCACCGCTGCCGCCCCCAGGCCATCGGCGTAGCCCAAACACTGCGGCGCCATGAACACCGCCGTGGCGGGGCCTGTGATCGGCAGACGCTCCCCCGGGTCGCGCCAACCGGCCAGGCCATCCACGCGGCGCTCGCGCCGGTCGGGCGTCCGCTGCCAGATCCCGCCCTGGCGTTGCAGGTGAATCACCCCAAGCCCGAGATCGGCCATGGCCTGATCGCTGACGGCCCGGATCGTCGCCAGCAGAGGATCGCTGGCCGCCAGGGTGCTGCAGTCGATCACCCCCTGGCGTGACGCCAGGGCCGCCACAAGCTCGCCCCAGGGCAGGGGCTGACCCACCACCTCCGCGAAACCGTCACTCCAGGGGATCGGACTGATGTATTCGAAATTGACGCTGAGCAGGGCCTCGTTCAAACCGAGTGGAACGAAGCCGAGGTAATCGTTGTTGAAGCCGAAACGACCCGTCGCCAGGGGATCCCCCCAGGCGGCCAGCAGGTCACTGCGGAAGCCCTCCGGAACGACCAGCCGATCCTCCACCGCCACCTCCCGATAGGCACGCTGTTGCTGGGCCGCCGACAGGCCATCGCTGTTGACGGGCAGCGGTGTGGCCACGGGTTCAAACGGCCAGGGTCGTCCTGTCTCCTGGGCTGAAGCCGCCAGCTCATCGGCGGCGCGGCTGGCGATCCAACCGGCGCCTCCAAGACCGAGGAGGCTGAGCACGGAGCGGCGGCGCATGGGAAGCGAACGAGTGGGGAGCGGAGGGTCAGGACGGGTTCGGAGCCGGAGTGGTCTGATCCCGGCACCTGGCCTGACGACGCGGCGCCAGCACCGCCACCCAGCTTCGCTGAAGCGGATTGAAGTTGTCGTCGCTCACGAGCACAAGCGTCGAACGTCCATCCGCCAGCCCTGGCCCCCAGGTCATACCCTCCCAGTTGTCGGCCGGCAGCCCGACCTGAAGCAGATTCCAGCCAGCCAGAGGACGCAACGGCGGCTGCGCGCTTCCCTCGGGCCAGGGCAGCCA
>CALGVO010000115.1 GCA_937930135.1 uncultured Synechococcus sp. | reverse complement strand
CAACTGGAGGAGGTGGTGGAGCGGGCCCAGCTCTCCGAAATCCCCATCGGGATCGCCTACGGCACCGCCGCCGACCAACTGGCGCGCGTGCCCGAACTGATGCGAGCCGCCGTGGAACAGGACCCCCAGCTGCGCTGTGGCGCCTGCCGGCTGGAGAGGATTGCTGCCTTCAGCTACGACCACGTGCTCGAGTTCAGCTCCAGCCACACCAATCACGATGCCTTCGAAGACAGCCTCCACGACCTCAACCGGCGTGTGATCAGCACCCTGGAGGCGGAGGGCATCGAAATCCCCTTCCCCACCCAGACCCTGATGCTGCACAACAACTGATGCAACGCACCCCCGAACCGGAGCTGATGGACGACCTCGAGCAGGTCGCCGCCTATGGAGACGCCGATTTCAGTCGCAGCGATGCGGCTCTGATCGAGGCACTGCAGCAGCTCTGCCTCGCCAATGCGCGCGATTTGGCTGCCGGCGACCTCCTGCTCGATCTGGGCTGCGGGCCAGGCAACATCAGCGAGAGGCTGGCACGGCAATGGCCCAACGCCGACGTGATCGGCATCGATGCGGCAGCCCGCATGCTCGCGCTTGCGGAGCAACGCCGTCAGCAGGATCTGCCCCGATTGCAACGACTGCGCTATCGGGCCTGTTCCATGCAGGATCTCACCAGAGCTCCGAGCCTGGAGGCCACGGTGATCGTGAGCAACAGCCTCCTGCACCATCTCCACGATCCCCAGGATCTCTGGCGGTTGCATCAACGCCACAGCAGCGCCGGTGCCCTCGTGCTGCACCGGGACCTGCGCCGACCGGACAGCCCGGAGCAAGCGCTGGCCCTGCGCGAGCGCCATTGCTGCGACGCGCCGGCTGTCCTGCAGCAGGATTACCTCGCCTCCCTGCACGCCTCCTTCACCGCCGGAGAGGTGCGGGAGCAACTGGCCAGCGCCGGCCTGCATTCGCTGGAGGTGGTGGAGCTGGAGGATCGCTATCTGGAGGTGCGGGGCCGGCTCGGCTGAGGCGCAGGGCCAGCCAAGGCCCCATCGGCTGGCAGGCTGTGCTCAGCACCTGAGGCCCATGACCACGGTTCCCGCCACCAACCCCGCCAGCGAGGATCTGGCCCAGGCGGTGGAGCGTCGTCGCAATTTCGCGATCATTTCCCACCCGGACGCGGGTAAGACCACCCTGACCGAGAAACTGCTGCTCTACGGCGGTGCGATCCAGCAGGCCGGTGCGGTGAAAGCGCGCGGGGAGCAGCGCAAGGTGACCTCCGACTGGATGGAGCTGGAGAAACAGCGGGGCATCTCGATCACCTCCACGGTGCTGCAGTTCGACTACGGCCCCAACACGATCAACCTGCTCGACACCCCGGGGCACCAGGATTTCTCAGAAGACAC
This sequence comes from uncultured Synechococcus sp., assembly GCA_937930135.1. Lineage (GTDB taxonomy): Bacteria > Cyanobacteriota > Cyanobacteriia > PCC-6307 > Cyanobiaceae > Synechococcus_C. The sequence goes on along the minus strand of CALGVO010000115.1, from coordinate 1,438 downwards.
CTACCGCACCCTGGCGGCCGCCGACAACGCCGTCATGCTCGAGGACGCCGCCAAGGGGCTCGAGCCCCAGACGCGCAAGCTGTTCGAGGTCTGCCGCATGCGCCAGATCCCGATCTTCACCTTCATCAACAAGATGGATCGGCCCGGGCGGGACCCCCTGGCCCTGCTCGATGAAATCGAAGCCGAACTCGGCCTCACCCCCTGGGCCGTGAACTGGCCGATCGGCAGCGGTGAACAGTTCCGCGGTGTGATCGACCGGCGCAGTCGTGATGTGGTGCTCTTCAGCCGGGCCGAGCGGGGGCGCCAGTCGGAGGAACGCCTCTTGCACCTCGACGATCCACAGCTGGCGGAGCTGGTGGAACCGGAGCTGCTGGAGCAGGCGGTGGAGGAACTGGAGCTGCTGGAAGCCGCCGGAGCGGAGCTCGACCTTGAACTGGTGCATGCCGGCGAACTCACGCCGGTGTTCTTCGGATCGGCCATGACCAACTTCGGTGTGAGGCCGTTTCTGGATGCCTTTCTGGAGATGGCTCAGAAGCCCACCGCCCGCAGTGGTCACGATGGCAGTGGTCATGAGGGCCTGATCGATCCGCTGCGACCCGAATTCAGCGGCTTTGTCTTCAAGCTCCAGGCGAACATGGATCCACGCCATCGCGATCGGGTCGCCTTCGTGCGGGTCTGCAGCGGCCGCTTTGAAAAAGACATGACCGTGCGTCACGCCCGTACCGGCAAAACAATCCGCCTGTCGCGCCCCCAGAAGTTGTTCGGCCAGGATCGTGAAGTGGTGGATGATGCCTATCCCGGTGATGTGATCGGTCTCAACAATCCGGGAATGTTCGCCATCGGTGACACGCTCTACACCGGCGCAAAGGTGGAATTCGAAGGGATTCCCTGCTTCAGTCCGGAAATCTTCAGCTGGCTGCGCAACCCCAATCCCTCGGCGTTCAAGAACTTCCGCAAAGGGGTGAACGAGCTGCGGGAAGAAGGGGCGGTACAGATCCTCTACGACACCGATCAGAGCCGCCGCGACCCGATCCTGGCGGCGGTGGGCCAACTGCAGCTTGAAGTGGTGCAGCACCGCCTCGAGCATGAATACGGTGTCGCCACCCGGCTCGAACCGATGGGCTATCAAGTGGCCCGTTGGGTCAGTGGTGGCTGGCCTGCCCTGGAGACGGTGGGTCGGATCTTCAATTGCAAGACGGTGCAGGACGCCTGGTCACGGCCCGTGCTGCTGTTCAAGAACAGCTGGAATCTCAACCAGCTGCAGGAGGAGCATCCATCCCTCGAACTCAGCGCCGTCGCACCGGTGGTGAGCGGAGTCGAACCGATCAGCCTCTGAGCACCTCGCAGCGCCTCGCTGCGCTCGCCAGAATCAGCTCATCGTCCGGTCCGCCACCGTGGACAACATCTGGCTGCATCGCCCCGGCCGGGATGGGGGCAT
>CALGVO010000114.1 GCA_937930135.1 uncultured Synechococcus sp. | reverse complement strand
CGGAGAGAACACGCGATCGTGCCATCGCCTCAGGCCTCGTCGGTCCTGGTGTCGGTGTCAGCTTGAACAGCGGTGTCAGTTTCAACAGCCGTGTCAGCTTCAACAGCCGCTGCGTCACTCACCTCCGCTTCGGGCTCAGGCGCGGCCGGTTGCGGTTTCGCCGGGCGGGCGAAGGGGTCAGGCCTGGAACCGCGACCTCCCTCGCCACGACCGCCTTCACCCCGCCAGCCGCCCCGGCCACCATCACGGCCTTCACCGCGTCCGCCCTCCCGGCGACCACCGCCGCGGGGGGCCTGGGAGCGCTGCTGCTCCACCAGGGCATCCAGCTCACCGTCTTCGAGCATCTGGCCGAGGGTGCGCACGGCAAAGCCGAGCACGGCCACGGTGGAGCGGAGATTGAAGGCCTCCTGAAGCGCCCGGGTGGCGCGCATTTCGTTATCGCTCAGGCGAATGCGGAAGCCACCGCCCTCCCGGTTGCCCTGGCCACGTCCACCGCCACCGCCACGGAAGCCGCCTCGGCGCCCACCCTCGTCCTGGCCGCGACCGCGACCCGTGTCACCCTCTCCCGCAAACGTCTGGGAATCGCCGTAGGAATCCGTCATGGCCTGAGGCCTTGCAACCAGGCGCAAGTGTGACGCATCGCCGGGGGCCTGTCGGTGCCCGGTCGCGCCGCCCTGACGACCGGCCCAGTCAGTGGATCAGTCATCCGATCAGTCATCCGTGGGCGCCCCGGAAGGTGATGTGTTGTTCGGCGTAATCGCGGGGCTCCAGGTGGATGGTGCAGCGCACCGGTCCGAAGCGATTCTCCAGTCGCTCCTCCACCATTTCCGTGATCCTGTGGGCCGTGGGCAGATCGTCGGCATCCACCACCATGTGCATGTCGATGAAAACGCGTTGGCCGAGCACGCCACGGCTGGCGATGTCGTGGCAGTTGAGCACTCCAGGCACGGCCATCGCCTGTTCATGAATCGCCTCAGGGGCGATGGCGATGTGATCCACCAGCCAAGGCAGGTTGGCGCGGAGCACCTGCCAGCACACCCGCAGCAGCAACACCACCAGGGGCACGGCCAGGGCGACATCCAGCCAGTTCACCTTGAACCACCAGGCACCGGTGAGACCCACCAGCACGATCACCGTGGTCCAGATGTCGCTGGTGGTATGGCGAGCGTCAGCGAGCAGCAGCTGACTCTGTAGGCGGCGACCTTCCCGCCGCTCGTAGCTGGCCAGGGCCAGGTTGAACAGCAGCACCAGGAGGAGCAGGAACAGTTCCGGACCGTTGATGCGCAGGGCTGGCAGACCGTCAAGCAGTCGCTCCCCAGCGGTGATCAGGATTTCCAGGGCGGTGAAGAGGATGAAACCGGCGATCGCCAGGGCACCGACCGCTTCGTATTTCTCGTGGCCGTAGGGATGGTCCCGATCCGGATGGGGATCCGACAGGCTGTTGGTGAGAAGCCCCATCAGGCTGGAGAGGGCGTCCGTGGCGCTGTGCATGGCGTCGGCCACCACGGCAAGGGAGCCGCTGATCAGGCCGAGCACCAGCTTCAGGCCGGTCATGCTCAAATTGATGATGAGGGCCGCAAGCAGCACCCGTTTCACCTCGATGCGACGGTCGGTGATCATCCGGGTGCCACGGTTTGTTCCAGGCTATGGAGCACACCGAGGTGCGGTGCAGTGCAAGGGTCGGATTGCCTGCCGCCCTGCGGTTTGAGGTGTTGTGCGCTGGTGTGCGTGTCCGGGTTGAGCTAGGAAGGCCGGGTCTACAGACGACTCCCCATGCTTCCGGTGCCGTCGCTGGGTTCTCTGAACTGGCTTCCGGTGAAGGGCAGAACGTTGTTTTGGGCTGGTGGAAGCCTGCTGTTCGGCCAGTGGGTCTGCGCCGACGTCTTGCATCTTCCCGGCGGCGGCCTCGGCGTCTTGGCGGTCGGTGCTGGCGTGTGGTGGTTGAGCCGCCCAGCGGCGGCCGCCAGGTTTGAGGCTCCCACCACCCTTTCCGGCTGGGTGCAGCGTTGCCGTGATGTGCTCGATCAGTTCGATCGACTTGAGGAGCTGCTCGGAAGTGCTGGAGCCGGGGAGGAACGCCAGCGTCAGCTCGACGTGGTGCTGGAGCGTTCCGGGCCTCTCACGATGGCCGTTGTGGCGTCGTCCGGCGTGGCGCTTCCGGAACGGAGTCAGTTCGAGCAAGCCCTGGCAGGCCGCAGCCCGCTGCGGCTTTCGCTGGCTCACCCTCTCACCACCAACACGGACAGCTGGACCCTGCCCGACGCTCTGCAGCATCAGGACGCCCTGTTGTTTCTGCTGCCGTTGCCCCTGCGCGCTGCCGACTTCCTGCGTCTGGAGCAGATCGACGACGATCAGCCCGCCTGGCTGCTGGTGGAGCGCAGTGCATCTGTTGCATCGCTGTCTGGCGATCACACTGAAGCGGAAGCTGACCTGCGTGCCCAGTTGCCGGAGCGGTGGCACGATCGCCTCTTGATCTGGGACGGCACGTCGACGGCGCTGCGTCCGTTGCTGCAGCCGCTGCGTCGCCTGCTCCAGCAACCGCAACGCAGCCTCGATGCCACGCGGCAGCGGCTCCTGGCCAGCCTGCATCAGCGCTGGCAGGCTGAACTTGAGCAGCATCGTCGCGAACGGTATCGCAGACTGCTGCAGCGCAGCCAATGGCTGGTGGCGGGTGCGGTGGTGGTGTCGCCAGTGCCGAGTGGCGATCTGGTGGCCGTCGCCGTCGGCAATGGTCTGATGTTGCGGGAGATGGCCCAGGTGTGGGACTGCCCCTGGACCTCTGACGTGCTGCAGGTGGCGGCGCGCCATCTCGGTGCAGCCGCCCTGGCTCAGGGCGTGGTGGAGTGGAGTGGCCAGGCCCTGCTCGGCTTCGCCAAGCTCGATGGTGGCAGCTGGCTTGCCGCTGGTGCGCTCCAGGCCCTGAGCGCCGCCTATCTGACCCGGGTGGTGGGCGCGTCGATGGCCGACTGGATGGCCCTCAACGCAGGGGTGGCCGAGCCCGATCTGGCCTTGTTGAAGCAACAGGCTCCCTTGCTGGTGGCCCAAGCGGCGGAACGGGAACGGCTCGATTGGCATGCTTTTCTGCGGCAGGCCCGTGAATGGACGACAGCCCAGACCTCAAACTTGCGCATCAAAAGTTCATGAAGGCTTAATGAAGTGCTTCGTAAAGTTTTCTGTGAGCATGACACGAGATATGTTGTTTTCAGGAAAAGACGAGACCTTTCCATACCCTTAAGACCTGCCCTTCTGCTGCCCATGGTGGCGTCTGGGTGGATCCGTCCTTTTCATCTGTTGTTCTATGGCTACTGCCATTCGCAGCGG
>CALGVO010000113.1 GCA_937930135.1 uncultured Synechococcus sp. | reverse complement strand
CAATCGGCTGCAGGGGCGATTAGCTCAGCGGTAGAGCACCTGCCTTACAAGCAGATTGTCGCTGGTTCGATCCCGGCATCGCCCATGCCCTTCATCCAGCGGTCTCCTGCTGGCTCTGACAGTGCGAACAGAGCCCGAAGAACTCGAGGGTGTGGAAGAGCAGCGCGAAATCCTGCCGCTGCTCCTCCGGCACCGTCAGATCGTGAATCGGGCATTGCGGTAAGACCCGGGTCTGGCCGCAGCTCACGCAGGTGAGGTGATGGCGATCGCGGCCGAGTGGGGCATACATCGCTTCGCCATTGGGCAGGTGGCGACAGCGCACCAGTCCCTGTTGCTGCAGCAGGCGGAGATGGCGATACACCGTGGCCAGTCCCATCGGTTGGTTGCCGTCCTGCAGCACGCGATGCAGCTGTTGGCCGCTCATCTCATCGCCGCAGTGCTCGAGTTCGTCCAGCAGCCGCCGTTGTCGCGCATTGGCTGAGGTGGGACGGATGGCCATCGGTGGTGTCGCTCCGCAGGTGGTCTAGCGAAGTGCCGGGCCGGCTTCGATCAGCTTGAGGCTGAGCTCCCACAACCGCTCCCGTTGCTGGGGGTCTTCGGCGGCGGGAGCCACACGTTGGCGTTTGGGGTAGCCCCGCAAACCACCAAGGCGGCTTGGGCCGTAGTGCTCCCCGCTTTGGGCTGATGCGGCAGTGGCGGCATGAAGCTGGGGGAGGGATCCCATGGCGGCGCTCTGGAACAGGGGATCCATCAGGCGATAGGCCAGGGCTTCCAGCCGGGAGCCATTCGCCGAAACCGATGCAGGTTGAAGGTTGGTGCGCGCCAAGCCGGGATGGGCCGCCAGGGAGCGGATGCTGCTGCCTCGATCACGGAGTTGCCGGTCGAGTTCAAGCGCGAACATCACATTGGCCAGTTTGCTCTGGCCGTAGGCTTGCCAGCGGTCGTAACGCTGCTCGCCGTTGGGATCCTCCCAAGCGATCCGGCCGAAATACTGGGCTCCTGAGGTCACGGTGACCACCCGTGCATCCGGCTGCTCCTCCATCAGCGGCAGCAGCGCTCTGGTGAGCGCCATGTGGCCGAGATGGTTGGTGGCGAACTGCAGTTCGTGACCCTGCCGGCTGCACTGCCGTGGTGGAGCCATCACTCCGGCGTTGTTGATCAGCAGATCAAGGCGGCCAAAGCGTTGGCGAACCGTTTGTGCGCAGTGATCCACGCTCTCCAGATCGGCCAGATCGAGATCAATCACCTCGATGCCACCTTCCGTTGGGGTGCTCTGATCGCTCAGGCTTCGGCGTGCCGTTTCCCCTCGATCCCGGTTGCGGCAGGCCATCAGCACGGTGGCGCCGTGGGCGAGCAGGGCCCGGCTGGTTTCCAGGCCGAGGCCGCTGTTGGCTCCGGTCACCAAGGCGAGACGACCCCGTTGATCGGGGATGTCGGCTGCGGACCAGCCCATGCGCAGATTCAGTCTTCCGGGAACAGCAGGCTGGCCAGCTCATCGGCATCCACGTCGTAGACGCGGGCGAGGCTGGTTTCGATCGCACTGGTCACTTCACCGGGAAGGAAGCGCATCGCATTGAGCGCATCCTCGGTGATCTCTTCAGTGAGCAGCTGGTCGTCGCTGTCCAGCTTTTCGTCATTGATCACCGCCATCACCCAGCTTTGGTAGGCGTAAACAAGGTCGGAGAACTCGAGTTCGGGATCGTTGAGATCCAGGGTCATGGCCTGACGGTCATCTCCACGACAGTCTGACCTCTGGAGGGGAGGATGGCAGGCATGACGCAGCGCTCCAGCCAACAGCAGCCCGGCGAGTCCCGGCCCACAGAGGCCCAGCTGCAGGCCACATTGGTGGATTTCGCCCTTTTGGAGCTGATCCGCCGGAATCGGGACAGCTTTGAGCCTCTCTGGACCGCAGACAGCTGGGCCAAGTTGCTGATCTGGCTGGCCCTGAACTGTGGTTTGTCGGGAGAGCGGGATGCCCTGGAAGGCTTTGCGGCGGCCCTTGGGCCGCGGCTCACCGGTCGGTTGCGGCGGGTGTTCTTCGAACGTGACCTCACCGATCTGGAGCTGCAGGTGCTCGCGGATCCAGCGGAGCAGCAGGTGCTGATGTTGTCGTTGGCACCTCAGGATCCCTCGGTTCTGGAGCAGGAGCGTTTGGCGGTGGCTCTGGAGCGGATCGGACTTCTCGATCGGGTCACGTCGGATCGGGAGCGTTGGCAGCAGCTGGATGCGGTGGTGGCAATTCCATGGACCTGATCGCCCGCTACAGCAATGCCGGTTACGGCGCGCTCGCCGATGGCGTGATGGCGTTCTTTGATCGTCGCCCTGATCTGCAGCGTCCGGGTGTGGCGTTCGGCCCTGCGGATGCCACGGAACCCGCCAAGATCAGCACCGACATCAGCCTGGTGGCGATCGATCGCAGCGATCCCGAAGCCTTCGCCCTTGCGGAGGTGATCCTGCGCGGAGTCAGCGCCGGCCTGGAGCGCTATCTGCAGGAGCGACCGTTGTTCCGCCAGGTCTGCCCCGATCAGGAGTTGTTTGTGCTGCCGATCTTCAATCTGCAGCGCTATGCGCCGGGAGAGGGGTTCAAGCAGTGGCACTGCGACTGGACCATCAGCGAGGAGGCCACCGAGCCGGTGCATCGGGTGCTGGCCTGGATTCTCTACTGCGACACGGTGCCGGAGGCGGGCACGGAATTCCTCTGGCAGCAGCACCATGAGGCGGCCGAGCGGGGCAAGCTGATGATCTTCCCGGCAGGGCCTTCCCATATCCACCGAGGCCGGGTGAACCACAGCCACAGCAAAACGATCGCCACCGGCTGGATCAATGCGGGCTCGAGACAGGCCTATCTGCGACGCCTGGCTGAGGGGTAGGCCGCCCTTTGCGAGCATGGGCGGCTGAACATGCCTGCGTCCCGTGCCCGAACTGGCCAAGACCTATGACCCGGTGGGCACGGAAGCCCGTTGGCAGCAGGCCTGGGAGACCCACGGGGCGTTTCACCCGGATCCGGCCGCGCCGGGTGATCCCTTCTCGGTGGTGATTCCGCCGCCGAACGTGACCGGCAGCCTGCACATGGGCCATGCCTTCAACACGGCCCTGATCGACACGATCGTGCGCTTCCAGCGTCTTCAGGGCTGCAATGTGTTGTGCCTGCCCGGCACCGACCATGCCTCGATCGCGGTGCAGACGATCCTGGAGAAACAGCTTCGGGAGGAGGGTAAGACCCGTCATGACCTGGGCCGGGAGGCGTTCCTGGAGAGGGCCTGGGCCTGGAAGGCGGAAAGCGGCGGTCGCATCGTCGATCAGCTGCGCCGTCTCGGCTACTC
>CALGVO010000112.1 GCA_937930135.1 uncultured Synechococcus sp. | reverse complement strand
CTTGTCGAGGGGACATGGCCAGCAAGCGCACTCCAGCCACCACTCCAGTCACCAACAGTCCGGAGCTTCCGAACTGTCTTGAAGCTGCTCTTGAGCGGGGTCACACCCTGCATGTGGAGGGGACCAACGTCGTGCGTGTGCCTTTCGGGGTGCGCCAGGCGCGGCGTGAACGGCCCGGGCGTCCGGAGCGTTGGGCCACCCTGGTGCTTCCTTTCCAGCCCCTTGGCTCGCCCACTCCGCCACCGCAAGCCGCCTGAAGTAGCGCTTTGCTTTGATGAGTTCGGATCAGGATGACCTGATCCGGCTGGTCTTATCAGACAGACGCCAGTCGATCAGCGCCTTCACATCCTCCAGCGAGCAGGTGGGTGTGCGAAAAGGGAGCAGCGTCATCGGACTGCGTTCAGGCCGCACCAGCCAGGTGTCATTAGCCTGGGTCAGCAGAAGAAAGCCCCGGTAGCGCACTGCGGGTCTTGGTTCTGTGGCGGTTCCCATCGCTGGGGTTTAATGCGTATCACAGCCATTTGAGACCACCACATCTGGTGTGGTGGTGAACTTTCGATAATCTTCGGGATCGCCTTCACGCGGTGTTGCGTTCCGATGGCTTCAGGCCAGTGCAAACAGCAGCAGATCGCTGGCCTCCAGGGCTTCCAGGCCGCTTCCAGGAATCGAATCGTTCGTGAAGCCGAGGCCATCTCCGCGACGCAGCTGGATAGGCAGCGTTGCGGCGGCTGCGTTCAGCGTGAACTGACCATCGATGACCTGAAGCCAGCCCGGACCCGTGAGGTCTGTGGGCCAATCCAGCTTGTCGCCCGCCTCCACCTGAGCGCGCCACAGGCGCACGGGGCGAGCGATCGCCAGGGCACCATCCTTGCGATCCGGGTCCAGCAGAAGGGTCCAGCCCGATCCCAGCGGCATCGGCTGTTGCTCATAGGCGGGGCTGAGGCCGGTCTGGGTCGGCTCAATCCAGATCTGCAGCAGCCTGCAGGGATCGGGGCTCTGGTTGATTTCGCTGTGCACGATGCCGGTGCCGGCACTCATGCGCTGCACTTCCCCCGCCCGCAGCACGGCGTTGTGACCCATGGAGTCGGTGTGGGTCAGTTCCCCCTCCACCATCACGGTGATGATCTCCATGTCGCGGTGGGGATGCATGCCGAAGCCCCGACCGGCGGCGATGGTGTCGTCGTTGATCACGCGCAGTGGGCCGTAGCCCATCCAGTCGGGGTGGTGGTGGCCCGCGAAGGAAAAGCTGTGCCAGGAGTCCAGCCAGTCGAGGGCGCTGTGGAAGCGCTCGTCGGCGGGGCGGAACAGCGGATGGGGGGAAGGCAACGCAGACACCATGGCTGGGTTCAGGGTGATGGGCTCAAACCTGGAGAGGCTGTTTCTGAATCAGGCGTTGGAGCAGATCCTGGAGGCTGTCGTCCTTCGCCGGCTTGGCGTAATTGCTAAGCAGTTGGCGGCCTACCACTTCGGCGCCGAGATGAGTGAGCTGGATGCGCAGGGCATGGAGCAGGGCCATGCCGCCGCCTCCCGAGAAGGTGGCCATGGCGATCGGCCGACCGTTGAACAGGGTGCGGAAGTCATCCCCCTGCACCGACAACCAGGCGATGGCGCTGGTGAGGGAGGGGGGGATGGATCCGTTGTATTCAGGGGCGCAGATCACCCAGCGTGGCGCCGCCATCAGTTGCTCCTGCAGGGGAGCGACGGCTGCCGGCGTTCCCTTCTCCTGGGCCCGGGGGGTGTAGAGGGGCAGATCGAGGCTGGTGAGATCGAGCAGCTCGGCCTGTTGCCCCAGCTGTTCGGCCTGCTCCACGAAGCGCTGCGCCAGTTTGAGGTTTTCACCATTGCTGGCGGTGATCACCAGGAGATCGGGGCTGGTGGCAGACATCGCGTGAAGGGGTGCTGGGGCTGAAACTAGGCCGGGCTGCCGCGCGGACTCAGGCGACTTTCAGTTCGGCTTCCCGATAGGGAACGAAGCTGGCCTTGCGGGCGCCGCAGATCGGGCAGGTCCAGTCGTCGGGAATCGCTTCAAAGGGCGTGCCTGGAGCAATGCCGGAGTCGGGGTCACCCTGGGCGGGGTCGTAGATCATCGAGCACACCTTGCAGATCCAGAGGCCGGCCACCGGTTCATCGGCCTCTCCGGCCTCCCCTTTGCCTTGCAGCGCTTCGAGGGCGACGCCGTAGCGCTCAGCATGATGCTGCTCGACCGGTGCGAGCAGGCCGAAATTTTTGGCGGCGGTGCGGAAGATGCCGGCGTGTTCCTTGGATTCGTCGATCTGGTCGTTGAATTCAGCTTCGGCACCGTCATCGCGATCGCTGCGGGCCTGGGCGGCGAACTCGGGGTACATGGTGGTGTACTCGTAGGTTTCACCTTCGATGGCCAGTTCCAGGCAGCGGGCCAGCATCGCCTGCTTCGCTTCGTCGCTGAGGCTGGCCGGATCGTCGATCACCAGCTCGGGGTGAAGCAGGCGGAAGTGGGCGAAGGCGTGCTCGGTTTCCTGGGCGGCGGTGTCGCGGAAGAGTTTGGCCAGTTCGGTGTTGCCGAGCCTCTTGGCCACATCGGCGAAGAAGAGATATTTGCGGTTGGCCATGCTCTCGCCGCCGAAGGCGGCTTCGAGGTTGGCGTGGGTGGCCGCGTTGTTCAGGTCCATGGCTGGGTGGGAAGCAACAGCAACAGCTTAACCGAACTCATAACGAGTATGAGTTGGCCTTCAGTGGCTGGTCTTGAGAGTGTGGTCCAGGCCGGCCCTCGGCTCAGTAGTTGGCGCCACTGCGACGATGGTGCACGGCGGTTTGTCCATCGCTGTCGAGCACGCCGCCCTCTCGGACTTCGGCATAGATCAGCCAGTGGTCGCCGCATTCCATGCGTTGTTTCACCTCTGCTTCGAGCCAGGCCAGGGCGTCCGGGAGCAGGGGCTGATCACCTGGACTGCTCGACAGTTCCAAACCTGCGAAGCGATCGTCTCCTGGCGCAAAGGGTCGCAGGAACTGCTTCATCGGTCCGCTTTCGCGCCCCTCCGCCAGCACGTTGAGGGCGAAGCGATCGCCCTTGTGCAAGAGTGCTTCCACGGCCCGATCCTTGGCCACGGCCACGGTGATGCCCGGTGGCGTGAAGCTGGCCTGGCTCACCCAGCTGGCCACCATGGCGCCGGTCTGGCTGCTCTCTGCCGTCCCCTTGCGGGCGGTGAGCACACAGAGCGACCCCACCACCCGGCCCAGGGCCAGCACGGCCGGGTCGCTGCGGCTCTCGCTCAGGCCTCCGGCCGAGCGGCGCTGTTGCTTGCGGCGCTCCTGTTGCAGTTGCCTGGCGAAGCGCGTGCCCGTCTCCTCAAGGGTGCGCACGGTGGCGGCATCGGGGCTGAATTTGATCCGGATCGGCTCGAAGCCGAAGCTGAAGCCGCCATCGCGCAGTTTGCTCTCGAGCAGATCGAGGGCTTCGCCACTCCACCCGAAGCTGCCGAACACACCCACCGGTTTGCTGCGATCCCCCTCCGCCAGCACCGTGCCAAGGGCGGAGACGATCGGGGTTGGCGCATGGCCCCCCAGGGTGGGTGAGCCGATCAGGATCGCGTCGGCTTTGCGGATCGCCTGCACCAGGTCGTCGGCGGGCGTGAATTCGCAGTTGAGGCTGGTGACCCGCACGCCCGTGCGCCCGACGCCGCGGGCGAGGGCATCGGCGATCGCGGCGGTGTTGCCGTAGGCGCTGGCGAACAGCAGCACCACCGTGAGAGCTGCCTTGTGCTGGCGTTCACCCCAGCGGCGGTAGTCGCTGAGCAGGCTGCGCCAGCTGGCTTCGATCGCCGGTCCGTGGCCGGGCGCGATCGTGCGGATGTCGAGTTCCTCGAGCCGTTCCACCACGCTGTCCACCTGGGTGGCCATCGAGGCCATCAGGCAGTCGTAGAAGTGGCGCCGTTCCTCTTCAGTGTCGTTGCGGCTGGCTTCGGCCCAGGTGCTGGTGCAGAGGTGGGCGGCGAAGAACTTGTCGCTCATCAGCAGGCCGTCCGATTCCTCGAAGGCCAGGAGGCCGCCCGGCCAGCGCGGGGTGGGAGCGGGAAGCAGCAGCAGGTCGCGACCCTCCGCTAGGGGCAGGGTCGTCTCCTGACGGATCACCCGCAGCGTGGGCAGCGCCGGCAGGGGGGGGCGGTGGTCGTCGTCCCCTGGAGGCAAGGGTTTGCGTTGATGCCAGAGCTCCTCCAGCAGTTTGGCGCCCGGGTTCGAACTGATCAGTTCCAACCCGGGGTAGTGCTCCGCCAACTTGTGCAGCAGGGCCACCCGGTTGGGGTTCACATGGCCCACCACCACCTGCAGCGCCTGGGTCTCTGTAGGGAGTGTTGTCGTGGAGAGGTGGCGGGCGAGGGCGGGCAGAAACACCTCGGCGTAGGCGACACCGGGTGGATGCACCAGAACGGCCGGACAGGGCTGCCCATCGGCGTCTGTGCCGGCGGCGTACAGAAAGCTGTTGGCGGTGCTGCCGCGCTCGAGGGAATATTCGAGCTCGAAGCGCAGGCGCTGGGGGCTCAATCCCCTCAGGGCGACGAGGCCCCGGTCGAGGGGCAGGTCGATCACCTCTCTGCCGGAACTGTCTTGAAGGCTGACGCTGGCAGTGGTCATTAGTAGTGGTTCCCCACTTTGCGGTGGTGAACGGCGGTGCGGGCGTCGGCATCTGCCACGTTCCCCTGCTCCACCACGGCGTAGATGATCCAGTGATCAGGACCCTCCATGCGTTGGTCAACGCGGCAGCTCAGGTAGGCGAGTGCATCGCCGAGCACCGGGCCGCCGGCGGCCACGCCTTCCAGGGTGTTGATGCCGGCGAAGCGATCGGCACCCGGTGGAAAGCGCTTGAGAAAGTGACGCAGCAGCGGTTGGTGGTTGTCGTCGCGCAGCACATTGAGCACAAAGCGATCACCCACCTGCATCAGGGTTTCGATCGCCCGGTCTTTGGCGACAGCAATCGTCAGACCCGGAGGCGAAAAGCTGGCCTGGCTCACCCAGCTGGCCACCATGGCGCTGCGGCGGCGGCTGCCGTTCTCCCCCTGGCTCGCCGTCACCACGTAGAGGCCACCACTGAGGCGCCCCAGGGCTTTGTCGAGATCACCATCGAGGCTTTTCATCGCTGCGATCGCCTTGTCACGCGTCAGCAGCTGCCCCAGGTCGGTGCCGGCTTCTTCGCAGCGCTGGTAATCCTGTCCGTCGGGAAGCTGGCGGATGCGCAGCGGCGCAAACGCTTCCTTCTGGCCCTGGCTGCGCAGTTGGTTGGCCACGGCATCGATCGGTTCGTCATTGCCGCCGAAGGCGTCATACACGCCCACCAGCTGTTTGGGATGCAATGCCGCCAGCAGGGTGCCGATGGAGGCCTGGAGGTCGCTGTCGGTTTCCGCTGGCCAGGTGGGCACCACCACCGCTTGGGCATCGCCGATCAGGGCCGTGAGCTCCTGGGCATCGGTGGCGCGCAGGTCCACCAGCTGAACCTGGGCCTCGGCTTTGCCGATGCCGTGGGCGATCGCCTGGCTGAGCCGGTCGCAGAAGCCGTATTGGCTGAGATAGCAAACGGCGGCGTAGCTCTCCCCCTGGCTGCGCACACTGCTCCAGTCGCGGTAATCGCTGATCCAGTGGCTGAGGTGGTGGCGCAGCAGCGGGCCATGGCCCACGGCGATGGTGTGGATTTCCGGCAGACCATCCATGCGCTTGAGCGCCTGCAGCACGCTGCGGGCGTTGGGGCCCATCAGGCAGTCGTAATAGAACCGGAAGTCCGGCGCGATCGCGCCTGGGTCCAGATCAAACACGTCGTCGGAGCAGTAATGCAAGCCGAAGGCGTCGCAGGTGTAGAGGATGCCGGTGCCGTGGTCGAAGGAGAAGATCGTGTCGGGCCAGTGCAGGTTGGGGGCGCTCAGAAACTCGAAGCGGTGCTGCACGCCGCTGTCTGGGTTGGTGCCCAGATCGAGCTTCTCGCCGCTCTTCACCGCCCGGCTTTTGAAAGGGCGGTGCACCTGGTTGTCCAGGAACTGGATCGCCACCTTCGAGGCCACGATCTCGATCTCGGGGTTGAGGTCGATCAGATGTCCGATCAGCCCCGAATGATCGGGCTCGGTGTGGCTCACGATCAGGTGATCGATCGCTTTCGGATCGATCTGCTCCTGCAACAGCGGCAGCCAGGTGCTTTCGAACTTGAGGTGGCTGCTGTCGATCAGGGCGGTGCGCTCACCCCGCACCAGGAAGCTGTTGTACGTGGTGCCGTTGCGCAGGCCGAATTCGATGTCGAAGCGACTGCGGTCCCAGTCGAGCGAGCGGATCGTGGTGGTGTCGGCCCCGATCACCTCGCACTGCAGGCTGAGTCGGCCGGTGGCAGCTGCCATCCCATTGCGTGCGGTGAACCTCGACTGTAGAAACAGCTCCCGTTTTCAGACCTGGCCGATGCTCGCGCGTTACATCGCCGCACAGGCGGCCTGATGGCGAGTGGTGGGGCGGCAACGGAGGATGGTCGTCCGTGCGCTGGTGATCATGACCACAACCGTCGACCGGGGCTGGCGCGGACTGCGTCAGAGCCTGGGGCCGGGAATCCTGCTGGCAGGGGCCTGCATCGGCGGCTCCCATCTGATGTCGTCCACCACCGCCGGCGCCCGTTTCGGCTTTGCCCTGGTGGGCCTGATCCTGCTCACCAACCTGCTCAAATATCCGTTTCTGCTGGTGGGCAGTCGCTTCACGGCGGCCACAGGGCAGTCGCTGCTGGAGGGATTTCAGGCCCGCAGCCGTGTCTATCTGCCCCTGTATCTGATCGTGAGCCTGGTGACCGGCACACTCACCATCGCCGCGGTGAGCTTCGTGGCCGGGCTCCTGCTCACGAATGTGCCGGTGCTTGCCGGCTTTGATCCCTACGGCCTGGCGATTGCCGTGCTGCTGGTCAGTGCGCTCCTGCTCCTCCTGGGGCATTACCGCGCTCTCGACCGGATCTCGAAAGTGTTGGTGGCGCTGCTCACCCTGCTCACCGGCGTCGCGGCCTTCACCCTGCTGATCCGCGGGCCCGTGGCGGATGTGGCCACCAGCTGGTCCGCTGCCGATCCCAGCCCCTGGACCTGGGCCAACCTCGGTTTTCTGATCCCTTTGATGGGTTGGATGCCGGGGCCGGTGGAGATGTGTGTCTGGCCATCGCTGTGGATGTTTTCGCGCGCCCGCGACAGTCATCACACCGCCAGCCGCCAGGAGGCGGAATTTGACTTCAATCTGGGCTACGCCGTCACGGTGGCGACGGCCCTGTTCTTCGTGGTTCTTGGTGCTTACACCATGTACGGCACCGGTGACGGCATGCTCTCCGGCAGTGGCGTGTCGTTCGCTCAGAAGCTGATCCGGCTTTACACCGAAGCGATGGGCGGCTGGGCCGCCTGGGTGATCATTCCGGCCGCGTTCTCGGCCATGTTCAGCACCACTCTCACCTGTCTGGATGCCTATCCGCGCAGCATTTCGGCGATCCAGGGCCTGCTCCAGGGCAAGGATCGGGGCGATGCGGCGCCAGGTCCGCAACGGCGCCGCCTGGCGCTCTGGGTGGTGTTCCACTTCCTTGCGTCCGTGCTGGCCCTTTTGCTTGCGTCCAGCGGTGGTGTGGGGGTCACCGATTTGGTGTTCGGAGCGATGACCGGCAGCTTTGTCACCGCCCCGCTGTTCGCCTGGATGGCGATGGACACGATGAACAGTGCCCTGGTGCCGCTGGAGCACCGCTACGGACCCTGGATGCGGGGGTTGTGCTGGCTGGGGCTGGTGTTCTTTGTGCTGTTCACGCTGGTGTTCATTGGCCACGACCTGCTCGGTGTCGGCCGCTGAACATCAGCGTGGGCGGCTGGTTCCTGCTCAGCTCTCCACCTGAACAGCCACTGCAGTGTGGCTGTTCACTTTCCCGGCACGGATTGTGAGCACACCATCGCGATAACTGGCCTGGAGTTGCTCTCGGTTCAGTCCCTGGGGGAAGCGGAAACTGCGGCTCCAGCTGCCGTAGCGGAATTCGCTGAGCAGGGCGGTGTCAGCCTCCTCAG
>CALGVO010000111.1 GCA_937930135.1 uncultured Synechococcus sp. | reverse complement strand
TTCTTGGTGGCGGCTTCGATCGCTTCGGCCACATCGCCATTGGTGACGGTGCCGAACAGCACATCGTCTCCACCGGTCTGCTTCTTGACGGTGAAACGACCGATGGTGTCCAGTGCCGTGCGGAACGCCAGGGCCTCCTGCTTGAGGGCGGCCTGACGTTCCGCTTCCTTGGCGCGGCGGTGCTCCACCTGTTTCATCACGGCCGGCGTCACGGGAACCGCTTTGCCGAAGGGGAGCAGGAAGTTGCGGGCGTAGCCAGGGGCCACCTCCACCAGATCCCCATCCCGACCGAGGCTGAGAACGTCCTCATTCAGTACGACTTGAACGCGCTTGGCCATGGCTATCGGTTGCGGACGGGGACAGATGGGCGATCAATCAGCTTAGGACGCGACCGGCAGGCGGATTTTGCTGGCGAGGCCGAGGGCCCGCATCAAGCGAATGTGCTGCCATGTGAGGTCGATCTGTCCGGGTTGGAGACCGTGACGGGCGGAGTGGGGGAAGGCGTGGTGGTTGTTGTGCCAGCCCTCACCAAAGGTGAGCGCCGCCACCCACTTGTTGTTGCGGGAGGCGTCGCCGCTCTCGTACACCACCTCACCCCAGCAGTGGGTGGCCGAATTGACCAGCCAGGTGATGTGGTAGACGAGCACCAGGCGGAGGGGGATGCCCCACAGCACCAGGGCCCAGCCGCCGGCACCGCTGACCGTGCCGATCCAAAAGAGCAGGCCGGCCAGGGGCAGTTGCAGCAACAGAAAGTTGTTGTTGAGCCAGCGGTAATAGGGGTCGCTGGCCAGATCACCGGTCATCCGTGGCACGGCTTGCATGGCCGGGATGGGTTCGAACATCCAACCCATGTGGCTCCACCAGAAGCCGCGATGGCTGTTGTGGTGATCGGCATCCGTATCCGAAAACTTGTGATGGTGACGGTGCAGTCCCACCCAGTCGATCGGGCCGTGCTGGCAGCTCAGGGCGCCACAGGTGGCGAAGAACCGCTCCAGCCAGTGGGGAACGCGGAAGGAGCGGTGGGAAAGCAGGCGGTGATAGCCGATCGTCACCCCGAGGCAGGCGGTCACCCAATAAAGGATCAGCAGGGTGGCGACTGCTTGCCAGCTCCAGAATCCAGGGAGAAGGGCGCCGATGGCGAGCACGTGGATCGCGATCATGAAACCCATCGTTCCCCAGCGCTTGCCCAGATCAAGGCTGACGGGCGCTTCGCCTTTGCGAGGCTGGTGCAGGGCGGCCGCCTTCTTGAGGGCAATGGCTGGAGCAGCTGGCCGGCTCGGTGGTGACGGCGTTGTAATCACGCTGGAGGCCATGGCTTGTTCCTTTGACTGCCGATAAGCTACATGCAATCAGTATCCGTATCAAGTGGTCGAAGTTGATCCTTATCCTGACCCTGTGACCCATGGTTACCGAGAGCGTTTGGCTCAGGGGCGCCGGGCGATGGCACACCTTGTGCACGTCTGGCATGAACGCAATGGTTGGTCGCACAAGGTGTTGCCTGCTCTGGCCGAAACCCTCGACCTCGGTCGGGTGCACAACTCCCAGATCTCCAATCTCCGCAACGGCAAGCTCGCGTCTCCTGGTCCTGAGGTGTTCTTGGCCCTTGGGCAGGCCAATGCGGTGCTCGAGGCAGGTTTGGAGCCGCTTCGGGGGCATCTGCAGGAGGTGCACCCGGAATTGCTGCAGGTGCTGGAAGCCGGGCGGGAACCGATGCGCAACAGCGCCGGTCGGGCGCTTGGTGCTGGTGATCTCCTGGAGATCTTCGTGGGGCTGGCACCGCTGCCCCCTGGGTTCGACTGGCGGATCGATGCTCGGGAGGGTGCGGCCCTCAGTGCGGCCCTCGCCGATCTGCTCTGCAGTGGGCAGTCCTGGCGTCAGTGCCGCGAGAAGGTGATGCAGGCCTATCCCCCAAGTAAGACGCCGCGTCGCGAGCGTTTCGCGGCCGTGATGGCCGGTTTGCGCGATTACTCCGCTGAGGAGCTCGATGGGGAACTCCTCGATCTGCATGCCACCTATGAAGCTTTGGGTGGATCCAGTCAGCGTGGTGCCGAGGGGTTTCTGGCCCAGCTGCGGGAGCGGGCTGCCGCGATGAACGCCAACGCTCAGGGCAGCCCCGAGGGCGCATAACGGGCCTGGCGGATGCGGTGGGCCAGGCGTAGTCGGCGCAGCAGGCGGATGTGCAGCCAGGTGATGTCGAGCTCAAACCAGCGCAGACCATGGCGGGCGCTGGAAGGATGGGCATGGTGGTTGTTGTGCCACCCCTCGCCGAACGAGAGCAGGGCCACCCACCAGCAATTGCGGGAGAGGTCGGGGCAATCGAAATTGCGGTAGCCACAGGCGTGGGTGGCCGAATTCACCAGCCAGGTGACGTGATACACGATCACCAGGCGCAGCGGAATCGCCCAAAGCACTAACCCCAAACCGCCGCCGTGCACGTCGGCGATCTGGCCGTAGGCGTAAAGGGCCAGACCCAGGGGAATCTGCAGCAGCAGGAACCAACGATCGAGCCAGCGATAGAACGGATCGGCCTGGAGGTCGCCCGCGTAGCGGTCGATCTGCTCCAGAGCGGGGATGTCGTGCAGCATCCACTCGCTGTGACTCCACCAGAGGCCGCGGGCGGCGTCATGGTGGTCGTTGGGTTGGTCGGAGAAGCGGTGGTGATGGCGGTGCAGGCCCACCCATTCGATCGGTCCGCTCTGGCAGGCCAGGGTTCCCATGATCACCAGGGTGCGCTCCAGCCAGCTGGGCACGCTGAGGCTGCGGTGGGCGACAAGGCGGTGCAGGCCGAGGGTCACGCCCAGCACGGTCATCCAATAGAGCACCGCCAGAGCCACAACGCCTTGCCAGCTCCAGAACCGGGGCAGGAGGGCGACGGTGGCCAGCACATGCATGGTGAGCATGAAACTGGTGGTGCCCCATTTGATGCGTTGCTGCCGGCGAGGCAAGGGGGCTCGGGGGGCCATCACCGCCGCGCGCATGCGCAGCTCGCGATCGGTGGCGCCAGACGCCAGAGGGGTTGTGACCAAGGAAGACTCCACGAACCGAATCGTCGGTCGCTGCGGTGAGTGCCGCTTCGAACAGGCGTTGGGTTGGAGCTGAGAATGTAGAAGAGCAACGGATGCAGCAGCGAGCCGCAGCGATTGATGCTTACAAGTTCTGATGCTTGGCCTTCCGCCTCGCCCGAGGCGCGGGCCCGCGCTTTGGTGCAGCGTGTGGCGGCGCAACAGGCGCCCGCTGCTGCCGCCCGCACGGCCGGAGTCGGATTGCGTCTGGAGCGAATTCTGGCGGCCTTCGCGGCGGAGCGGGTCGGCACCCAGCATTTCGCCTCCCTCACGGGGTACGGCCATGGTGATCAGGGGCGTGAGGTGCTCGATCGGGTCTTCGCGCGGGTGTTAGGGGCGGAACAAGCAGCGGTGCGCCTGCAGTTCGTCAGTGGCACCCATGCCATCGCCGCCGCCCTGTTCGGGGTGCTGCGCCCCGGGGATCGGATGCTGTCGATCACTGGCCGGCCCTACGACACCCTGGAGGAGGTGATCGGCCTGCGCGGTGAGGGTCAGGGGTCCCTGGTCGACTTCGGCGTCGACTACGCCGAATGCGATCTGAACCCCGATGGTTCGCTGGATCTGCAGGCGCTGGATCAGGCCCTGGACCAGCCCATCCGCCTGATCCTGATTCAGCGCAGCTGCGGCTACAGCTGGCGGCCGTCTGTTTCGATCGCGCAGATCGAGGCGGTGTGTCAGCGCATTCATGCCCGCCAGCCGGAGTGTGTCTGCTTCGTCGACAACTGTTATGGCGAGCTTGTTGAAGAGCGGGAGCCACCCGCTGTCGGTGCCGATCTGATCGCCGGCTCCCTGATCAAGAATCTGGGCGGCACCCTGGCGCCCACCGGTGGTTATGTGGCCGGTCGCGCCGAGCTGGTGGAACGGGCCTGCTGTCGGCTCACCGCCCCTGGCATCGGCAGCGAAGGCGGCACTGGATTTGATCTGCACCGACTGATCCTGCAGGGGCTGTTTCTCGCCCCGCAGATGGTGGCGGAAGCGCTCATCGGTGCCGAGCTGGTGGCTGGCACCTTCGCGGCCCTGGGCTATCCGGTGCAACCGTCTCCGGCTGCACACCGCAGCGACCTGATTCAGGCGGTGCAGCTCGGTGATCCCGACGCCCTCAAGGTGGTGTGCCGTGCGTTTCAGGCCTGCTCCCCAGTGGGCGCCTATCTCGATCCTGTGCCAGCGGCCATGCCCGGTTATGCCAGTGATCTGGTGATGGCCGGCGGCACCTTCATCGATGGCAGCACCAGTGAGTTTTCCGCCGATGCTCCCCTGCGGGAGCCCTTCAACCTGTATGTGCAGGGCGGCACCCATCGCAGCCATCTCGAACTGGCTCTGATCCGAGCGCTGGTGGCACTCGAGGAGGCACGACTGGTGGATCTACCCCACACTGGGTGAGGTGTCTGCCCACGTTCGGCCCGATGGCCTTCGATTTTCCTGATCAGTTCCGCTTTGCTGACAGCCATGAATATGCCCATCTCGATGGCGATCTGGTGCGGGTGGGCATCAGTGCCTTTGCGGTGGATCAGCTCGGCGACATCGTCTTTGTGGATCTCCCCGATGTGGGCGCCAGTCTGAATCGCGGCACCGGTTTCGGTTCGGTGGAGTCGGTGAAGGCGGTGGAAGACATGTACGCACCCCTCAGCGGTGAAGTCGTGCAGCGCAATGAAGCGGTGCTGGCCAGCCCGGAGGAACTTCAGAACGACCCCCACGGGGAGGGCTGGTTGCTGGTGATCCGCCCTGCTGACGTTTCGCAGTTGGCTGAACTGATGGATGCGGCCACTTACGCCACCAAGATCGCCGCCTCCTGAACGTCGGACACTTTGCGGTTCTGTTCCCTAAAGTCGCACCCCACGCTCAAAGGCCGTGACCCTTCTGGAACAGCGCAGCGTCGCGTCTGCAGAAGCCGTTGAGCAACACAAACTGTCATCGTTTGTGGAACGGCATCTCGGCCCTGATCCGGAGCAGCAGCAGCGCATGCTCCAGGTTCTTGGCTTCGCGTCCTTGGAAGCTTTCGTGCGGGCCGTGGTGCCCGCTGACATTCTCGATCCCGAGCCGCCACTGGAGGCCATGCCCGAGGGTGTGGCTGAAGCAAAGGCTCTGGAGGAGCTGCGCAAGATCGCTGCTGCGAATCGTTTGCATCGTTCCCTGATCGGTCTCGGCTATCACGACACAGCGACGCCAGCCCTGATTCAGCGTCACGTGCTGGAGAATCCGGCCTGGTACACGGCCTATACCCCTTATCAGGCGGAGATTGCCCAGGGGCGGTTGGAGGCTCTCCTCAATTTTCAGACCCTGGTCAGTGAACTCACCGGGCTGCCGATCGCCAATGCCTCCCTGCTCGATGAGAGCACGGCCTGCGCTGAAGCGATGAGTCTCAGTCTGGCTGTTTGCAAGCGCCCGCAGGCACGTCGCTTCCTGGTGGATGGGGCCGTGCTGCCCCAGACCCTGGCGGTTCTCGAGACCCGGGCCACGCCGCTGGGGATCAGCCTGGAGGTTGGCGAGCCTGATGCCTTCCGCTGGGACGAGGACGTGTTCGGGGTGTTGCTGCAACTTCCCGGTCGCAACGGCCATCTCTGGGATCCATCGGCGCTGATCACTGCGGCCCATGCGCATGGTGCTTTGGTCAGCGTGGCGATTGATCCGCTGGCCCAGGTGCTGTTGGCCCCCGTCGGTTCACTGGGGGCTGACATCGCCGTGGGCAGCGCTCAGCGTTTCGGTGTGCCAATGGCCGGCGGCGGCCCCCATGCCGCCTTTTTTGCCACCCGTGAGCTCTACAAGCGTCAGGTGCCCGGCAGGATCGTCGGTCAGTCGGTGGACGCGGAAGGGCGCCCAGCGTTGCGCCTGGCTCTGCAGACCCGGGAGCAACACATTCGCCGCGACAAGGCCACCAGCAACATCTGCACCGCCCAGGTGCTGCTGGCGGTGATGGCGTCGTTTTACGCGATTCATCACGGTCCGGATGGCCTCGCGGCGATCGCTCGCCGCTTGGTGGGGCAGCGCATCGCGCTGGAGCGGGGTCTGGTGGCCCTTGGGTATCCCTTGCCTCAGGCCCCACGATTCGATGGATTCGATGTGATCACCCCCCTTGCTCCCGCCGTGCATCAACGGGCGAGCGAGTGCGGGTTCAATCTGCGCGTGCTGCCCGATGGTGCTCCTCCGGAGCAGGCGGAGGGCTTTGGACTCAGCCTGGATGAGCTCACTGAATCAGGCGAGCTGCAGGCGCTGTTGACCGTGCTGGCGGAGGCTGCCGAACAGCCCGTTCCCGCCCTGGATCCCCTGGCGATGGCAGCGGAGACGGTTGATCTGGAGCAGGCTCTTCCCGAGCTTCCCCTGCGCCGCGGCCGCTGGCTCCAACAGCCGGTGTTCCATCGCTACCGCAGCGAAACTGAGCTGTTGCGCTACATCCAGCGGCTTGTGAGCCGGGATCTTTCCCTGGTGCACAGCATGATCCCCCTGGGGAGCTGCACCATGAAGCTCAATGCGGCGTCTGAACTGGTGCCGGTGAGCTGGCGTTCATTCTCCGCCCTGCATCCCTTTGCGCCAGCGCAGCAGTGTCGCGGTCTGCAGCATCTGGTGCACGATCTGGAGGGTTGGCTGGCGGCTCTCACCGGCTTTGCTGCGGTGTCATTGCAGCCCAATGCCGGTTCCCAGGGCGAATATGCCGGTTTGCTGGTGATCCGGGCCTGGCACCGCTCCCGCCAGGAAGCACATCGCGATGTCTGTCTGATTCCCACCAGCGCCCATGGCACCAATCCCGCCAGTGCGGTGATGGCCGGCATGCGCGTCGTGCCGGTGGCCTGTGATGCGCAGGGCAATGTGGATGTGGAGGATCTGCGGGCCAAGGCAGAGCAGCACAGTGCCTCCCTGGCGGCACTGATGGTCACCTATCCCTCAACCCATGGGGTGTTCGAAACCCGGATCCGCGAGATCTGCGATCTCGTGCATCAGCACGGTGGTCAGGTGTATCTCGATGGTGCCAACCTCAATGCCCAGGTGGGTCTTTGCCGTCCCGGTGCCTATGGGGCTGATGTCTGCCATCTGAACCTGCACAAAACCTTCTGCATTCCTCACGGTGGTGGGGGTCCCGGGGTCGGTCCGATCGGCGTGGCGGCTCACCTCCAACCGTTCCTGCCCGGCCACCCCCTGGTGGCCTGTGGCGGCGACCAGGCGATCACGCCCGTGTCAGCCGCACCCTGGGGAAGTGCGGGCATCCTGCCGATCAGCTGGATGTATCTCCGTCTGATGGGGCCGCGCGGTCTGCGGCGGGCGTCAGCTGTGGCGCTGTTGGCCGCCAATTACCTCGCCCATCGGCTCGGCGACCACTACCCGGTGCTGTTCCGCGGTGACGCAGGCCTGGTGGCCCACGAGTGCATCCTGGATCTGCGTGACCTGAAGCGTTCCGCTGGCCTGGATGTGGATGACATTGCCAAGCGCTTGATGGATTACGGCTTCCATGCGCCCACGGTGAGCTGGCCGGTGGCGGGAACAGTGATGGTGGAGCCCACAGAGAGTGAAAGCCTGGAGGAACTGGATCGCTTCTGCGACGCCATGATCGCGATCCGTGCCGAGGCGGCTGCGATTGAATCCGGCGATGTGGATCGCCAGAACAATCTCCTCAAGCGTGCGCCCCACACCCTGGCTGCCGTCACCGCTGACCACTGGGATCGTCCCTACACGCGCACTGAGGCGGCGTATCCGATGCCCGATCAACGGGAGGCCAAATTCTGGCCCCATGTGGCCCGGATTGACAATGCCTTCGGCGATCGCCATCTGATCTGCACCTGTCCGTCTGTTGAGGATCTGGCGGCAGCCCAACCGACAGGGTAAATTTTTACTGAAATCGGAAATAATCCTTGACGATTTCAGCCCCGGTGTTCGTGCATCACCACACTGTGCGGCATCAGCAACCTTGTCGAGGGGACATGGCCAGCAAGCGCACTCCAGCCACCACTCCAGTCACCAA
>CALGVO010000110.1 GCA_937930135.1 uncultured Synechococcus sp. | reverse complement strand
GCGAGCGAGCGGCGGGTGCCTACTTGCATGACGACAGTGTGAGGATCCGGTTGCGGGTGGGTGATGGCCCCGGTCAGGGCCAGGCCTGGGGCTGTGACCTTTCGGATCAGTACGTCCGGATCAACGCCGATTACACGACCTAGGCACCGATCGGCCCTGTCAGAATCCTCAATGAGGTGCGTGGAAATCGAAGCTGTGGCCAAGGCATCAGGGTCTGCACGCGTGGGAGAGCAAGCCAAACGTCCACGTTTCTGGGTGGGTCCACTGGTGGCGGGGGGGTGTTTTGCGCTCGGTTACGGCATCACCCAGCGGTTCATCGTGTTGCAAGGAGCGCTGCAGGAGCCGCGTCGCGAAGCCTTTGCCAGCCAGGCGTTCCCGGGCGAGAGCCTGGAGGCTTTGCGCCGTCGCCATGGCGAGTTCTCGCGTGATCTCACGGCTGATGTGGCCGCCAAGGAGGCCGAGCTGGCCCGGGAACGGGAGGCCGAAAAGTCGCGGCAAGAGGCGGAGCGCATCGCTGCTGAAGCCAATCGCCGCGCTGAACAACAGGCGTTGCTTCCGACGGTGGTGCCGGAACCTGTGCTGCCCGAGCCAGCCTGGACTCAACCAGAGCAGGCGATACCAGCTCCTGTGATTCCAAAGCCCGAGCCGAAACCGCAACCCGTGGCGGCCGAGCCCGCCCCGGCACGGCCGCCACGCCCCGCTCCTGTGCTGGCTGAGCCGGCTCCGGTGGCCGCTCCCTTCCCGGCACCGCCGGTGGCCCCTCCCAGCCCCTGAGCCTGGGGCGACCGATCACGCGTCGCACCGGGGATCTGCCACAGTTTCTCTATCAGCTCTGCCGAGGCCATGCCCTCTCCCGATGCCCTGCTCAGAGCCACCGTGAACCGGCTCGCGGCCCGACTCGGCCATGGTCTGGCGGGAGCGGCTGCTGAAGTGGCCGTGCTTGCCCAGGACGCACCGGAGCGTCTGCGGCGCGAATGGGATCTGTTTCAGGAGGAAGTGAGAGCGGAAGCGGAACGGCTGGACTCGGACCAACCTGAAGCGTCGGTGACTTCGGCGGCGTCGGCCACTTCGGCCACCTCGGACGATCCTCAGCAGCAGATTGATCGTCTCCGTGCCCAGGTTGCTGAGCTGAGTCGGACCCTTGAGGAGTCGCCGTGATGGCAGGCAGGCTCGGTGGTGCCGTGGTGCCCAGTGCTCTGAGGGCTCTGCGTATCTGGCGCTCTGTGCTCACCTTGATGGTTCTGTTGTGGTGGGATGGTCGCCGCTGGACCTATCCGGGGGGCTGCACACCAGAGCGGCGTGAAGCGCGTCAGCAACGCCGGGCCCGCTGGCTGACGGAGGAGCTGCTCGCTCTTGGGTCAGCCTTCATCAAACTCGGTCAGTTGCTTTCCGCTCGTCCGGATGTGCTCCCGGCGGGCTGGGTCGCTGAGTTGGCCGACCTTCAGGATCGGGTGCCCCCCTTTTCCTTCGATCGGGCTCAAGCGGTGCTGGAGGAGGAGCTGGGTGCCCGTTGTGCCGAAATCATCGATCTGGATGAGCAGCCCCTCGGGGCGGCTTCGCTTGCGCAGGTGCATCGCGCCAGCCTGCGCAGTGGAAGGCAGGTGGTGCTCAAGATTCAGCGCCCCGGCCTGGAGCGGTTGTTCCGGCTCGATCTTGAGGTGATGCAGCAGGTGGCCGCTGTGCTGCAGCGCCACCCCAGCTGGGGACGGGGCCGTGACTGGGTGGCGATCGCCCAGGAATGCCGCCGGGTGCTGTTGCGGGAACTCGATTTCCGCATGGAGGCCCAGTACGCCGCCCGTTTTCGCCAGCAGTTTCTGGAAGATCCGCGGATCCGTGTGCCTGGCGTGATCTGGGAATTGAGCAGCCGGCGGGTGCTCTGTCTGGATTATCTGCCGGGGATCAAGGTGAATGATCGGGAGGCCCTGCTGGCGGCGGGGATTGATCCGGCCGCCGTGGCGGAGATCGGCGCAGCCAGTTATCTGCAGCAATTGGTGCGCTACGGCTTCTTCCACGCCGACCCCCATCCCGGCAATCTGGCGGTGGCCAGTGATGGCGCCCTGATCTACTACGACTTCGGCATGATGGGCCTGCTGTCGGATGGTTTACGTCGACGGCTTGGAGCCATGGTCCAAGCGGCTGCGACCCGGGACGCGTCGGCTCTGGTCAATGAAATGCAGGCCGCCGGGGTGATCGCTCGAGGAGTCGATCTCGGCCCCGTGCGCCGTCTGGTGCGTCTGATGCTCCAGGAAGCCCTCACGCCTCCGTTCACTGCCAATGTGATCGACAAATTGTCTGGTGATCTCTATGAGCTGGTGTATGGCCAGCCGTTTCGTCTGCCGGTAGAGCTGATCTTTGTGATGCGGGCTCTCTCCACCTTTGAAGGGGTCGGACGCAGCCTCGATCCCAGCTTTAGCCTGGTGGCGATCGCCAAGCCCTACCTGCTTCCCCTGATGAGTGCCAGCGGATCCGGCCCCAATGACCTGTTCAACGAGCTCGGCCGCCAGGTGGGTGCGCTCAGCAGTCGGGCCGCAGGGATTCCCAGGCGTCTGGATGAAAGTCTCGAACGCCTCGAACAGGGGGATCTGCAACTGCAGATCCGCATGGGTGAATCCGACCGCCAGTTCCGTCGCATGGTGACGGCTCAGCATGCGGTGGGTCAGTCGGTTCTGCTGGGTTCTCTGGCGCTGGCCGCTGCCCTGCTCGGTGCAGGTCCGAGGCCTTTGTGGGCCCTGCTGCCTCTGGCAGCAGGGGTTCCTGTCGGCACGGGCTGGCTCAAGCTGCAACTCAAACTCCGTCGCGATGGACGGATTGAGCAGCTTGGCCAGAACGGCCCCTGAGCCTCAGCCCCGGCCGCGAGGACCCTGGCCCACGGCGCCGGCGTACACAGCCTGGCTGCCCAGTTCGTCTTCGATGCGCAGCAGCTGGTTGTATTTGGCGACGCGCTCGCTGCGGCTGAGGGAACCGGTTTTGATCTGACCGGCGCGGGTGGCCACGGCCAGGTCGGCGATGGTGGTGTCTTCCGTTTCGCCGCTGCGGTGGCTGATCACGCTCGTGTAACCACTGCGCCCGGCCAGATCGATCGCCTGCAGGGTTTCAGTGAGCGAACCGATCTGGTTCACCTTGATCAGGATTGAATTCGCTGTGTTGTTGTCAATACCCTGTTGCAGCCGTTGGCTGTTGGTCACGAACAGGTCATCGCCCACGAGCTGCACGCGGCTGCCCAGGCGCTCGGTCAGCAGTTTCCAGCCGTCCCAGTCGTCTTCGGCCAGGCCATCTTCGATCGAGACGATCGGGAAACGATTCACCAACGCCTCAAGCTGATCCACCATCTCGGCACTGCTGAAACTGCCGCCGCCGAAGGCGTAACGGCCATCGGCGTAGAACTCCGTGCTGGCCACATCAAGGGCCAGGGCGATCTGCTCACCGGGCTTGTAGCCGGCCTTTTCGATCGCCTGCACCAGAATCTCGCCCGCTTCGATGTTGCCCAGATCGGGTGCGAAACCACCCTCATCGCCCACTGATGTGCTCAGGCCACGCTCCTGAAGCAGCCCCTTGAGGGTGTGAAACACCTCGGTGCCCATGCGCAGGGCCTCGCGGAAGCTGGGAGCGCCGTGGGGCACCAGCATGAATTCCTGGAAATCCAGGCTGTTGGCAGCATGCGCCCCGCCATTGATCACGTTCATCAAGGGCACCGGCAGCAGGGAGGCCATCGGTCCGCCCAGATAGCGATACAAAGGCAATCCCACACCGTTGGCGGCGGCACGGGCCGTGGCCAGGCTCACCGCCAGGATCGCGTTCGCTCCGAGGTTGGATTTGTTGGCGCTGCCGTCGAGCTCCTGCATCGCCGCATCCACACTCGCCTGATCCAGGGCGGAGAGGCCGCAGAGCGCCGGGGCGATGCGCTCTTCGATGTGATCGACCGCCTGGGTCACCCCCTTGCCCATGTAACGGCTGCCGCCATCACGCAGCTCGTGGGCTTCGTGGGCACCGGTGCTGGCGCCACTGGGCACGATCGCCCGACCGCTGGCACCACCTTCGAGCAGCACTTCCGCTTCCACAGTGGGGTTGCCTCGGGAATCGAGCACCTCCCTGGCCACGATGGTGTCAATCACAAGGTCAAGGGAATCGAACACGTGCTGTCGATCAAAGTTCCGAGGATCTTATGGGTCTCCCCCTGACCCTTCTTGGTGTGCTTTGGCACCATGCTGGGAGAAGGGCTGGGAGTTGACGCCAATGCGCATGCTGCACACGATGCTGCGCGTGGGGGATCTGGAGCGATCGCTGCGCTTCTACACCGAGGTGCTGGGGATGCAGTTGCTTCGCCGCAAGGACTACCCCTCCGGCCGGTTCACGCTCGCTTTTGTTGGATACGGAGAGGAGAGTGATCACACCGTGCTGGAGCTGACCCATAACTGGGACACCGACCATTACGCCCTGGGTGATGGCTATGGCCACATCGCCCTCGGAGTGGACGACATCCAGGCCACCTGTGCGGCGATTGCTGGCAAGGGTGGTCGCGTGGTGCGGGAACCGGGGCCGATGAAGCACGGCAGCACGGTGATCGCTTTCGTGGAAGATCCGGATGGCTACAAAGTGGAGCTGATTCAGCTCGCGTCCAGGCCGTCGTCCTGATCGCTTCGGCGCAACCGCATGCTTTCTGAAGACCGTCCCGCCATCGATTCACCTGTCAGTCTCACGTCGGAGCCGGACCGGTTCAGTGACGAGGCCTGGGAGCTGCTCCTGGCCGGCCAGGATCTGGCGCGACGCTGGCGCCACGGTGAGCTCGATGTGGAGCATCTGATGCAGGTGCTGTTCAGCGACAGGCGTTTTGCCGGCTCGGTGCGGGGTTTGTCGCTTGATGCGGACGACCTGCTCGATCAGCTGGAGGGCTTCCTGGCGGAGCAGCCCATGGCCCGCAGCGAGGATCTGTTCATCGGTGAAGACCTCGAAGTGCTGTTGGAGGCGGCTGACCGGGTGCGCGCCCTGTGGGGATCCCGCCTGATCGAACTGTCCCATCTGTTGATCGCCATGGGGCGCGATCCACGCATCGGTGCCGATTGCTTGGCCAGTGCTGGATTGCCCGCCGACCGGCTCGAGTCGGAGTTGCGTCGCCAGAGACCGACAGCTGCTGCCGCTCCGGTGCCACCAGCGCCGCCAGTGCCAACACCGGCGCCGCCAGCGCCAACACCGTCGCCGTCGCCGTCGCGATCTTCCGCACCCCCGCCGGTCCAGGCGCCGGCCAGCCCCGAGCCGGAGGAACCCTCTGCCCTGCAGTTGTATGGCCGGGATCTCACTGCAGCGGCGGAAGCGGGTCAGCTGGATCCGGTGATTGGCCGGGATGGGGAGATCCGGCGCCTGATCAAGGTGCTGTCCCGTCGCGGCAAGAACAACCCGGTGCTGATCGGGGCTCCGGGTGTGGGCAAAACGGCGATTGCTGAATGTCTGGCCCAGCGGATCGTGTCCGGTGAGGTGCCTGATTCGCTTCGGGGCCAGCGCTTGGTCGCCCTCGATGTGGGTGCGCTGATTGCCGGCGCCAAATTTCGCGGCCAATTTGAGGAGCGCCTCCGTTCCGTGCTGGCGGAGGTGAGTGATGCCGATGCCGGCGTTGTGTTGTTCATCGACGAACTGCACACGGTGGTGAGCAGTGATCGCTCCAGTGCCGATGCGGGCAGCCTGCTCAAGCCGGCCCTGGCGCGCGGCGAACTGCGCTGCATCGCCGCGACCACGCCAGAGGACTATCGCCGCACCGTTGAGAAGGATCCCGCTCTCAGCCGGCGGTTTCAGCAGGTGCCGATCCTCGAGCCCTCGATTGACCTCAGTATCGAGATCCTGCGTGGCCTGAAGGAGCGCTATGAACTGCATCACGGGGTGACGATCACCGACGGGGCCCTCACCGCAGCCGTTCGGCTTGCCGATCGCTACATCAGCGATCGTTGCTTGCCTGATAAGGCGATCGACCTGATCGACGAGGCAGCCGCCCAGCTCAGGATGGATGTGACCTCCAAGCCCCAGGTGGTGGAGGACGCCGAAACCGACCTGAGGCGGGTTGAACTGGCTTTGCTGGCGGCGGAACAGGCTCCGGAGGCGGAGCGGGTGCAGCTGCAACGCTCCCGTCTGGAGGCCTCGGCCTGCCTGGAGGATCTGCGCGGTCGTTGGCAGGCGGAACGGGACCAGCTGGAGGAACTGCGCCAGTTGCTCCAGGAGGACGAAACCCTTCGCCATGCGATCGCCGAAGCCGAACGCAACGGTGATCTGGAGGAAGCGGCCCGCCTGGAATACGACCAGCTGCATCGGGTTCAGCAGCGCCGCACCGACCTGGAGCAGGTGTTGGTGGAGGCCCAGGAGCAAGGCACGGCCCTGCTGCGTGAGCAGGTGGAAGCCGGCGACATCGCCGATGTGGTGGCCCGTTGGACCGGGATTCCCGTCCAGCGTCTGCTGGCCGGTGAGCGTCAGAAGCTGCTGGAGCTGGAGACCCAGCTCCAGCAGCGGGTGATCGGTCAGCCGGAGGCGGTGCAGGCGGTGGCGGCAGCGATCCGTCGGGCCCGGGCCGGGATGAAGGATCCACGCCGACCCGTGGGCTCCTTTCTTTTTCTCGGACCTACCGGTGTCGGTAAGACCGAGCTGGCCAAGGCCCTGGCGGCCCTGCTGTTCGATGAGGAGGAGGCGCTCGTGCGTCTCGACATGAGCGAGTTCATGGAGCGCAATGCGGTGGCCCGTCTGCTCGGGGCGCCGCCCGGTTATGTGGGCTACGAGGAAGGGGGACAGCTCACTGAGGCGGTGCGGCGTCGCCCCTATGCGTTGCTGTTGCTGGATGAGGTGGAGAAGGCCCATCCGGATGTGTTCAACGTGCTGCTGCAGGTGCTCGATGACGGGCGTCTCACCGATTCCCAGGGCCGCACCGTGGATTTCCGCCACACGGTGGTGGTGATGACCAGCAATCTCGCCAGTCGCGCCATCCTCGATCGGGCCCGCGCGGGACAACAGCCCGATGCGGATCAGGCGGCCCTCGATCAGGCGCTTGCGGTTCGGGTGGATGAGGCGCTCGCCAGGCAGTTCCGCCCGGAATTTCTCAATCGCATTGATGAGGTGATTCGCTTCCGGCCTCTGGCGATCGAGGATCTGGAGCGCATCGTGCACCTGCAACTCGCCGAACTGGCCCAGTTGATGCGTGAGCAGGATCTGGAGCTGCGGGTTGATCCGGCGGTGGTGCGGGCGTTGGCGGAGCAGGGCTTTGAGCCCGAATACGGTGCTCGGCCTCTGCGACGGGTGTTGCGGCGTCAGTTGGAGAATCCCCTGGCGACCCAGCTTCTCGAGGATCGCTTCAGCGGCGCGTCCGCCGTGCGTGTGCGTTCCGTCGACGGGGCCTTGGCACCGTTCCAGTTCGCGCCAGAGGATTGAGCCTGTCAGGCATCCGGTAAGGTGACTGTTTGCCGACGGGTGTCATGCACCCCGACGGCAATTCCGGCTCCGAAACCGTGACCACCCCCACTTCCGAGGACAAAGCAGCGAGCAAGCCGCAGGCTCCTTCCGCCGAGGGTCGGAAGGGGGGATTTCTGGCAGCCACGGTCGAGGAGCTCAAGTTGGTGGTCTGGCCCAGCCGTCAGCAGCTGTTCAGCGAATCCATCGCTGTGATCTTGATGGTGAGTCTGTCGGCGGCAGCCATCGCTGCGCTCAGTCGGTTCTATGGCTGGGCGGCATCCCAGCTGTTCCGTTGAGGCCAGGGCGAGGCCCTGCCTCTAGAGCTTTTCCTTTCCGCATTTTTCCATCCCCCGCCAGTGTCTGACGTCGATCTCACCGCCGAGACTCCTGAAGTTCTCGATCTTCCCGCACCGAATGAGGGTGAGCAGGGCACGGCGTCGATGGCGGCCCGCACGTCCGTGGCCCGTTGGTACGCCGTGCAGGTGGCGTCCAGTTGCGAGAAAAAAGTGAAGGCCACGTTGGAGCAACGGGCGTTGACCCTCGGCGTCAGCAACCGGATTCTGGAAATTGAGATTCCGGAAACGCCGGCGGTGAAGGTCAAGAAGGACGGCAGCCGTCAGTCGACCGAGGAAAAGGTGTTTCCGGGTTACGTGCTGGTGCGGATGGTGCTCGATGAAGACACGATGATGGCCGTGCGCAGCACCCCGAACGTGATCAATTTCGTGGGTGCCGAGGATCGTCGCGCCACCGGGAAGGCCCGGGGGCACATCAAACCTCGCCCTCTCAGTCGCTCGGAAGTGGATCGCATCTTCAAGCGGGCGGCGGAGAAGAAAACCGTGGTGAAGGTGGATCTCGCCGAAGGCGATCAGATCCTCGTCACGGCAGGTCCGTTCAAAGATTTCCAGGGTGAGGTGATCGAGGTGTCTGGAGAACGGAGCAAGCTCAAGGCCCTGCTCTCGATCTTCGGTCGGGAGACACCTGTGGAGCTTGAGTTCTCCCAGGTCAGCAAACAGAACTGAATGGGCGGCGGCCGTCTCCCTGCGGAGGACGGCCAGAGGGATGCTTCGCCATCCCGCCGCACCTGGCCTACGGGTCAGGTGATCCGCAGATGTTCAACTCCGCTCGCCGATGGCCAAGAAAGTCGTAGCTGTGATCAAGCTGGCCCTTCAGGCCGGCAAAGCCAACCCTGCACCGCCCGTGGGTCCTGCCCTCGGTCAGCACGGGGTCAACATCATGGCGTTCTGCAAGGAGTACAACGCTCGCACCCAGGACAAGGCCGGGTTTGTGATCCCGGTGGAGATTTCGGTCTTTGAAGACCGCAGTTTCACCTTCATCACCAAAACGCCTCCGGCGTCGGTGCTGATCACCAAGGCCGCTGGAATCGAAAAAGGTTCCGGTGAATCCGCCAAAGGCAACGTTGGCTCGATCAGTCGCACCCAGCTCGAGGAGATCGCCAAGACCAAGCTGCCTGACCTCAACTGCACCAGCGTTGAGTCAGCCATGCGCATCATTGAAGGCACAGCCCGCAA
This sequence comes from uncultured Synechococcus sp., assembly GCA_937930135.1. Taxonomy (GTDB): domain Bacteria; phylum Cyanobacteriota; class Cyanobacteriia; order PCC-6307; family Cyanobiaceae; genus Synechococcus_C. Next base: position 6,592 of record CALGVO010000110.1, on the reverse strand, counting down.
CATGGGCGTGGCCATCAACGACTGATCAGCGGTCGTCCACTCCGTTTCATCCACTGTTCATTTTCGGGGGAGATCGCGTCGATCGCCTGCACCCCATCTCTGCTATGCCAAAACTCTCCAAACGTCTGGCCAGCCTCGTTCAGAAAATCGAGGAACGTGCCTACGAGCCGCTTGAGGCGATTCAGCTCGTCAAAGACAACGCCACCGCCAAGTTCGACGAAACGATGGAGGCCCATGTGCGCCTCGGCATCGACCCCAAATACACCGACCAGCAGCTGCGCACCACCGTGGCGTTGCCGAATGGCACGGGTCAGACCGTGCGCATCGCCGTGGTGACCCGCGGTGAAAAGGTGGCAGAGGCCAAGGCTGCCGGTGCTGAACTCGCCGGTGATGACGACCTGGTGGAGACCATTGCCAAGGGTGAGATGGCCTTCGATCTGCTGATCGCCACCCCCGACATGATGCCCAAGGTGGCGAAACTGGGTCGTGTGCTCGGCCCCCGTGGCCTGATGCCGAACCCGAAGGCCGGCACCGTCACCACCGATCTCGCCGGCGCGATCAAGGAATTCAAAGCGGGCAAACTGGAATTCCGCGCCGATCGCACCGGCATCGTGCATGTGCGCTTTGGCAAGGCCAGCTTTGCAGCAGATGCGCTGCTGGAGAATCTGAAGACGCTTCAGGAAACGATTGATCGCAACAAGCCCAGTGGTGCCAAGGGCCGCTACTGGAAGAGCCTCTACGTGACCTCCACCATGGGCCCTTCTGTGGAAGTGGATGTGGCTGCTCTGCAGGACATCAAACAGGAGGGCTGACGCTCTCGTGTAGATTGATTGACTGGCTTAAGCCAGACGGGCACGCGCCCGGCCATAGACAGCAGGTGACGATCACTTCTGATTCCTGGAATCGAGAGCTGAACGCCATAAGTCCTGCCGAGGCAGACGCGACGGTTTTTCCCTGACGGGATTGGATCGGCACGCGGCCTCCGCTTTCTCACGAAAGTGTTGATCGGCCGCATGCCCAGCTTGTTCCCCTCGATCCGATCCAATTCCTATGGGCCGCACGCTGGAGAGCAAGCAACAGATCGTCGAAGAGCTCAAGCAGCTCCTTGGCGAGGCCGAAATGGCACTGGTTCTGGATTATCAGGGCCTTTCCATCAAAGAGATGTCTGATCTGCGGACGCGTCTGCAGGCCAGCAACGGTGTGTGCAAGGTGACCAAAAACACCTTGATGCGTCGTGCCATCGATGGTGACAGTGTCTGGTCGAATCTCGACTCCCTGCTGAGTGGTACCAACGCCTTCGTCCTGGTGAAGGGCGATGTGGGTGGTGCCGTGAAAGCCGTTCAGGCTTTCCAGAAGGACACCAAGAAATCCGAGACCAAGGGCGGCCTTTTCGAAGGCAAGCTTCTCTCTCAGGACGAGATCAAAGCCATCGGTGACCTTCCCTCCAAGGAAGTGCTCATGGCCCAGATTGCCGGTGCCATCAATGCAGTGGCCACCAAGGTGGCTGTTGGCATCAACGAGGTTCCCTCCGGTCTCGCTCGGGCGCTCAAGCAGCACGCCGAATCCGGCGACAGCTGATCGTCTTCGACCCGACTGTTCATTTGATCTGTTGCTGATTCCCAACCATGTCTGCAAAAACCGACGAAATTCTCGAATCGCTGAAATCTCTCTCCCTGCTGGAAGCCTCTGAGCTTGTCAAGCAGATCGAGGAGGCTTTCGGTGTGTCTGCTGCCGCATCTGCTGGTGTGGTGATGGCTGCTCCTGGCGCCGCCGCCGGCGGTGGTGGTGAAGCTGTTGAAGAAAAGACCGAATTCGATGTTGTGCTGGAAGGCTTCGAAGCTTCCGCCAAGATCAAGGTCCTCAAGGCTGTTCGCGAAGCCACAGGCCTCGGCCTCGGCGATGCGAAAGCCATGGTGGAAGCCGCTCCCAAGGCCATCAAGGAAGGTGTGTCGAAGGATGAGGCTGAAGCCCTCAAGAAGGCCATTGAAGAGGTCGGTGGCAAGGTTGCCATCAAGTGATCGTCTGGGGTTCTGCCCCCTTGTTGTGAACACCTGGCCGGTCCATCGGGGGCCGGCTTTTTTTTGGGGCGGATCCTCTTCGCCGTTGCACCGGTGACCCATCAAAAAAAAAGACCCCGCCGAAGGCGAGGTCCTGAGTGGAACGCGTTGCAGGAGTCTGTCCTTGTTTCGACCCTGAAGAGGCGCTCAGCACTCCTCACACAGGCACAATTTAAAGGCTGATCAGGGTAGGTATGCTCTTTTGGGGGCGCTCCCGGAACTGTCCCTGCCGTCAGGGGCGGTAGGGGATCACCTCCAGCCGGATCGGTCCCCGGCCCTGCAGGCTGCTGTCGCGGGAGATCAGTTGCGGCGCGCCGGGTGCCGTCGGTCGCCCCAGGCCTTGGACGCGTTGCGGCGCTTCGCCGCCCCGCGCCTTGGCCAGCAGTTGGGGGGTGGAGTCCTGGTGGGCGAAATAGACATGGCTGAGGGTGCGCCCTTGGTAGGCCCGACGTTCCAGGCTCCAGCCCGGATCCAGGTTCAGTTTCACGAAGGCGTCCCGGTCACGACGGGGGCGGTTGGCGCGGGCCACCGGGATCGGCACCCCCTGATCCGGATCGATCGCCATCAGTACAAGGTCGTCCCGATCCTGCTGGAGCCGCAGCCGGAAGCTGCGGGCCATGTCTTCACCACCGGCGCGCAGGGAATAGCCGTTGCTGTCGAGATAGCGGCTGCAGATGCCCGAGAAGTCGAAGTCGTTCAAGGAAGGCTTCACCAGGCCATCGGCCCGCTCCTCCCAGCAGAGCGGTCGCGTTTTGATCTGCTCGAGCACCAACAACTTCCAGCTGTCGCTTCCCACAGCCTGGGCCAGCACCGCAAAGCGCTCCTCGTCGAGGGGCTGGCTGTCGAACAGGCCGGCTGCCAGCAGGGGCAGGCCCGTGAAGCTCAGCAACAGGCCAGCCGCCAGGCTTCCAGGGTAGGTTCGCGACATGGCGGTGTTCTCCTTGGCGGGGGACGTCACCGTGTTTTAACGAACATGCTCCGAGGTGACCAATGGCTGAGCGCTCCGATCCTGATGGCCGCGGTCGGGTTGTGGCCGTGGCCACGGATGGGGCCTGCAGTGGCAACCCAGGCCCCGGCGGCTGGGGCGTTCTGATTCGGTTTGAGGATGGCAGCGTCGAGGAGTTCGGCGGCTTCGATCCGGCCACCACCAACAACCGGATGGAACTGCAGGCCGCGCTTGCGGCCCTGGAACGCCTCAAGGATCTCCCCAGGCACCCCGACCTGACCCTGCGCACCGACAGCAAATATCTGATTGATGGCCTCGGGTCCTGGATGGCGGGCTGGAAACGCAAGGGTTGGAAGACGGCGGCGGGAAAACCCGTGCTCAATCAAGATCTGTGGAAGGCTCTCGACAGCGCCCGCCTTGCTGATGTGCCTTTGCGTTACGTCAAAGGGCACAGTGGTGATCCCGATAACGATCGCGTCGATCAGATCGCTGTCGCCTTCTCCCGTGGCACGGCAGGATCAGAGTTGCACTGACTGGGCGGGCTGATGGCCGAGCCGTTCTCCACCGGGAGTTTTTACCGCCACTGGCTCGGTCCGGTGTTGGCCCGGGATGAGGGGCTGGATGCGGAGCAGTTAAGTCGTTCAGCCCTCTTGGCTCTGGGGCAGGCCAGCCTCAGGCGCCAGTGGCCCGGGGTGTCGACGGTGCTGCAGGGGGTGGCCGGTGAACTGAAGCGTCGTGATCTTCGGTTGGAGCAGGTGCTGTTTGGCTGCCGTTTTGCCAACCCGGTGGGTCTGGCGGCCGGTTTCGACAAGAACGGCGTCGCCGCCGGTGTGTGGGATCGTTTCGGTTTCGGTTTCGCTGAGGTGGGAACGGTCACCTGGCACGCCCAGCCGGGCAACCCCCGGCCGCGTTTGTTCCGTCTGGCGGCGGAACGGGCCGCCTTGAACCGGATGGGCTTCAACAACGACGGCGCCGAGGCGATGCGCCGCACCCTGGAGCGGCAGGCCCTGCCTCCCCCCGGGCAGCGTCCGGCCGTTCTGGGCATCAATCTGGGCAAGTCGAAGGTCACGTCGCTGGAGCAGGCCCCCGACGATTACGCCTCTTCGCTGGAGCTGCTCGCGTCTCTGGCCGACTATGCCGTGATCAATGTCAGCTCCCCCAACACCCCCGGCCTGCGGGAGCTGCAGGATTCCGCCCAGCTGCGTCGTCTGGTGGAGCGCCTGCGTCGCCTGCCGGCCTGTCCGCCCCTGCTGGTGAAGATCGCGCCGGATCTGGAGGATGACGCGATCGATGGCATCGCCCGCCTCGCCTACGAAGAGGGTCTGGCCGGGGTGATCGCCGTCAACACCAGCCTGGATCGGCTCGGGCTCGAGCAGCGTCGCCTGGCCCAGACCGGCCGCACCCTGGCGGAGGAGGCCGGTGGGCTCAGCGGCGCACCCCTGCGTCATCGTGCCCTGGAGGTGATGCGGCGCCTGCGGGCCACCGCCGGCCCTGCCCTGCCCCTGATCGGGGTGGGAGGGATTGCGTCTCCCGAGTCGGCCTGGGAACGGATCACCGCCGGCGCTTCCCTGATTCAGCTCTACACGGGCTGGATTTTTGAGGGCCCCGATCTGGTTCCGAGAATTCTGGAGGGTCTGCTGCTGCAGCTCGATCGCCATGGCTTTCGCCATCTCCGCGATGCGGTGGGCAGCGGCGTGCCCTGGCGATAGTCGATACCCTTCCGGCAGCGGCGGTACGCCACAAACCTTTGGAGCTGGCGGCACTGCGCGAAAGGTTCCCGGCCTTGGAGCGGCCGATGCTCGCCTGGCGTGCCTTCGCCCGGCGGCAGACGGTGTGGCTGGCCCCCAACGACGCGCAGCTGACCCTGGCCTGGCGCCAGGGAACCGTGTGGGAGCAGCGGAGTGTGCCGTTGCCTGAGGACGTGTGCCGGGATGGTGTTCCCCTGCAGCGCAATGCCCTGGCGGATTTTCTCGCCGATTGGCTGATGGAGAATGATCTTCCGCCTCCGGTGGTGGATCTGGTGCTTCTGCTGCCGCTGCAGTGTTGTCATTGGCGCCTGGTCGTGCCCCCTGACGATCAGGCCCCGATCAGCACCGAAGCCCTGCGCAGCCTCCAACCGGATCTGGGTTGGTCGCTGCCTTGGTCTGAGCTGGTGCTGGCCCTGGAATCGCCTGGGCTGCCGTCGGCGTCGCAGCTGCTGGTGGGAGCGGAGCGGATGCTGCTTCAGGCCTGGGTGGCTGTGATCGAAGCGGCGGATCTGCGTCTGGAGCGGGTGGACGGGCTGTTGGCCGCTGCCCGTCGGGGCTTGCTGGCGCGATGCGAGGCGGAGGGGATGCCGTTGGCCGGTGATCTGGCCTGGCTGCTGCAGCAGGGCAGCGCCTGGCGGTTGCTGGTGCTGCGGGATGGCTGGCCGGAGCTGGAGCGGGTGTTGTCCGCCGATGCCCTGCGCAGCGATCTGGAGGCGCTGCTGCTGGCCTGGGAGCGCCATGCCGGCGCTGCATCGCCAGCGATGCGGTGTTGGATCACGGCGCCGTTGGAGGCGCGGCAGCAGCTGCAGGGGTGGCTGGGCGGTCGTTGGGCCGAGGAGGCGGGCGGTGAGCGCTTTGCGTCACTTGAGAGCCTGGCCTTCCCCGACCCGGGCTCGGAGGCAGAGGCGCCGCCACCGGGGTTGGATCTGCTCGAGGAGCGCCGCCGGGAACTGGGCCTGGCGGCATCGGTCGCCGGGGGTGGAGCTGGGGCGCCGCCAGTGCGGGCTCTGGTGCTGCAGGGCAGCTTCTGGGGCGGCGGCCTGGTGCTGGCGTCGCTGGTGTTGCTCGCCCTGATGGGCTGGCAGGAGGGGCAGCAGGCCCAGCAGCTGGCGCAACTGATGCCGGTGGAGCAGCGGGTGACGCGGGCGGAATCGCGCTTGCGTCGTCTGCGCTCGACCACGACGGCTCTGCGCAAGAACAACACCCGCCTGGCGGAGCAGTTGGTGGCGGTGCCCTCCGGCTCGGCGCTGCTGGAGCAACTGCGGCGGGTGACCCCCGCGGGTGTGCAGCTCCAGAGCCTGCGCGTGCAGGGAAATGCGATCGAGCTGTCGGGTGAAGCGCAGGCGTCGCTGGATCCCGGCCCCCTGGAGCGGATCAATGCCCTGGGGCTGGCCCTCGCAGCTCTGCCGATCAGCGAGCCCGATGGGGTGAAGGTGGTGAAGGTGACGCGCTCCGGCGATGACGAGGGGCCCGTGCAAGCGCTGACCTTCAGCCTCACCTGGGGGCTGGATCCCGCCGCTCGCCCCTCATTGGCCACCTTGAAGGCGCTCGGGGCCGATGGGCTGGTGCGGCGCTTTCAGTTGCTGCAGCAGGCGGGGGTCGCCCTGTGACCAACCTCAGCCCGGATCAGCCCGCCTGGGCCCGACGATTCACACGGGAACGCCTCCTGTTCGGGCTGCCGATGCTGCTGGGTGGACTGTTGGCCGCTGCCCTGTTGTTGATCGTTGGCTGGCCCCGCTGGGGGAGTCTCCAGCAGCAGCAACAGCGGCTGGAGGCTCTGCGCGTCAAGCAGGCCAGCCTTCCCCTGCTGGAACAACAGCTGGCCAAGGCGGAACAGCAGG
>CALGVO010000109.1 GCA_937930135.1 uncultured Synechococcus sp. | reverse complement strand
GATGGGTGGTCTGGGGGAAGAAGTCGAACGGTTGCAGCCTCTGGATCCGATAGGGCGCCTCCGGGCCTGCCAGCAGCGCCAGATCCCGTGCCAACGTGGCCGGATCACAGCTGAGATAGGCGAGCCAGCGGGGAGGGCAGGCCAGGATCTGCTCCGTCACCGCCGGCTCCAGACCCTTGCGGGGAGGGTCCACCACCAGGGCCTGATGCTGCGGTAAGGCCTCGGCCAGGTGCTGGCGCACATCGCCGGCGAGGAAGCGCACACCGGTCAAGCCGTTGTGCTCAGCATTGCGCCGGGCTTGCTCCACCGAGGCCTGGTGCACTTCCAGCCCGAGCACGCTGTGGCCAGCAGCGGCGAGGGGTAAGGCGATCGTGCCGATACCGCAATAGGCATCGATCACAGCGATCGGGCCCGCCTGCGAGAGCAACCACTGGCTCAGGCTCAGCACCGCCCGCTCCGCCTCCTGTGTGTTCACCTGAAAAAAGGTGGTGGAGGCCAGGGTGAGCTGCAGGCCGCAGAACTGCTCCTCCACGGTGCCGGCACCGGCCAGTGTGAGGGTCTGCGGGCCGAGCACGGTGTTGGTGCGCCTGGGTTGGAGGTTGAGGGTCACGCCTTTCACCTGGGGCCAGCGATCACACCAGCCCTGGGCCAGCCTGTGCACGCCGGGCAGTTCGGCGCTGCTGCTGATCAAGGTGATCAGCACCTCGCGGCTGCGACTGCCCAGTCGCAAGCCCAGGTGGCGCAGGCCATCGCCCTGGTGCAGATCGGCATCGGCGGGCCAGCCCGTGGCCTCGAGATCCGCCTTCAGCGGCGCCAACAGCTCATCGAGGCCGGGATCCAGCACCGGGCAATGGTTCAGATTCACCAGCTGGTGACTGCCTCGCTTGTAATACCCCATGCGCAGCTGCCCCTCCGCATCGCGCTGCAGCGGCAGCAGGGCGCGGTTGCGATAGCCGAAGGCTGCGCCCATCCCTGAGGGCTCCAGGGGGTCCACCGGGTGGTGGAGGCCCCCGATCCGGCTGAGGGTCTGCACCAGGCGATCGCGTTTCCAGGCGCTCTGATGGGCATCGTCCCAATGCTGAAGCGTGCAGCCGCCACAGCGCCTGGCGAGGATGCAGGGGGGCGTGCGGGCGCCTGGGGCGGCGAAGAGCGTTTCGAGGCGTCGGCCGATCCATTGCGAGCGCCGCCGCTGCAGCAGCTGCACCCGGGCCAGTTCACCGGGGAGCAGTTCGGGGATCACCAGCACCCAGCCCTGCCAGCGGGCGATGCCTTCACCGCGCAGGTTGAGATCCTCCCCCTTCACCGTGAGGGTCAGACCGGGGCGGGGTGCGGTTGCGTTCTCGGCCATTGCAAAGGCGTTACACCCAGGCCATCCACCGCGGTCGACAGGCCGGAGAGCACTAAACTCACTTTCAGCATGCCAGCTGCCATGAGCGTTGTTCGGGATCTGATTCTCCAGGCCGATGACGATCTCCGTTATCCGACCAGCGGCGAACTGCGCTCCATGGTCGATTTCCTGGGGCAGGGTGCGATGCGCCTGGCGGTGGTGCGGATCCTCACCGACAACGAGAAGAAAATCGTCGATGAGTCGGCGAAACAGCTGTTCAGCCGTAAGCCGGAATACGTCGCCCCCGGCGGCAATGCCTATGGCCAGAAGCAGCGGGCCCAATGCCTGCGCGATTACAGCTGGTATCTGCGCCTGGTGACCTACGGCGTGCTTGCCGGCAGCACCGAGATGATCCAGACCATCGGTCTGATCGGCGCCCGTGAGATGTACAACAGCCTTGGCGTGCCGATGCCCGGGATGGTGGAAGCGATGAAGGCGATGCGGGAAGCCTCCCTGGCCTTGCTCTCCGACGAGCAGCAGTCGCTCGCCTCCCCCTACTTCGATTTCCTGATCCAGGGCATGCAAACCACCACCTAAGCAGAGCCTGCTCGCACCTCTCTGTGAATCGATTCAGCGCCGGCCCAAGGGCCGGTTTTTTTATTGCGCTTAAGTCTCAGATCCCTTGAATGAGACACGATACTGGTCTTGCTTTCGTTCTTGGATGAGACAAAAGAGATCTTGATTCCGGTTGCCATGATCCGACTGCCGCCGCCTCGATCTGGATCCCGAAGCCCACCCCCAATCATTTGCGTACCTGCTTCTACAGCAGATACGCGAAAGGAAAACGACCGTCAGGACAGGGATCTCCAGGGGGCTTCTCTGGACTGGACAAAGACGACCGCCGCCATGGACCTACCCATGCCCATGGAGGGCCCGATGGCTGCACCAGATGCGACAGGTGGTTGTGCTCCACGAGCAGTCGAATGAAATTGCACGGTTTTTCGATCTTGTAGAGAATTCAAGCTGGAGCGCACCTGCGGCGAGCGCCAGCACGAAGCCAATTGGCCAATCTCTGTTCTCTCTTATGAGACGCAGGATGCGCCCAAGAGAGTGTCTCAACCAAGACAGCCAATCAACGGTCGCGGTAGAGCTCGCGCAGCATCTGATAAGCATCGTTAAGGCGGCGCATGCCATCGGTGGATCCGCCGGCGTCGGGATGGCTCTGCATCGCCTGCTGCTTGTAGGCGTCACGAATCGCGCGCAGGGTCAATGCCGCACCCGCCTGAGTCGGCAGGCCGAGAAGCCGCAAGGCACCATGCACCGTCATCGTGGATTCGAGCGTTTCAAAGGAAGTGATCCGGCGACTGCGCTTGAAGCGATTCACGAAACGGCGGATCAGGGTGGGGATCCGGTTAGGAAGGTCGGAGGTGGCGAAGGGGTCTTCCAACACACCGGCCACCACCATCACCTGGGGGAAGGAGGGTTCGGCCAGTAGCCAGCCCGGGCAACGGCGCTGCAGTTGCCGACCCAGCTCCGACCAGGTGAAGATCCGGCCCTCCAGGCCTTCCGCTTGCGGCCAGATGTCGCGCGCTAGCCAGAGCATGGCGGCTTCCAGCACGGTGGCACCCGGCGCCTGGCCATAGAGGTTGACCCAGTGCGTCCGGGCCAACTCGGCGCAATGCTGCAACAGGGCCGGTTCAATCGTCGGCAGCACCATGGCCTCCTCCAGTGACTCTGGAGCCTCGGGCTCGCGCTGCAGACTCTCACGCAGAGTGCGACTCTTGCGTCGCACAAAACCAGGAAGATCAATCCCAGAGCGAGTCTCAGGCTCAACAAGTGGGAGTGAATCGGCGTCATCTGCGTAGGCGTTGCCCTCCAGGCGCCGCAACCCCTGGCCGCCGATCAACACCAGAGCCCGATCGTCGCGGTAGGCGCCTGGCTCAATGGCGTCTGGTGTGGGATCCGGTGGCGTGGGAGGCACGTCCTCACCATCGGCGGGGAACACCTCTTCCAGCAGACGGGTGAGGCAATCACCCCGACCGCGCAGTCCCCATTCGCTGCGCAAAGAATCAATCCAGTCGACGAGATGCTCCGGCAGCTCGACACTGATGCGTCGACGACCGTCTCCTGCAGGCGCGCTCACTCAGCCGTCGTCGCTTGCGGCCAAGATTATCGGCCCTGTAGACGTTTGAGCCACTCCTGCTGGGCACGAATGGCATCGCGGTAGCGCTGTTCGAGCGATTGATTGAGGCGATTGGGCATGATCATCGCCGGTGGCATCGGATTGAGGCCACCGCGCGGTGCCACCAGCACCGGCAGAGGTGGCACGGGGGCGGTGGGTGGCTGACGCGTGGGCTTGACCACCGGCTGGGCAGCGGGCTTCAAGGTTGGCTGCTGAGCTGGTTTCGTGGTGGGTTTGGCCTTCGTTGTAGCGGGCTTGGCAGTGGCGGGCTTCGGTGCGGTGTTGAGATTGGGTGGAGCCTGGGCAGGGGTGACCTGACGCTTCTTCGCCTCCAGCTGAGCCCGTCGCGCCGCCTGCAACATCTCCTCCCGCTTGCGGAGCATGGCCAGCTGCTGCACTGGCACCACGCTGAGCAGGTGGCCCGGCGTGGCATCGGCGGGGTACACCATGCTGACGCGCACAGGGTTCACCTGGCCGCCCTTGAGATTGAGCTGGGCGATCGGCAGGCTCTGACCTGACTTGAGTCCCACATGGACTTCCTGATATCCCTCCTCGGTTTTGATGCCGATGGAGCCACGGAAGGCGGTGAACGGAGCCCGGCCGGAGGCGACGGGATGGCTGAACACCAGCTCGTAGGGACCCTCACCGGTGAGGTTCAGGTCCACATCAAAGCGAACGCCGTAGGTGCCCACATTGTTCACGGCGGAATCCACCATGCGGGTCTTCAGTTGGTTCACCTGGATATCGCGGGTGCCGAAATGATGCTTATGGGTGCTCGTCAAGGGCACATGCAATGGGCCCTGGCCGAGGTCATGGCGGATCGACGCCTCGTATTCATCGCCGAGGGCCACACCGGCCACCCGAGAGAAAATCTGACCGGCCTGGATCTCTCGGATGCGATTCAGATAAATCCGGCCGGGGGCGAGGCGACCTTGATCGAGCATGGCCACTAAATCCTGATCTTGCTTTGTTTCTTCTGCCGCCACGACGGCCATCTGGAATGGCCCATCACTGCGGCCCCTGAGCAAACCATTGGCAATTCCTCGCGCCGGTAACACCGTGCTCACAATCACCTTGCGGCTCTTGGGCGGAATCACCACGTCACGCGGTAAACGACGATCCAGTTCACCGCGGAGCATCTGGACAGCGGTTGCATCACCTGGACCGGTGTTCCAGGGTCTGGGACCGAGGGGTTTGACACCCATCAGTTTGTTGGGGTGGTAGGGAGCTTCGAAGCTGTTTTTCACCGATCCACGTTCGAAACTCAGGGTCACCGGTTGGTCGCCTGGATTGATGGCAATCGCCGCGATCGTCAACAAACCGCGCTGACGACGTCCACCCAGTTTGCTGACATCATTAGGATAATATTTATGATGCATATGCAAGCCAAATTCACCACTAAAAGTGTAACTGGCGTTTCTTAATGGTTGATTGTTTTCACTGGCGATTGCTGACCCTGGCGTGGTGCTCACGAGAATGCCCGGCCCCTCCACAATCTCCGGCTGATTGGAGTGAAGAACGGGCACATTATTGAAGCTGCCGTTCAGGGGCTGGGCTCTTTGGCCCGCCATCAAGGGCACGTAGGCCCGGGAGGGCGCCATCCCCACTGCCTCGACTGTCGCCAGAGAGACGCCCGCCAAGACCAAGAGTGGGATTTGTTGAGACACCTGAGACGTGGCGAGGGTCGGATTGGGGCGGTTGTTGCTTACCAACCCGCGCAAGCCCCAACGTTAAACATGACCACCCCGGAAGCCAAGCACGCCCCCAGCGACCCGATCGGTTCGTCAGGATGGGGGTGAGATCTTCCTTTGGTCATGCTGCCTCCCTTCTGCGCCTCGAGCTGCCACAGCACTGATTGGCGCCATAAGCACCAGAAACGGAAATTGGAGATGCTGCGCTTCTGGCGCGACGGCATCGAGCGCCAACTGGCCGCCCTCAATGCAGCGATCAGCACCCTGGAGGGACAGATCGAGCGCGATCAACCGACCGTTACCCAGGGCTGAGCTCAGCTGACCAGCGGGCTGCAGGTCGTGGCAAGGCGCTGCAGCCCCCGACGCAGGCGCCGTTGCACGGTCATGGCGCTGACGCCCTGCTCCCGTCCGCACTGCCTGAGGCTGAGCCCCTCCAGCACCACGCTGCGAACACTGCGCTGCTCAGCTGCCGGCAATCGCTTCAGTTGTCGTACCAGTTGTTCTCGAGTCTCCTGCTGGCTGAGATCCGACCAGCCACCATCTCCTGGTTCTGTCGTTGCCTCCGCTTCGCGACCCTGATCCTCCAACGACCACCAGCGCCCCTGGTTCCGATACAGCGCCATCACGAGATCATCACCCCGCTGCTTGGTGCCATCCTCACAACGGTTGAGGCGCTGAGCCCGTTCCTGCAGGCGTCGAGGCAGTTTCACCAAGCCCCGGCTGTCACGCAGATAATGCAAAATGGCGCCTTTGACATGGGGCCGGGCAAAGGCCTCGAAAGGCACACCCTTGGAGCTGTCGTAAAGGCCCGCGGCTCGAATCAAACCGAGATAGCCCACCTGGAGCAGGTCATCCCTGTCCTCGCCGCTGCGCTGGGCGTAATGGCGGGCAATCGGCTGCACCAGCCGGAGGTGTTGTTCCACCCGACGGTTGCGTTGGTTGGTTGAGGCTTTCATGGTTCTGAATCGTCGACGTCAGCTCGATCTGCCGCCGTCTCTTCAGCGATTCACATCCTTCCCAGCGCAGCCAACCGTGGAAGCACGGATGTTAGGAACCACCCCCCGTAACAACGCTTCCGGTCCGTGGCGCTCAAGCCAGTCGGCATCGGAGTGGTCGGTGAGCAGCAGATAGCCGGCAAAACCCAGGCCATTGATGCTGAAGCCGTGGCTGTGTTCACGCTCGCGGCGTATCAGGGCCATCCACTGCGGCGTCAGCAACAGGTTGTGGGGATGGGCTGGGGCAGCGGAGCTCTCCGGATCACCCAGGTCCAGGCTCCGCGCCAGGTGCCGATAGAGCCTTTCAAGACACAGGGCGGGATCAGAACCGGTTGACACCCTCTCGCGGCCAAGAACGGCGCAGGCGGCCCGCAGCGGATCACCAGCCAGGAGCCCTTGGCTTCGATCCCCGATCTGATCGGCGAACCAGTGCTGTCTGGGGCAGGGGGCCTCCGAGGCGCTGCGGGGCAGCAACTGCAGATGGCGATGGGGCTGGCTGGCACCTGCCAAGGGGCCGCTGTTGAAGAACCACAGCCCCGTGGTGTCGGCATCCACCTGCGCCACGGCACGCCAATCGTTGGGGGTGAGCCAGGCGCCTTGGGGCACCCAGTCGCGACTGATCAGCAACAGATGGCCGCGTTGCACTGGGTATTTGTTGAGGATCAGGACGTGGTCGTCCCCCACGGGCCCCACTTCAAGGCGGCTGTCCCAGGGTCGGAATGGATTCGGTTTCGGTCCGGCAGGGCGCAGATGGCGGGGCAGGCGACTGCGCAGCCGACGGCATTCGAAGCCAGCGTCCTGCAGCGAGGCCAGCGGAAGTACCTCAGTGTCGAGGGGTTGCAGTGCCCCCTGCGTCAACGCCGAGGCACTGCACTCCAGAGCCCGCTCCCAGATCCTTCCCTCAACCATCCGTGCGCAGCCGGGCCAACGCAGCACCGGTGTAGTAGCGCCCGAGAATCTCGTTGAAACGCAGTCCCTCGCTCGCCAGTTGCTGGGCACCGGTCTGACTCATGCTGGCACCGAGATGGCCATGGGCTTCGCGGCTGATTTCGCTCGTGGCGGCATAGAGGCTCTCCACCAGGCCGCCGCGATAGCTGAGCACCATGCCGCGGGTGGCGGCCGTCGCCTCCCGGGTCGCGTCGGTGCTGGTGGCATGGCCGCCATAGACCTGCCAGCGGGTGGTGTCGCCCAGGTTGTAGAGGGGGCTCGCCGGGCGGACAAAATGCACGAGCGCGTAGGAGCGCGCAGCAACAGCCTGGGCTTTCAGCGCTTCGCTGCGCCAGTTGCTGGGCATCTCCGCTCCCACCACGGAGGCGACATAACCCTCGAGATCGAGCACATTCACCGCCAGCCAGCCTGCGTCCTGGCGATGGAATTCGATCAGACCCGGGTAGGCACGGCCATTCAGGAGCAGGGCGGCATCGCCTCGGGCCTCACAGAACCAGCGCCCTTCACCCCGCTCCAGCCAGAGCGGTAGCTGATCCAAAGTCAGGCGCTGGCCAGCCGCCGTGCGACAGGTGGCGGTACCGCTGCTGTGCACGGAGCGAATCGGTGCCTGACTGAGCAGGGCCACCCGCAGGCGCGGGTTGGGGGATGCCCCGACAGGAGGCACCTTCGGGACCGGGAATCCGCGCGGCTTCGCCGACTGAACCAAGTTGGCCGGCGCCTCAGTTTGGCGCGCCCCTGGCTTGGTGTCTGCATCCGCTGCCGCCTCGCCATGCAGCAGCGCCTCGAGGAGCGGATCCTGCCCCGAACGAGGCGAGGGTGGCTGGAAGCCGCTCAGCAAGGGCATACGGCCTAGGGCCAGGCCCCCAAGCGTCAGCATGGGGAGCAATCCCACCAGCGCCCATCGGCGATGCATCAAGGCCAAGCGGAAGCGCCACCATCATGGCTGCTTCGCTGGAGGTTGGCGATGACAAACAGCTCCTGGAACGGCCTGGCCCTGGTGGTGGGCGCCGGTGGCATCGGCCGGGCCCTGGTGCCGGCCCTGCGCCGCCGCTGTGAGGATCTCACTGTGGTGCTCTGCGGTCGCCAGCTCCCGGCGGCGGCGGGCTGGTGTGTGGATCTGGAGGATCAACGATCGCTCGACGCCTTGCAGCAACGCCTGGGCGATGCGCCACAACCGCTGCGGCTGGTGGTCAACGCCAGCGGTCGCCTGCACGGCCAAGGCCTGCAGCCGGAAAAACGGTTGCAGCAGGTGCGGGCAGATGCCCTCGCCGCCAGTTATGCCATCAACGCGATGGCGCCGCTGCTTCTGGCCAAAGCGATCGAACCCTGCCTCGAGCGGGAGCGGCCGTTCCACTTCGCCAGCCTCAGCGCCCGGGTGGGCAGCATCGGAGATAACCACAGCGGTGGCTGGTACGCCTATCGCGCCGCCAAGGCGGCCCAGAACCAGCTCCTGCGCTGCCTCAGCATCGAGTGGGCCCGTCGCTATCCCCAGGCCTGCGTCACCCTGCTCCACCCCGGCACCACCGACACAGCCCTGTCGCACCCCTTCCAGAGCTTCGTCCCGCCAGGCAAGCTGTTTGCGCCGGCGCGCGCCGCCGAGCAACTTCTCGATGTGCTCCTGAGCCAGTCAGCGGCCGACAGTGGTGCCTTTCTCGCCTGGGATGGTCAGGCGATCCCCTGGTAGGCGTTCTCCTTGAGGATCTCGAGGGGAACCACCTGGAGGGTGGACTGCTCGGTGGCCTCTAGACGCACCAACGGTGCCATGCCGTCGTCGTAGGCCTGTTTCCAGCGCCCCGCACACACGCACCAATGGTCACCGGGCTGGAGCCCCGGGAATCCGAAGGCAGGCACCGGCGTGGAGAGATCGTTGCCCTGCGCTTTGCTGTAGCTCAGAAAGACTTCCGTCATCACACAGCAGACGCTGTGTTGGCCGAGATCAGCGGCTTCCGTGCGGCAGTGGCCGTCGCGGAACCATCCGGTCATGGGCGAGCATCCGCACACCTGAAGCGGCTGGCCGAGAACATTGAGATCCTCGCTTGGGGACTGGCTTTTCACGGCAGTTGGCGGCGATCGTCGAGCAGGAGTCTGCCGAATCAGTGGCACATTGCGCGACAAGGTGGTTGACGGATCCCGGGGGCGAGGCGTTAAAGGTCAATCAGTTATGCCTCCTCGATGGATTGGGAGTTCACGGAAGACGCGGCCTTCATGGCCCTCTGCGATGCCTTTCGCGAGAGCGGTGAAAGCTCTGCGATCGAATTTCTCGCGAACGGGGAGGGTGCCTTCCATTTTCAGGAGCTCACCCAGAATGCTGCGGGTGAAGGCGTGGATCTGAGCGATTCCGACGATCTCGAGGCCTTTCAGCAGGAAGTGATCGACACGATGGAATCGCTCTGTCAAGACTGAGCCTCGCGGCTCTGCTCCGTCCGTTGATCAGCCGTAGAAGAAGCTGATCTCCTTCTCCCTCAGGCCCTCCCAACCGGCAGACACCAGCCGTTGGTTCAAGGTGTCCTGATCAAAGTGCTTGGCTCCGGTGCGCACGATTCGATTGCGCATCGATTTCTGCACTCCACTGCGCTGGCGCTGCGCCTCGAGGTCCATCACCTCGCGGTAGAGCGTCAGCATCGGCTCAGGCAAGGGAGAGCCATCGAGGTCGATGCCAGCGGCAATGGCTTGGTCAATCGCATCGGGACCACTGAGATCCATGGACAGAATGTGAGGGCCGGCCCAGTCTGCTGCTGCCGGGCCCGCAGCGACGAGGATTCAGGCGCTGAAGTAACGCGCTTTGCTGTGCAGGGCCACCAGGGCTGTGGTGCTCTGCTCGGGGTGGAGCTGCTCCGACTCATCCATCTCCAGGCCGATCCGCTCAGCGCCAAGCCAGGCGAGCTGCTGTCTCGAATCACCCACATTCGGGCAGGCCGGATAGCCGAAGGAATAGCGACTGCCCCGATATCGCTGCGCCAGCACATCGCGGATGGGCAGACCCTCCGGATCAGGGAAACCACACTCCCGGCGGATCCGGGCATGGGTCCATTCCGCCAGAGCCTCGGCCATCTGCACCGCCAGGCCATGAAAGAAGAGATAGTCGCTGTAAGCATCCCGCTGGAACAGATCCTGAGCGAAGCGACTGGCCTCTTCGCCCATGGTCACCGCCTGCATCGGCAGCACGTCGGTCGGACAGCCATCGCGTAGATCAGCGAAGAAATCGGCGATGCAGTAACGATTGCCACTGCGTTGGCGCGGCAGAGAGAAGCGTCCGAGCTCCTGAGTGCCATCGGTGGAGAACACCACCAAGTCGTTGCCGTCCCGTCCGCAGGGGAGGTAGCCGTAGGCCACGGCGGGTTGGAGCAGTTGCTCCGATCGCACCCGCTCCAGCCAGCTCTGCAGGATCGGTTCCGCTCTCTCCTGCAGCTCCGCCTCGTAGGCCTCGCGCGATTGCTCCCGCGATTTGCGCATCTGCCATTGACCAGCGAAGAGGGCCTGACGGTCGAGATAGGTGATCACCTCCTCAAGGGGAATCGCCTCAGGGCCCTCCAGCAGGCTGGCTCCTAGGAAGGGGGGCTGGACCGGAGCTTCCACTGGCACGGCCTGGGAGCGCTCAGAGCTGACCGGCAGAGTTGCGGTCACTGCGGCTGCCTCAGGGGTGGCCTCACTGGCCTCAGCCGCAACTTCACCTGCAGCTTCCTCAACAGCATCAACATCGCCGCCGATGCTGAGACCTTCAGGAATACCATCCAGGAAGCCGCGTCGATCATCCCAACGCTCCTCGGCTCGAGCCTTCACATAGGCATCCATGAAACGCAGATCAGTGAAAGCATCACGGCCATAGATCACCTTGCCTGCATACACCTCGCTGCAATCCTTGTTGACGAACCGGGGGGTGAGTGCAGCACCACCAAGCACCACGGGCACACTGATTCCGGCCTCATTGAACGCCTGCAAATTGTCTTTCATGAAAGCGGTGGATTTAACCAGCAACCCGCTCATGGCGATGCAATCGGCTTGGTGCTCCTGCTGCGCCGCGATGATGGCGCCCACCTCCTGTTTGATGCCGAGATTGATCACCTCATAGCCATTGTTGGTCAGGATGATGTCCACCAGGTTCTTGCCAATGTCGTGCACATCGCCCTTCACAGTGGCGATCAGAAACTTCGCCTTTGCCGATCTCTTGCCATCGGATTTCTCCATGTGGGGCTCGAGGAAGGCCACAGCGGCTTTCATTGTTTCGGCGGATTGGAGCACGAAGGGCAGCTGCATCTGGCCGGAGCCGAACAGATCACCCACCACCTTCATGCCATCCAGCAGAAACGTGTTCACAATCTCCAGTGGTGGATAGAACTGAAGGCCTTCGCTGAGGGCCTCCTCAAGGCCGATGCGTTCGCCATCAATGATGTGCTGTTTGAGGCGTTCTTCCACCGGCAGATCGGCCAGGGAGGGACCCGACTGGCGGGCTTCCTTGGCACTCACCCCTTCAAACAGGGTGGTGAGTTTGGTGAGCGGGTCGTAGGTGCAGACGTCGCCCTCAAAACGACGGCGATCGAAGATCAAATCACGGCAGACCTGCTGGTGCTCCTCGGCGATCTTCACCAGGGGCAGGATCTTGGCGGGCGACACAATCGCTGCATCCATGCCCGCCTCACAACAGTCGTGCAGGAACACCGAGTTGAGGCTGATCCGCGCCGCAGGTGAGAGGCCGAAACTCACATTCGAAACACCGAGCACCACATGCACGCCCGGTAGTTCGTCGCGGATGCGCCGGATCGCCTCAATGGTTTCCAGACCATTGCGGCGATCCTCCTCGATGCCTGTGGAGATCGGCAGGGCGAGGGGGTCGTAGAAGATTTCACGTGCTGGGATCCCGAATTCCACGGCATCGCGATAGGCCCGTTTAGCGATTGCCAGCTTCTTCTCAGCCGTGCGCGCCATGCCCTCTTCATCAATGGTTCCCACCACCACGCCGGCGCCGTAGCGCCGCGCCAGTTCGAGAACCTTGAAGAAGCGTTCATCGCCGTCTTCGTAGTTGGTGGAATTGAGAATGCACTTGCCACCGGCCACTTTCAGGCCAGCCTCCATCTTCTGCCACTCCGTGGAATCGAGCATCAGTGGCAGGTTGATGTTAGTGACCACCCGGGTCACCAATTCGCGCATGTCCTGCTCTCCATCACGCCCGACATAGTCGACATTCACATCGAGCACGTGGGCGTTCTCTTTCACCTGGCTGCGGGCGACCCCCACCAGGCCATCCCAGTCTTCGGCATTGAGCAATTCCCGCACTTTCTTGGAACCGCTGGCGTTGAGGCGCTCACCGATGATCAGAAAC
>CALGVO010000108.1 GCA_937930135.1 uncultured Synechococcus sp. | reverse complement strand
GCCAGATGCCCCTTGGCATAAAGGGGATGGCTCAGGGGTCGAATCACGTCCTGGCCGGCGGGGGGGACCGACGGAACAGCGGCCAGGAGCTCGTGGAGGGTTTTGCCTTCGATCGTGCGGCAGTCGCCATGGAGCAGACCGGCATCAAGAAGCAATTTCATCACCTGGGGGATGCCACCGGCCTGGTGCAGATCCACCGTCACGAAGCGGCCGCTGGGTTTGAGATCACAGATCACGGGCACCCGCTGCCGAATCCGCTCGAAATCGTCGATGCTCAGTTCCACGCCCGCGGTGCGGGCGATTGCCAGCAGGTGCAGCACGGAATTGGTCGAGCCACCCACCGCCATGATCACGCTGATCGCGTTTTCAAACGCTTCTCGGGTGAGCAGATCGAGGGGACGGATGTTCTGTTGAATCGCCTCCACCAGCACCTCGGCGGAGCGCGCCGCGCTGTCGGCCTTCTCGGCATCTTCCGCCGCCATGGTGGAGCTGTAGGGCAGGCTCAGCCCCATTGTTTCGATCGCCGCACTCATGGTGTTGGCGGTGAACATGCCGCCGCAGCTCCCCGCTCCCGGACAGGCGTTCTTTTCGATTGCCGTGAGCTGTTCTTCGTCGATCTTGCCGCTGGTGATCTGACCCACCGCCTCAAAGGCGCTCACCACCGTGAGGTCGCAGCCACCGAGCTTGCCCGGCTTGATGGTGCCGCCATACACAAAAATCGCCGGAATGTTCATCCGGGCCATGGCGATCATCGCGCCGGGCATGTTCTTATCGCAGCCGCCCACGGCCAGCACCCCGTCCATGCTCTGGCCATTGCAGGCCGTTTCGATCGCATCGGCGATCACCTCACGGCTCACGAGGGAATATTTCATCCCCTCGGTGCCCATGGAGATGCCATCACTGACGGTGATCGTCCCGAAGGTCTGGGGCATGCCACCGGCCAGTCGGGCCGCTTCCTCAGCGCGTCGGGCGAGGTCGTTCAGCCCCACATTGCAGGGCGTGATCGTGCTGTACCCGTTGGCGATCCCGATGATCGGCTTGCCGAAGTCGCCGTCGCCGAAGCCCACGGCACGGAGCATGGCTCGGTTGGGTGAACGCTGGATCCCCTGCGTGACGGCGTCGGAGCGGAGCATCGATGGCAGCCGGAGCCCGGTGATTGACTGAGGCCAACCTACCGAGCGCAGTCCTCAGTTCCTGGCACCTAGATCCTCGAGCTGACGGCGTACATCGGCGATGGCGGAGTTGAGTTGCTCCACCCGTTGCTCAAGCTGGTCCTGGTTGTTCCGAGGTCGGCTGGGATCGCTGGCCTCGCTGCCATCCTGGAGGCGTGAGGCGTAGAGCATGTTGCGTTGCCGCTGGACGCGCTGACGTCGGTCCGCCTCAGAGAGAAGCCACCAGGCGAGCCCAGCAGCTCCGAGAAGGGCACCACTCACCAGGGTGATCAGGGTGCCACTGGCCGTGTCCCGCTGCTGGGCCATGGGGTGTGTCTCAGTGCATCCAGGTTAGGTCGATCCGGCCGACTGGCTCGCCGATCGAATCTGCTGGCGCTGCACAGGATCGCCGATGCCCGGCGTGATGCGTCCTTCAGTGTCGAGTCCTTCATCGATGCAGGCCGTGTGAATCGTGAGTTCGGGCATGCGCTCACCGATCCGTTTCAGGCCGGGGCTCGCCGCGACGGCCGTGATCACCCGGAGGCGCCGGGCATCCTCGACGCCTCGGGCCTGGAGCTCCTCCAACAGGGCCAGCAGGGTGGTGCCGTCGGCGATTTGATCGAGAAACAGCACCAGGCCCGCCTGCGCTTCCACCTGGTCGGGGATGCCCGAGAGGCAGAGATCCGCATTGGGAAGAACCTGACGGGCCCCCTGCCAGAGCGACAAGCCCCCAGGGAGCACGGGGATCGCCAACAGGGGCACGCCCGTTTCAATCACCCGTCCCTCCGTGGTCGCCACCGGGGTGGTGACCGTTTCGGGGCGGTGGGGCAGCCAGTCGCGCACTGCTTCGTAGGTGAGCCAGCGACCGAGCTCCTCCATGCCGGTGGCATAGAGAGCCGCCGGGGTGTCGCCATGCCTGAGCACGGTCAACCAGTGGGCGATCAGGGGATGGGGGGGAACCACCACCCGCAGAGTGTTGGCCATGACGCGTGGGGCGGCGGAGGACTGCCATAACGTGACAGGCCAAACTACGTCAGGTCTTCTGAAGACCGAACGACGCACCATCTGCCGCGCATGCGTGTTCTTCACCGCCCTAATCCAGTGATGCAAAGCCCCACTGATTGGACGACCCACATCTCAGTCTGGACGCACATCCTGGCTGCTTGCGTACTCGCGATCGTGCTCTGGCTCCCCGTTGCACCGGCCCTGGCGATCACGGCTCCCGAATTGCGCGGGCAACGGGCTGTTCAGGAGATCGTTCCCGACATGCACGGGATGGATCTCAAGGAAAAGGAGTTTCTGAAGGCGGATCTGCAGGGAGTTGATCTCTCAGGCAGTGATCTGCGTGGGGCCGTGATCAACACCTCCTCCCTTCAGGGTGCCGATCTCCAGGGTGCCGACCTTTCGGATGTGGTGGCCTTCGCTAGCCGTTTTGATGGTGCCGATCTGCGCAATGCCGTGTTCACCAACGCCATGCTGATGCAGAGCCGCTTCGGCGATGCTCGGATTGATGGTGCTGATTTCACGGATGCCGTCATCGATTTGCCCCAGCTGAAGGCCCTTTGTGCCCGCGCCACCGGAGAGAACAGCCGCACTGGTGTGATCACCCGTGACAGTCTGGGTTGCCGCTGATGGCCAGGCTTCCCGTCACCGTGATCACCGGCTTTCTCGGGGCCGGCAAAACCACCCTGCTGCGCCATCTGCTCGCCCAAAGCGGTCAGCGCCTGGCGGTGATGGTCAATGAATTCGGCACTGTGGGGCTGGATGGAGATCTCATCCGCAGTTGTGGCTTCTGCCCGGAGGATGAGCTCGATGGGCGCCTGGTGGAGTTGAACAACGGTTGCCTCTGCTGCACGGTTCAGGACGACTTCCTGCCCACCATGAACACTCTGCTGGAGCGCGCAGACCGCCTCGATGGGATCGTCGTTGAAACGAGTGGATTGGCGCTTCCCCGTCCGCTGATTCAGGCCCTGGCCTGGCCGGAGGTGCGCTCTCGTGTGGTGGTGAACGGTGTGGTCACGGTGGTGGATGGGGAGGCCCTGGTCGCCGGTAGTCCGGTGGGTGATCCGGAAGCCCT
>CALGVO010000107.1 GCA_937930135.1 uncultured Synechococcus sp. | reverse complement strand
GGCCGGCCCGCCGCCACCGCCGCTGCCAACTGCTCCAGCAGCCTTTCGGTGGTGTCGATGCTGATGCAGGCATCGGTGATGCTCTGGCCGTAGGTCATCGCCGTGCGATCGACATTGAGTTTCTGGTTACCTTCCACCAGATGGCTCTCCAGCATCACACCCATCACCTGGTCGGAACCCTGCCGCACCTGGGCAGCCACCGCCTCCAGCACCTCACCCTGGCGCCGGTAATCCTTGTTGGAATTGCCATGGCTGCAATCCACCATCAAACGATCGGGCAGGCCTGCCGCCGCCAGGGCCGCCGCCGACTCCTGCACCGCATCCAGGTGATAATTAGTTCCCCGGCTGCCGCCTCGCAGCACTAAGTGGCCATCCGGGTTGCCGGTGGTGCTCACGATCGAGGCAATGCCCTGCCCGTTGATGCCCAGAAAATGATGGGGCCTGGATGCCGCCTGGATCGCGTGAATGGCGATGGTGACGCTGCCATCGGTGCTGTTTTTGTAGCCGACCGGCATCGATAAGCCTGAGGCCATCTCGCGATGGGTCTGGCTCTCGGTGGTCCGGGCACCGATGGCCGTCCAGCTGATCAGGTCGGCGATGTATTGAGGCACCACCGGATCGAGCAGCTCCGTAGCCGCTGGAATGCCGGCGCGGGCCAGGTCGAGCAGCAGAGCGCGCGCCAGACGCAGGCCGGTGTTGATGTCGTAGGAGCCATCGAGATGCGGGTCATTGATCAGCCCTTTCCAACCCACGGTGGTGCGCGGTTTCTCGAAATACACCCGCATCACCACTTCCAGTTCGGCGGCATGCCGCTCACGCAGCGGCGCCAGACGACGCGCGTACTCCCGTGCCGCCTCCACATCGTGCACCGAGCAAGGGCCGACGATCACCAGCAGTCGCTGATCGTCGCCGCGGAGAATGGACTGAATGGTCCTGCGGGTGCCCACCACCGTGGCTGTGGCCGCTGCATCGGTTCTGAGATCCGCATGCAACAGAGCTGGAGCCACCAGTGGGCGGTTCTCCACCACATGCAGATCGGAGGTGGTGGTCATGCCCCTCAACCGGAAAAACCCAGATTACGGACAATCCCGGCAGCAACCGACACCCGGCCGGTGCACCCCAACAAGAAGAATGGATGTCAAGACCGCTGCCTGAGCCATCGTCATGCTGAGTGCCTATCGCGCCGCCGCCGCCGAACGGACTGCCCAGGGGATCCCGCCCCTGCCCCTCACCGCGGAGCAGACGCAGGCCCTCACCCAGTTGCTCGAACAGTCTCCTGCCGGTGACGAACAGGAGCTGCTGCACCTCCTGAGCGAACGCATCCCGCCCGGGGTGGATGAAGCGGCCTACGTGAAAGCCACCTGGCTGAGCGCCATTGCCCAGGGCAGTGCCAGCAGCCCGTTGGTGTCGCCCCTGGACGCCGTGCGTCTGCTCGGAACGATGGTGGGCGGCTACAACGTTGCCGCCCTGATCGAGCTGCTGCAACACCACGACAACGCACTGGCCAACGCTGCCGCCGAAGGGCTGAGCCGCACCCTGCTGGTTTACGACGCCTTCCACGATGTGATGGAGCTCTCCAGCTCCAACCGCTACGCCAAGCAGGTGGTCGACAGCTGGGCGAGCGCCGAGTGGTTCACCGCCAAGCCGGAGCTGCCCGCGGAGATCACAGTGACGGTGTTCAAGGTGGAGGGTGAAACCAACACCGACGATCTCTCCCCGGCCACCCACGCCACCACTCGCCCGGACATCCCCCTGCACGCCCTGGCCATGCTGGAAAGCCGCATGCCCGGCGGCCTGGAGCTGATTGCCGACCTGAAGCAGAAGGGCCATCCCGTCGCCTATGTGGGCGATGTGGTGGGCACCGGCAGCTCGCGCAAGTCAGCGATCAATTCCGTGCTCTGGCACACGGGGGACGACATCCCCCATGTGCCAAACAAACGGGCCGGGGGGGTGATCCTGGGCGGCAAGATCGCACCGATCTTTTTCAACACAGCGGAAGACTCCGGCGCCCTGCCGATCGAATGCGACGTCTCCGCCCTGCACACCGGCGACGTGATCACGATCCGTCCCCACAACGGCTCGATCGAAAGGGCGGCGGGGGAGGCCAACGCCGGCGAGGTGATTGCCCGTTTCGAACTCAAGCCCGACACGATCCAAGACGAGGTCAGGGCCGGCGGACGCATCCCTCTGATGATCGGGCGGGCCCTCACCGACAAGGTGCGCGCCCAGCTCGGACTGCCCCCCTCCGATCTGTTCATCCGTCCCGCTGCGCCGGCGGACAGCGGCAAGGGTTTCACCCTGGCCCAGAAGATGGTGGGGAAAGCCTGCGGTCTGCCGGGAGTGCGACCCGGCACCAGTTGTGAGCCGTTGATGACCACGGTCGGCAGCCAGGACACCACCGGGCCAATGACCCGCGACGAGATGAAGGAGCTGGCCTGCCTCGGCTTCTCCGCCGATCTGGTGATGCAGAGCTTCTGCCACACCGCCGCCTATCCCAAGCCGGTGGACCTGCAGACCCAGAAGGAGCTCCCCGATTTCTTCGCTGAGCGGGGAGGCGTCGCGCTCCGTCCCGGTGACGGCATCATTCACAGCTGGCTCAACCGCATGCTGCTGCCCGACACCGTGGGTACTGGCGGTGACAGCCACACCCGCTTCCCCCTGGGCATCTCATTCCCCGGTGGCTCAGGCATCGTGGCCTTCGCCGCCGCCATCGGCGCCATGCCCCTCGACATGCCCGAATCGGTGCTGGTGCGCTTCAGCGGCTCGCTTCAACCGGGCGTCACGCTCCGGGATGTGGTGAACGCCATCCCCTGGGTGGCCATCCAGCGCGGTCTGCTGACCGTGGAGAAAGCGAACAAGAAAAATGTGTTCAACGGCCGGATCATGGAGATCGAAGGGCTGCCAGACCTGAAGTTGGAGCAGGCCTTCGAGCTCACCGACGCCTCCGCCGAACGCTCCTGCGCCGGCTGCACGATCAAGCTCTCGGAAGCAACCGTGAGCGAGTATCTGCGCAGCAACGTGGCGCTGATGAAGAACATGATCGCCCGCGGCTACACCGACGCCCGCACCCTGGCGCGCCGGATCAAGGCCATGGAAGCCTGGCTGGCCAAACCAAGCCTGCTCAGCGCCGATGCCGATGCCGAGTATGCGGAGGTGATCGAGATCAACCTCGATGAGCTCACCGAACCGGTGCTGGCCTGCCCCAACGACCCCGACAACGTGAAACTGCTCAGCGAAGTGGCCGGTGATCCGGTGCAGGAGGTGTTCATCGGCTCCTGCATGACCAACATCGGCCACTACCGGGCCGCGGCCAAGGTGCTGGAAGGGGCTGGCAGCAACCAGGCCCGCCTCTGGGTCTGCCCGCCCACACGCATGGACGAAGACAAACTGAAGGAAGAGGGCTACTACGCCATCTTCGAGGCGGCGGGCAGTCGGATGGAGATGCCGGGCTGCTCCCTCTGCATGGGCAATCAGGCGCGTGTGGAGGACAACACCACCGTGTTCTCCACCAGCACCCGCAACTTCAACAACCGGCTGGGCAAGGGCGCCCAGGTGTATCTGGGCAGTGCCGAGCTGGCTGCCGTGTGTGCCCTGCTCGGTCGGATCCCCACGGCGGAGGAGTATCGACGCATCGCTGCGGAGAAGATCGATCCCCTCTCCGATGAGCTCTACCGCTATCTGAACTTCGATCAGATCGAGGGCTTCGAGGATGCGGGACGGGTCGTGAGCGCCAATGACCAGGCGGAGGTGATGGCCGGGGTCTGACGCCGACCCCGATCACCTCCATGGTTGTTCTGAGTGAACTGAAACAACGCCGCCACCAACTCGGTTCCAGTCGCAGCATCCGCCGGCTGCTGGAACGGCGCTGGTGGGTTGTGGTGCTGGCCCTGATGCTCACCGGTCTCGGGGCCGCCCTCACCGGGGTGCTGTTCAAAGCCGGCATCAAGCTTCTGGGCAGCTGGCGCTTGGATCTGCTGGCCGGCCTGCCGGCCTGGGCCGTCCTCCCCGCACTTGGAGCCCTGGGGGGGCTGATCTCAGGCCTGATGGTGGCCAACCTGGCGCCCGCTGCCGGCGGCTCCGGCATCACCCACATCATGGGCTTTCTCAAACACAGAGCCGTGCCCATGGGCCTCCAGGTGGGCCTGGTGAAACTGGTGGCGGGCATCGTGGCCATCGGCAGTGGCTTTCCCCTGGGCCCGGAAGGTCCCGCCGTCCAGATGGGTGGCTCGGTGGCGTGGCAGATGGCGCGCTGGTTGAAGGCCCCGGTGGCGTTCCGCCGGGTGATCGTGGCTGCCGGCGGTGGCGCCGGCATCGCCGCGGTGTTCAGTGCACCGATCGGTGGCTTTGTTTATGCGGTGGAGGAACTGTTGCATTCCGCCCGGCCGGTGGTGTTGCTGCTGGTGATCGTCACCACCTTCTGGGCCGATGCCTGGGCCGACGTGCTGGGCCTGGCCGGCCTCAGTCCCAGCAGCGGCGGACTTGACGCCACCGAAGGCTTTCAACTCGAAAGGGAATACACACCGCTGGTGAATTTTCTACCGATCGATCTCGGTTATCTGATCGCGCTGGGCATGGTCGTCGGCGTGCTCGCCGAGCTCTACTGCCGCTATGTGCTGGCCATGCAGCGCCGCGGCAACGCCTGGTTCGGAGACCGACTCGTGCTGCGCATGGTGATCAGTGGTGGCGTGCTGGGAGGGGTCTATGCCTTTCTGCCCGAACCGTTTCACAACCTCGAAGGCCTCCAGCATCTGATCGCCGACGGCAAAGCCGACATCCCGATGGCCCTGGGCACCTTTGCCGTCTTGTTCTTCAGCACGGGGCTGGCGGCCTCATCCGGAGCCCCGGGGGGGCTCTTCTTCCCCATGCTCACCCTGGGAGGAGCCATCGGCCTGGCCTGCGGCATCTGGGTGGAAGCGCTCACCGGCCACGTGCCCAGCACCTATGTGTTCGCCGGCATGGGCGCCTTTGTGGCCAGCTGTTCCCGCACGCCGATCACGGCGATGTTTCTGGCCTTTGCCCTCACCAAGGATCTGCTGATCCTCAAACCGATCCTGGTGGCGTGCCTCGCCAGTTTTCTTGTGGCACGGCTGTTTGATCACCGCTCGATCTATGAACGCCAGATGGGGATGGAGCTGCTGGTGGAGAGCCATCTGCAGGC
>CALGVO010000106.1 GCA_937930135.1 uncultured Synechococcus sp. | reverse complement strand
TCTCACAGCTTGGCACGGGCGAGCAGAGACCGGCAGAGGCTGTCAGCCCTAAAGCCTGTTTCAGCAAGGCTTTTTGGCTGAAAACTCAGGCCCTGATTGAAACGCCCCCTGTTGGATTCGAACCAACGACCGGCTGCTTAGAAGGCAGCTGCTCTATCCAGCTGAGCTAAGGGAGCATCGCGACATCCTGGCAGTTTGCGGGATTCGGAGCACCTATGGTGGGGAGCTTGAACGCCAGAACCAATGGCCCCCAGCCGGCTCACCGACAGCCAGAAACGGGAGCTTGTGGAGCGTTATCGCTCCGGTGAAAGCACGGCGGTGCTTGCCGAAGCCTTCGGTTGCAGCGCCAACACCGTGAGCCGAACGGCGCGCGCCTTGTTGACGCCCGATGCCTATGAGGCCCTGAAGAAGGATCGCGCTCGCGGAGGTGGTGCCGGCAGCCAAGCCGCCGTGCATTCCGATTGCATCCAGGCCGAGGCCACGCCTGTCGAACCCATCGACGATGAGGATCCAGTCACCCTCGCCCTTGATGACGCCGACGACTTCGGCGACGCCCTGGAGGATGCGGGAGAGGCGGACGAGGAGCCGGAGCAGGAATTTCACACCGTTGCGGTGCTGACCGGACAGATCTCTCTGGAGATGGAGTCTTCGGCACCTGATTGCCGGCCGCTTGGTCCAGGTGTCTTGCCGGAAAGCGTTTACATGCTGGTCGACAAATTGGTCGAACTTGATCCGCAACCCCTCAGCGCTTTTCAGGAACTGGGCGCTCTGGCGGCAGCAGACCAGGATCGGCAAGCGATCGGTCTGTATGCCAGCCCGCGAACGGCCAAGCGCCAGTGCGGCCGCAATCAACGGGTGATCAAGGTGCCCGATAGCCAGGTGTTTGAGCGGACCTCCCATTACCTGCTCGCTCGAGGCATCACCCGACTGGTGCTGGATGGGTCTCTGATTGCCCTCGATGGCTGAGCCCCGTTTGATCAGCGCTCCTTGGTGGGCAGCCATGCCGCAGCCAGGCTGCCGCCACTGAGCACGCCGATCACCACGCTCACGCCCACCAGAAACCCCGAGGGCAATGGAGCTGTGCGTCCGATGCCGAGGTTGAGGCGTTCACGATCGCTCAGGTTCTGGGCTCCCAGACACAGCACCAGGAAAAGAAGTCCTGCCCCGCTGAGGCTGATCAGCATCAGGCGCAGACGTTGCAGCATTCACGTTCCATTGGGCTCAGGCCAGTCTGCTGCCTCAGCCGTGTGGTGCAGGAAGGCATAGAGCTCCCGTTTGGACCGACCACTGCGGCTTGCCAGATGTTTGGCAGCGGCATTGGCGCTCATTCCTCCCCTCATCAGGGCCTCCAGCTCCTGGCGCCAGGCCGTTGCATCCCGCTCCGGTTGCTCCTGCGGTGCTGCTCCGCCCAGCACCAGGGTGCATTCCCCCTGGGGGGGGTGGCGGCGGAAGTGTTGGAGCGCTGCGCTGATCGTGGGCCCCACCTGTTCTTCATGGCGCTTGGTCAGCTCTCGCGCTACCTGCAGGCGGCGCTCGCCTCCGCATGGACCTTCCAGTTCCTCCAGCAGCTGCAGGAGTCGGTGCGGAGCCTCGTAGAGCACGGTTGTGCGTGTCTCCGTTGCAAGGGCTGCCAGGCGCTCGCGCCGGTCCTTGCTTTTGGTGGGCAGGAAGCCCTCGAAGCAGAAGCGGTCGCTTGGCAGCCCACTGCTCACCAGGGCTGTGGTGGCGGCGCAGGGACCGGGAATGCAGATCACGGCATGGCCGGCGCTGCGGGCCGCCGCCACCAGCGCTTCGCCTGGATCGCTGATGCCTGGCAAGCCCGCGTCACTGATGACGGCCACGCTGAGGCCCTGGGCCAGTTCTGCCAGAAGCTGGGGGATCCGGCTTCGCGTGTTGTGTTGGTGGAAGCTGCAGCGGCGGGCCGTCGAGCCGATGCTGCTGAGCAGCAGGCCGCTGTGGCGGGTGTCTTCGCAGGCGATCGTGTCGACCGCTCGCAACAGATCACAGGCGCGGGGAGAAAGATCGCCGCGGTGGCCGATCGGGGTCCCCACCACGTAGAGGACTCCGCCTGCTGGTTCGGCGCGCTGCATCACAATGGCTCCGCCCGGAGACTTCCATGATGCCGACTCCCCAGACCCTGCCTGCCGGGATCGATCAGAAGGTCTTGCTGGAGGCGCTCCGGCCCCTGTGCTGGGGCGCGGCCGACATTTTGCGCGCCTACGCCCGGGGTGAACAGCCCCCCCATGGCTTCCCCCGGGCTCTGAGCGTGGATGACGGTGGCGAGGGGCCGGTCTCGGCAGCCGATCTGGCAGTGAATCAATGGTTATTGGATGGCCTGGCCGCGGCGTTCCCCTCCGCCGACTGGACCCTGTTGAGCGAAGAGACCGCCAAAGAGCAGCTCCGTGAGGGCGAGCCCCTGGAGGCGGAATGGCTTTGGATCCTCGATCCGCTCGATGGCACCAAGGATTTTCTGCAGGGTACCGGTGAGTACGCCGTGCACCTGGCGCTCGTGCGGGGCCAGCGTCCGGTGCTCGGCGTGGTGCTGCTTCCCGAAGCGGAGGAGCTCTGGTTTGGTGTGGTGGGTGATGGCAGCTGGTGTGAAGACCGCCGTGGCAAGCGCAGTCCTGCGCGTTTCAGCGAGCGTTCAGCTCTCTCTGAGCTGATCCTGGTGGCCAGCCGTAGCCATCGCGACGACCGGCTCGAGCAGCTGATCGCTGCCCTGGCGCTCGGGGGCTCCCATGCCGTGGGGAGCGTGGGCTGCAAGGTGGCAACGATTCTGCGCGGTGAGACCGATCTCTACATCTCCCTCTCCGGTCGGAGTGCTCCCAAGGATTGGGACATGGCAGCGCCGGAAGCGGTGTTGCTGGCCGCGGGCGGCGCTTTCACCCACGCCGATGGCCACCCCCTCAGTTACAACACAGGCGATGTGCGTCAGGCCGGTTGCTTGATCGCCAGTCATGGAAAAGCCCATGCCGCGCTCTGTGAGCAGGCGGCATGGGCGATGGCTTCCATTGAGCCTGGGTTTCGGGTTTGAGCTGTGCAGGGGGTGGTGAGCTCCTGGCCCCTCAGGTGAGGGGCGCCACGGGGGTGGGGGCGGGTTCGGGTTCCGCGTCTTCGCCGTTCTGAGGGACGCCCCGCAAAGTGAGGTTGATACGGCCGCGATTATCGATTTCACGGACACGCACCGTCACCTCATCGCCCACCTTCACCACGTCTTCCACCTTCTCGACCCGTGCTTCCGAGAGCTGGGAGATGTGGATCATCCCTTCCTTGCCGGGCAGGATTTCCACAAAGGCACCAATGGGAATGATCCGGGTGATCGCGCCACTGAACATCTCGCCTTCGTTCACCTTGCGGGTCAGTCCTTCGATGATCTTCTGCGCTTCGTCCGCCGCCGCGCCGTCATGGGAGGCGATCGTGACAATGCCGCTGTCTTCGATATCGATCTTGGTGTTGGTGCGTTCGGTGATTCCCTTGATCGTGCGGCCGCCGGGGCCGATCACGGTGCCGATCAGCTCTGGGTCGATGCGGAAACTGAGCAGTCGCGGAGCATGGGGGGAGAGGCCCTCCCGGGGGGTATCGATCGCCTGCATCATCTTCTCGAGGATGTGCAGCCGTGCCGGCCTGGCCTGGTTCACGGCCTCGGCGACCGTGCTCACCGCCAGTCCGGTGATCTTCATGTCCATCTGAAGCGCGGTGATGCCCTTGTCGGTGCCCGCCACTTTGAAGTCCATGTCGCCGAGGAAATCCTCGATTCCTTGGATATCGGTGAGGATGCGTACTTCATCGCCCTCCTTGATCAACCCCATGGCGGCGCCACTCACGGGTGATTTGAGGGGAACGCCAGCATCCATCAGGGCGAGAGTGCTGCCGCAGACGGAGCCCATGGAGGTGGAGCCGTTGGAGCTGAGCACTTCACTCACCACACGCACCACGTAGGGGAAGGTGTCCTTCGCAGGCAGCACCGGCAGAATCGCCCGCTCAGCCAGGGCGCCGTGGCCGATTTCCCGCCTGCCGGGGGAGCGCATCGGCTTGGTCTCACCGACCGAGTAGGGGGGGAAGTTGTAGTGGTGCAGATAGGTTTTTTCCGTGCTCGGATTGAGATCGTCCATCTCCTGAGCATCACTCGGGGTGCCCAGAGTGGCGGTGGAGAGCACCTGGGTGAGACCCCGCTGGAACAGGCCGGAGCCGTGAACGCGCTTGGGCAGCACGCCGGCGGCGGCGCTGATCGGCCGCACCTCATCAAGACCGCGGCCGTCGACGCGCTTGCCATCCTTGAGGATCTGCTGGCGCATCAGCTTTTTCGTGAGCGCTTTGAACGACGCCGGCAGGGCCTTGCTGTTGGCGCTCACGGCCTGGCGCACCGGGTCATCCTCCTTGAGGCCCTGGATCGTTTCGGCCGTGGATGCCCTGATCGCATCGAGCTTGGCGTCCCGGTCGGCCTTGCTCTGCTCGAACTGCTTGAGCACCTCGCCGATCGACTTGCTGCATTGCTTCTCCAGGTAACTGGGAAGCGTGGCGTCCTGTTCGGGGGCTGGGGGGATGACCTGCTCAATGCCGGCCTGTTTCAAAATCTCCTGCTGCGCCTTGATCAGTTCGCAGACCGCCTCGTAGCCGAAATCGATCGCTTCGATCACATCCTGTTCGGGGAGCTGGTTCGCGCCGGCTTCCACCATCACCACACCCTCCGGGGTGCCAGCCACCACGAGATCCAGGTCGCCCCGTTCGATTTCCCTGTAGCTGGGGTTGAGCACGAAGTCATCGCCCAGCAAGCCCACACGCACGGCGGCCATCGGCCCGTGGAAGGGGATTCCCGCCAGCAGGGTGGCCATGGAGGCGCCCGTCACTGCCAGCACATCAGCGGGAACCCGCTCATCCAATGACATGCAGGTGGCCACGATCTGCAGGTCGTCCCGGAGCCAGTTCGGGAACAGGGGCCGCATGGGCCGATCGATGAGCCTCGAGATGAGGGTGGCCCGTTCCGGTGGACGGCCCTCCCGGCGCATGAAGCTTCCAGGGATGCGACCGGCGGCATACAACCGCTCTTCGTAGTCGCAGATGAGGGGGAGGAAATCGATCCCCTCGCGCCCGCTCGATCGGGTGGCGGTGACCAGCACCGACGTGTCGCCGCACTCGATCATCACTGAGCCGCCGGCCTGGGGGGCATACCGCCCTGTGGTCAGTCGAATCTCCCGTCCATCAAAGGAGATCGACTGGGTTTGTCCTTGCACTTGCGTTTATGTCTTTCTGTCATTCACCAGTCTCGCATTTGAAAGGAACAACTGGCCACACCTGCATCCGTCCATAAAAAAAGAGGCAACAGCGTTGCCTCTTCCCTGCGAAAGCTGGGCTGATCAGACGATCACCAGCTCGACTTCACCACTCCGGGGAGTTCACCTTTGTGGGCGCGTTCCCGCAGCTGATTACGGCAAAGGCCGAAGTCGCGATACACACCGCGGGGTTTTCCCGTGGCCCAGCAGCGATTGCGCATGCGGGTGGGAGCACTGTTGCGGGGAAGCGACTGGATCTTGCGGTGGATTTCCAACCGCTCCATCGGATCGTCAGCCGCGTTGAAAGCGGCCATCAGCGCCGTGCGCTTCGCCGCATACCGCTCGACCATTTTTTTCCGCTTCACGTCGCGGGCGATCATCGACTTCTTGGCCATGCGGGCGGGGAGAGCGTTGCGAATAATCCACAACCATACCTGTTGGCTGGGCTGGGAGGTCTCAGTGGCCGGTGAGCTGCTGTACCAAGGGCAATTGGCTGGTGTCGCGCACGATCAATACCACGCTCAAACCGAGCAGAAGCAGCAGCCCGGACTGCATCACAGCCAGCTGGAGACGCTCCGGCAGGGGGCGCCCCCGCACCGCTTCCAGAAGGATGAGAACCAATTGGCCGCCGTCGAGCAGAGGTAAGGGCAGGGCGTTGAGCACGGCCAGGTTCACCGAAATCAGCGCGGTGAAGAGCACCAGACCACCCTGGCCCTGGCTGCTGAGTTGGGCCCCCATCTCCACGATCTTCACCGGTCCGCTCACCTGCTGGGCGGTTTCTCCGAAATGGGTGATCAGCCCGCTGTAGCCCTCCACCGTGTTGCGCAGCAGCCCGCCGAATTCCGCAGTGCCGAAACCGATCGCCTCCAGCGGGTCCCTGGCGGGACGCAGGGCGCTGCCCCGATTGATCTGGAGCTGGGCGCCGATGCGTCCGAGTCCATCCCGATCCTCGGGTCTGAGGGTCAGGATCTGTTCCGTGCCAGGTTGCTCCCTGCTCGTTGGGCGCTGGGTCAGCAACGCCAGCGACTGCCCCGGTTCGCTCTGCACCTGATCCACCAGCGATCGCACCGCGTCCTGACCTGTGCCCAGGAGCACACCGTCGAGCCGCAGAATCCGATCACCGGCCTGGAGACCGGCACGGGCTGCCGCTTCCCCGGGTTGAACAGCCACCACCAGCACGCCCGGTTCAGCTTCGGCGGGCAGACCCACCAGGGCTGATTGACCGACCAGCAGCACCCAGGCCAGAATCAGATTGGCCAGAACCCCGGCACTGATCACCAGCACGCGCTGAGGGATCGGCCGATTGCGCAGCAGATCAGGGTCGTCGGCTGGGATGGGGCTGTCGTCGTCGTCATCGGGAAATGACACGAAGCCACCGAGCGGCAGCAGACGCAGGGCGTAGGTGACGCCTCGCCACTCCGTTTTGATCAGGGCCGGCCCAAAGCCGACGGAGAAGCCATTCACGCGGATGCCCTGCCCCACCGCTGCGAGGAAGTGGCCCGCTTCATGAATCACCACCAGAAGCCCCAGGGCGATCAGGGCTGAGAGAACGTTCACACCGCCTTGGTCAATCGGCTCATTCTGGCCGCAGACGGTCGCTGCCGAAGTAAGGCCTCAGCGCTTCGGGCAGCAGCACGCTGCCATCCTCCTGCTGGCCGTTTTCGAGCAGGGCCGCCATGGTGCGTCCGATCGCCAGACCGCTGCCATTGAGGGTGTGCAGCAGCCGGGTGGTTTTGCCCTCCTTGGTGCGGATGGAGGAGCGCCGCGCCTGAAAATCGCCACAGACGCTGCAACTGGAAATCTCGCGGTAGGCGCCCGCTCCGGCCAACCACACCTCGAGGTCATAGGTGCGTCTGGCGGAGAAGCCCAGGTCTCCTGTGCAGAGGTCCAGCACCCGATAGGGCAGCTCCAGGGCCTGCAGCACAGCCTCGGCATCGGCTGTGATCTGGGCATGGGCCTCCTCCGAGTGGTCGGGATGGGCAAACCAATAGAGCTCCACCTTGTTGAACTGATGCAGACGGATCAGGCCGCGGGTGTCTCGGCCATAGCTCCCCGCTTCCCGACGAAAACAAGGGCTGTAGGCCACGTAGCGCAGCGGCAGCTGGTCAGCGGCAATGATTTCGTCGCGGTGCAGCGAGGTGACGGGCACCTCCGCTGTGGGTGTGAGCCAGAGGTCGTCGTCAGCGCAGCGGAAGCTTTCCTCCGCGAATTTGGGCAATTGGCCCGATCCTGTGAGGCTGGCACTGTTGACGAGCACCGGCGGCAGCACTTCGCGGTACCCCTTGTTCGTGTGCAGGTCGAGCATGCAATTGATCAGGGCCCGCTCCAGTCGCGCCCCCTGGCCGAACAGGGTCACGAAACGGCTCTGAGCGATCCGAACCGACCGCTCCGTGTCGAGCAGGCCGAGTCGATCGGCGATCGCCCAGTGCTCCTGCAGTCCGTCGCCACGGCGCGGCGTGCCCCAGCGGCGCACCTCCTGATTCTCGGTTTCATCGCTGCCGTCGGGACAGTCGGGTGACGGCAGGTTCGGCAGGGTCAGCAGTTGCTCCCGCAGGCGCCCCTGGAGCTGTTTCTCTTCGTCTTCCAGGACGGCGACCTTGTGCTTGATCGCATTGCCTTGCTGGCGAAGGGCCGCCACCTCCTCACCTTTGGGGTCGGCCCCGGCCTTGATCCGAACGCCGACCTCCTTGCCGATGCGATTTCCTTCGGCCTGCAGGCTGCTGCGCTGTTCTTCGAGGTTTCTCTGCTGCTGGGCCATCAACTGCAGCCCGGTGAGGTCCACCTCCAAGCCCCGACGCCCCAGTTCCCGGGCGATCAGGTCGGGATTCTCACGCACGAGGCGCTGATCAAGCACGATGAACGGAACGGCAGCGCCGGCAGCCTAGGTGCCGGCCCTCAGAGCACCTGACCGACCATGACGGCGGCCACGGCAGAGAAGAGGGTGATGCCGAGGGCGGTGAGTGGGTTCTGGCCCTGGGCCACGGCCATGGTGGTGATCACGCCGGCACCGAGGCAGGCCACGGCGAGTTGGCTGGTGAGTTCACTGGATCGGTTCACGCCGGCTGTGTCGGTATTGCAGCGAACCTACGGAGGGTCGAAGGGGCTGTCTGCCCTCGCCCTGACCTTCGTTACGGCGCGTCAGGCTTCTTCATTGCCCGCAACATGACGGGCCGGCGTGAGGGTGGACGCCGGTCGGGCTCGGCCGCTGCTCGCCCAGCGCTCCAGGGCCTCCAGTTGCTCCCGGGCCGTGCGTGAGAGCGGCACCAGCTGGTTGGCGGCCACGATCAGATCGCTTTCCTCCAGTTCGCGTCGTTCGGCGAAGGCCAGATGCATCGCTTCGATGACCGCCTGTTCGAGTTCGGCGCCGGAATAGCCCTCGGTGCGATCCACCACGGTGTCCAGCGGCAGCGTCAGGTTGGGACGTCGCCGGGCCACATGCAGCGCAAGGATGCTGCGCCGCTCCTGGGCTGAGGGGAGATCGAGCAGGAAAATCTCATCAAATCGGCCTTTGCGCAGCAGCTCGGGCGGCAGCCGGTCCACGGCATTGGCCGTGGCGACCACGAACACGGCGGATCGTTTCTCTGCCATCCAGGTGAGAACGGTGGCCAGAACCCGTTGGCTGGTGCCCCCATCGCTGCGGCCATCCCCCCCAAAGCCCTTGTCGACCTCGTCGATCCAGAGCACGCAGGGCGCCATGGCCTCGGCCCGCTCGATCGTGTCGCGGGTGCGCGCTTCACTGGCTCCCACCAGACCTGCGAACAATCGCCCCACATCGAGGCGCAGCAAGGGCATCGACCAGCTGTGGGCAATGGCTCGGGCCGTCAGGGACTTGCCCGTGCCCTGCGGTCCCACCAGGAGCACGCCACGGGGCATCGGCAGACCGAAACGGCGGGCTTCGTCGCTGAAGGCCTGATGGCGTTGGTCGAGCCAGTGTTTGAGCGCATCCAGGCCACCGATGTCGCCCGGATCGGCATCCGTCTGGCAGAACTCGAGCACTTCGCTGCGAGCGAGACAACGCCGTTTCTCCTCGAGCACATCCTCCAGATCAAGGCGGCTGAGCTGGCCGCGCTGGGCCAGGGCTCGCGCCGCGACATGACGCACGCGTGCCTCTGTTAAGCCGCTGCAGGCATGGGTGAGTTCTTCGAGCACTTCGTCGTCCAGTTCCTGGTCACAGGCGCGGGCGATCGACGTGAGCAGAGCCTTCAGCTCCTGTTCACGAGGCAGGGGGAGGTCCAGAAGGGTGAGGCAGTCGTCCAGTTCCGGCGGCGGTGTCCAGGCGCCATGACACAACACCAGGGTGTGGGGCGTTTCGCGCAGGCGTGCCGTGAGGTTGCGCACCATGCGGGCGATGCCCGGATCGTCGCAGAAGCGGTGAAAATCCTTGAGCATCAGCAGGGTGGGGCGACTGTCGTCCAGCTCCTGCAGCCACTGGAGCACCGCCATCGGCTGGCGAGCGCCTGTTCCCGCACCATTGAGCGGCCCCTGCAGGCCAGTGATGAAGTCCCAGCGGGCGAGCTGGCGTCCGGAAAGCCGTTGACTGACCTGAGCGAGCAACGCTTCCACCCGTTCCTCCTCCTGGCTGCGGATCCAGATCAGGGGGGTTGCGGCCCGGATCAACAGCTCGAGCTGGTCGCTCCACTCCGCCTGCATCAGCGATCCTCCCCTCTGAGCTTGCGCAGGGCGGCCCAACGGGGATCGCCTGGTTCAGCGTTGAGGCTGTCGTTCCGGTCTTCAACCCTGGGGGACCTGGAGCGCTCGAGCGGCATGCCGGGGCAATCCAGACCACAGCGGTTGACCACCGGCAGCTGCAGGTTCAGCTGTTCGAACACCCAGCGTTCGGGGTCGAAACTGCCGCGGGGGTCGAGGCACTCGACCAGCCCCTGGGCTCCGTCGGCGCCCAGGCCAGCTTCGGCCATGGCCGCCTCGTTCTCCGCATCGCCGAGCCAGATGAGCTCTTCCACATCCGCTTGGAGTCGATGGTTGTACTGACCGAGGCAGCGATCGCAGCAGAGTGTGACGATCGTTTCGAATCGACCTTTTAGTGCCAACAGATTGCCGAGATGTTCCGCCTGCAGTTCCCCCCGCACTGGCGTGAGGCTGGGAAGGTCCTCGAGACTGCCCTCGATCGGCCAACGTTTGCTGGCCCCAAGAGCGTGGAGATCACGCAGGGGAACGGGCTCGAGCCCCGGAATCATTTGCTCCGCGGTTCGAAGGGCAGGCGCCCGGCCGGACTGCTGCCACCGCCGGAACTGGCCGTGGCTGTCACGGTCTGTTGACGCAGTTGATCATCGAGAATCGCCTGGAGGTTCTCAGGCAGGGCTTCTCTGGTCAGGAGGAAGGTCTGAAGCGCCTGGAAGATGTTGGCGATCACCATATAGAGGAGAACGCCGGCCGGCAGTGGGAAGAACAGGAACATGCCGGTGATCATCACGGGAGTGATCTTGTTGGCGGTCGCCTGCTGGGGATTGGCGGGCATGCCCATGCCGGAGAGCAGCTGAGACACGAACAGGCTGAGGCCAAAGGCGCCCACGAGGA
The DNA here is from genome assembly GCA_937930135.1 of uncultured Synechococcus sp. GTDB lineage: Bacteria > Cyanobacteriota > Cyanobacteriia > PCC-6307 > Cyanobiaceae > Synechococcus_C. The sequence goes on along the minus strand of CALGVO010000106.1, from coordinate 18,846 downwards.
TGGCAATGTCCCAGTTGATCGCTCCATCGGTGTAGAAGCCAACCTGGCCAAGGGCTTTGATGAACAGGAAGCCACTGCGAGCGGCAAGGCCTGGAATTTTGCCTTCCACGGTCGCATCGCCGGGAGACAGGGCCTGAAGGGTGCCGTCGGCAGCTACGGAGACCACACCCTGGCCTTTGGTCACCGTCCAGTCGGGAAGGAAGGATTGACCGTCATCCACTCCTTCGAGAACGGTAGCGAAGCTCTCTCCGTCTTTGGTTTTGAGCTGGATTTTGGCGCTGTCGCCCTGGCCGAGTTTGGTGCCGCCGGGGAGGCTGGCAATCACCGGCACATGGTTGGTTTCGGTGATGAAAATCGAATGGCTGGCGCTGTTGAAAGGTTTCGGGTCGACGGCGGCAATCTGCTCAGCCGGCAGCACTTTCAGATTCAGGGTGTAGGGAACGTCGGCGAAGGGTGACCCCCGCAGTGTGGCGAAGAGGGCGAAGAGGATCGGCATCTGCACCAGCAGGGGCAGACAACCCGCCAAGGGGCTGCCGAACTCCTTCATCAGCTTCCCGAGTTCCTCCTGCTGCTTCTGAGGGTTGTTGGCGAAGCGTGACTTGATCTCCGCCTGCCGCTTCTGCATCACCGGTTGGGCGATGCGCATCCGGCGGGCACTGCGGATCGAGCCGGCGCTGAGGGGGAAGAGGGCGAGGCGGATCACCACCGTGAGGGCCACGATCGCCAGGCCGTAGCTGGGAACCAATCCATAGAAGAAATCCAGGATCGGGATCAGCAGGTTGTCGGAGATGTACCCGATCACGGCAGAAGTCCTGATGGTGGTGGGAAGGGTGCTGCCAGTGTGCAACAGCGGCAGCGGTCGTTGTGCTCAGGCTGCGAAGCCCTTGGCTTCGGCTGTTGTCTCACCGCCTGCTCGGGCTTCGATCCGGGCGAGGATGTAAGACTCCGTGTCTCGGAAACGAGGCACGGACCGCATCTCGAGGCGGGATCCGTCGGTGAGCACCAGAACCATGTCGCCCCAGGCGCCGAAGCCGCGGGGCACACAGCGCACCTCTCGGATCTGGTTGTAAGCCACCTGGCTGCGATCCCGTCCCATCCAGCCACCACTCACGGAAATCCGTCGGCTGGTGATGCGGAAGCGCAGCCAGAGCGCCCGGACTACGGCGCCGACAGCGAAGGGCAAGCCGATCAGGGTGAGACCGAAGAGCAGATTGAGAATCAGGTCTCCTCGGGCTGGGCCGCCCTCGTAAAAGGTCTCTTCAACGGGTGTGGTGGTCATGGCAGCAGGCCGGCCTTCTTCAGCAATCTGTCGCATTCTTCCAGCAATCCGGGTCCGGCGTCGGCGGCACTGGGTCGCAGGCTGAGCAGCAACCAGCGGTCAGCCAGTCCTGGATCGCGTTCCAGGCGGGAGCGCAAATGCTGATGCAGAGCACGGCGGAGTCTGTTGCGCTTCACCGATCGCTTGCTCACCTTGCTGCTGATCACGACGCCGCACCGACAACGGCGAGCCGCCGGATCCAGGCTTTCCCAGCGTTGAAGGGGGGGAGTCAGGCGCCGGGGGTCGGCCTGAACGACCCGAAGCACGAGATGGTCACTGTCGAGGCGTTTGCCGCGCCGGTGCAGGAGATCAAAGCAGCGATGCCCCCTCAGTCGCATTGGTGCCGGTAAGGCCATCGCCAACCAGTTGGCTCAGACGGCCAGGCGCGCTCGACCACGTTTGCGGCGGCTGCGGATCACCCGACGGCCCGTATGGGTCCGCATGCGAACACGGAATCCCGAGACGCGCTTGCGCTTGCGGCTGGTACCGCCGAGTGTTCGTTTGGTCATGGAAAACGTCCGGCGACCGGCCTCTCATCGATCCGCCAATGTATCAGCCGGTCTGCGCCCTCAGTCGATGTCGATGAGCCAGCTCCCCAGGTAACCGGCCACGGGAACATCGCCCGGGGCTTGGGCCAGGGCGTTGAACTGGAACATGCCGCTCCGGTTCGGGTTGAAGATCTTCATCACCACGCCGTAGGTGCCGCCGGTGGGAATGGGGGTGTCCGGAAAGACCTCAATCGCCGTCTGCTTCTCATTGATCTCAAACACGGCGGGCATTTTTTCCTTGCAACGGGTGCGCGCCAGCATGCCGCCGGGATCCATCCTGCAGAGGGTCAAATCATCCGGGGTGATCTTGGCGTTGAAGTAATCGGGCACCGTGATGCTCAGTTTGAGGATGGCGCTTTTGCGGTCTTTCGGGCGAAGAATGAAAAAGTACTCGGCCCGCTCCAACTGGGCGGTTGAACTCTGGTAGTAGTAAAGCTTCCGGTAATCCCTGCTGTTTTCCCAGCGGAATTCCAGCAGAGCGGGAGTGCCCTGGGCCCTGGTGGCTGCCGGCGTGGCGACGTCGACCAATGTTGTTCCTGCTAGCAGGCCCGTCGTCAGGCTGAGGGCTCCGGCCAGGCCGGCCCCACGACAGGTGCGGCGCAATGTGGACAGTGTGGGAGTCAGCATGGGCAGAGCGGATGGCGAGAGCCTTCGGCAGAAGTCTGTGGTTGATTGTCTTGAGCCAGCCTCCGCCGGCGACGGGGCCTGGGCCGGCCCTGGAGCTGTCAGTTGTGACCGGATCTGTCTGGACGCAGTCGGGCCGCCTCGCCAAGGTAAATGTGATGGGGTGGTTGATCGGCGGGTAACCACACGTGGGCCAGCAAACGGATGCAGCGCGGCAGATCGCCTTGCACTGCCATCTGCTGGCAATCCAGCAGGGCCACGTTGTCCCAGCCCGGCTGACGCCGGGCGATCGCGGCGGGGAAACAGGCATCCAGATCTGTGGTCACTGAAAATGTCACCGAAACGATGCGTTCGGCGCTCAGCCCATTGCGTTGCACCAGGGTGCCGACCAGATCTCCGACGCTTGCGGCAATTGCGTCGTGTGTGTTGGCGGAGCAGGTGGTGGCCCCACGGAGGCCGCAGAGCTTGGGTGAGGCGGTCATGGCCGGAACAGCCAGAGGGGTTGGTGGGCCAGCAGCACTTCGCTTTCCAGCAGTTGCCCCACATGCCGCAGCAGTTCCGAGCCGGGCAATAGCCCCATCAGCTGTTTGCGCGGTTTGCCCAGAGTCACGGGTTGACTGTCGGCCTCGAGTCCGGCCAGGTCCGCCGCCTTGCGGCGGGCGGTTTCTTCGTCGCCAAGGACATCCACGAGGCCAAGCTCCTTGGCCTGGGCGCCGCTGAAGACCCGGCCGTCGGCGAATTGCCGCACCACGTCGGGGTCCAGATTGCGACCTTCGGCCACCGCCTGCACGAATTGCTCGTAACTGCTGTCAATCAGCGATTGCAACAGGTCTCGCTCTTCGGCACTCAGGGCGCGGTCGGGGGAAAGAATGTCTTTGAAGGCGCCGCTTTTCACGGTTTCGAAGCGGATGCCCACCCGTTCCAGCAATTTGGAGAGGTTGTTGCCGCGCAGGATCACGCCGATCGATCCGGTGATCGTGCCCGGGTTGCTCACGATCGTTTCGGCGGCCACTCCGACATACACCCCACCGGAGGCTGAGATGTTGCCGAAGCTGGCGACAACCCGACACCCCTTCTCGCGCAGCCGGAGCAGGGCGGCATGAATCTCCTGGCTGTCACCCACCGTGCCACCGGGGCTGTCGATTCGTAGAAGCAGGGCAGGGAATTCCCGCTTCTCCACCTCACGCAAGGCTTTCAGCACCCGCCGGCGTGTGGAGGCTCCGATCGCTCCCTCGATGGCGATGCGTGCCATGCGTCGTCGGGATCTGCGCCGCCAGGGCCAGGCCATCTGCGTCATCCAAAGTGGTCTGGATCTTAAAAAGGAACCTGTTGGAGCCCCCCATGTCCCTGCGGCTCGGGCTGTTGATGCTGTTGCCCTTCGCCCTGTGGGGTACGGCGATGGCAGCGATGGCCCCCCTGGTGGCTTCCGCCGGTCCCCTTCTGGTGGCTGCGCTGCGACTGCTGCCGGCGGGGATAGCGGTGCTACTGAGTCTGCCCCTGCTCGGTGCCTCCGCACGGGTGGATCCGGCTGACTGGTTTTGGTTTCTGCTCTTCACCCTGGTGGACGCCACGGTGTTTCAGTTCTGCCTGGCCCGCGGGTTGGCGTTCACCGGTGCCGGTCTTGGTTCGGTGCTGATTGACTCCCAGCCTCTGATGGTGGCTCTGCTGGCCCGGGCCCTCTTTGCTGAAGCGATCAATCCCGTGGGCTGGATTGGCTTGCTGCTGGGACTGGCCGGCATCGTCTGTCTGGGGGTTCCGGCCGATCTCCTGCAGCACTGGTGGCTGTTCGGAGCGCCGGTGCCGCTTTCTGGTCTGCTCGGCGGTGGGGCGGGCTGGATGCTGGCGGCGGCCGTGGCCATGGCGTTCGGCACCGTCCTGAGCCGCTATGCCTGCCGCCAGAGCCATCCCGTTGCTGTCACCGGGTGGCACATGCTGATCGGCGGGGTTCCGCTCCTGCTCCTGCAGGCCATCGCGCCAGGCCGTCCGCTCTGGCCGGATTGGACCTTGCCCGAGTGGGGGTTGATGGCCTACGCCAGCCTGCTGGGCAGCGCCTTGGCTTACGGATTGTTCTTCTGGTTCGCCACCCGCCGCGATCTCACCGGGTTCAGCACCCTGGGCTTTCTCACGCCGGTGTTTGCTCTGCTGTCGGGTGGGATCTGGCTGCAGGAACGGTTGACGTCTCTGCAGTGGGTAGGGGTCTGCCTCGTGCTGCTCTCGGTGGTTCTGGTCAGTCAGCGGCGTCGGTTTTGGGAGCCTTCGGTGCCCGAGACGCTTCTCTCAACAGGGGGATCGGGCTGATGGCATCGACCCCTCTGGATCTCGTGCTGGTGAGCACACCGATCGGCTATTTGGGCAGCGGGCGTGGTGGTGGGGTGGAACTCACGATCACCACCCTGTTGCGAGGACTTGGCCAGCGAGGTCACCATATTCATTTGGTGGCCCCGGAGGGTTCCCGGCTGCCAGAGGGGTGTGAGCAGGTGCATTTGCACCCTGTGGCCGGTGAGGATCAGCCCAGCTGGCAACATGCCGACCCCGATGGACCGGTGCTGATCCCCTCGCAGGGAGTTCTGCCAAAATTGTGGGAACTGGCCTTAGAGCTTGCATCCACAGCCGATGCCGTTCTCAATTTCGGCTACGACTGGCTCCCCCTCTGGCTGACGCCGCGCCAGCACCAGCCGATCTTTCATTTGGTGAGCATGGGCTCAGTGGCGCGGGTGATCGATGCGTTGCTGCTGGATCTGGCCCGCTGGGACCAGCGGCGCCTTGCGTTTCATAGCCGAAGGCAGGCGGATGATTTCGGTCTGCCAGACCCCCCGGTGGTGGTGGGGAATGGGTTTGATCTCAGCCGCTATGGCCTTCAGGTGCAGCCCGGTGGACCCCTGGGTTGGGCGGGCCGTGTCGCACCCGAGAAGGGGCTTGAGGATGCCGTGTCGGTCGCGGCTCGCCTCGGGGAGCCTCTGCTGGTGTGGGGGCTGGTCGAGGATCCTGCCTACGCCGCCCGGGTGGAAGCCGCCGCTCCAGCAGGCACGATCCAATGGCGCGGCTTTCTGCCCACCATGGCTTTGCAGAACGAGTTGGGGTGCTGTCGAGCCCTCATCAACACCCCGAAATGGAATGAGGCCTACGGCAACGTGGTGGTGGAGGCTCTGGCCTGCGGCGTGCCTGTGATCGCCTACGACCGGGGCGGCCCCGGAGAGCTGGTGCAGCACGGAATCACCGGTTGGTTGGTGCCTCCGGATGACTGTGATGGCTTGCTGGCGGCGGTGCATCAGCTCGATGCGATCGACCGCAAAGCCTGTCGCCAGTGGGTTGAGTGCCATGCCAGCCAGGCGATCTTTGCTGAACGGGTGGAGCGGTGGATCTACAGGGGCCTGGCGCCCGGAGATGGCAGCATTTCCGCATGCCCCTGACCCTTTCGGACCGCCGGAACCATGCTCAGCAGCTCAGCCCGAGGCAGCGGCGCCGAGGCCTGCTGCTGATTCTTGCGCTCGGTGTGCTGGTGTGCTGCTGGCAGCTCGGCGCCACCGGCCTGGTGGATGAGACTCCGCCGCTGTTCGCTGCTGCCGGTCGGGCCATGGCGCGCACCGGTGATTGGCTCACGCCGCGTGTCAATGGCTTACCGCGCTACGACAAACCGCCTCTCGTCTACTGGTTGATGGGACTGGGTTATGCCATTCCCGGCCATTCGCAGTGGGATCCCCTGGGCACCTGGGCGGCTCGCCTGCCTTCGGCATTGTCCACTGTGGCAGCGATGCTCATGCTCGGCGACACGGTGATGCGCCATCCCCAGTGCGGTGATGGCACACCTCGCCGGACGGCGCTCGCTACAGCCCTGGCCTTTGCCCTCTCGCCCCTGGTGCTGATCTGGAGCCGAACCGCCGTCAGTGATGCATTGCTGTGCGGCACCCTGGCCCTGAGCCTGCTCTGTCAGTGGCGTTGTGATCGCGACGGCGGACGCCGGTGGTGGATCGCCTGGTTGCTGCTCGGTTGTGCTGTGCTCGCCAAGGGGCCGGTGGCGGTGGTGCTCACCGGCCTCACCCTGGTGTTGTTCGGCTTCGTGCGCCGGGACGTTGTCGGGCTCTGGAGCCATCTGCGACCGCTTCGAGGCCTGGCGCTCACGGCTCTGGTGAGCCTGCCCTGGTACGCCGCTGAATTGCTGGTGGAAGGTGAACCTTTCTGGAACAGCTTTTTTGGCTATCACAACCTGCAGCGGTTCACCTCCGTGGTGAACAACCACCTGCAGCCCTGGTGGTTTTTCGGCCCGGTGATGCTAGTGGCGGCCCTGCCGTTCACGCCTCTGCTGATGCTGGGTCTGCTTCAGGTGGCGAGAGGTGCTGGCCTTTGGTCAGCGCCCGGTGATCGAGACGAGTCGCTCCAGGTTTTCGCCGCCTGTTGGCTCTTGGCGGTGCTGCTGTTGTTCACCACGGCGGCCACCAAATTGCCCAGTTACTGGTTGCCGGCCACGCCGGCGGCAGCACTACTGATCAGTCTGTCGTTGCTGCCATCGCTCCTGCGCTCCCGGCAGATCCAGTGGTGGGCCTGGTTTGCTTGCGCTGGTCTTAGTGCCGTTCTGGCCGTGGGGCTGTGGCTCTCGCACCTCTGGATTCCCCTGATTCGTGATCCGGAGATGCCCACGCTCCCCGCAGAGCTGATCGCCAGCGGCCTGGTGCTGCGAGCGGCGGTGTGTTTCAGCGTGGCGGCTGTGTTGGGCGTGGTGCTGGCCTGGCGCCGCCAGTCGGGCGAGGGGCCCGCCAAGCTGCTCGGCATGCAGGGGCCCTTGCTGCTGTTTCAGTGGGTTGCTCTGGTGCCGATGGTGGCCCTCGGCGACCGGGTGCGGCAGCAGCCCGTGCGCCAGGTCGCTGCAGAGATTGTTCGTCAGGGCGAGCGAGCACCAACGCCATCTCTTCAGGAGCCGGTGGCGATGGTGGGAGTGATGAAACCTTCCCTGCATTTCTACACCAATCGGGTTGTGGTGTATGAGGGGCGCTCGAAAGGTGCTCTGGTGAATGTCGCCGAGCGGTTGCGCTCCGAGCAAAGGCGGCAATGGAGCGGTGGTCCGATCGAGTTGATGCCCACCGCCCTGGTTGTGATCGATGCCGCCACGGCAGCTCGGAAGCATTGGCAGGGCTTGGAGCCCCAGCTGCTCGGGCGTTATGGCATCTATCGACTTTGGCGCATCGATCGCCGTCGCCTCGAGGCTCGTGCCGACCAACTCGAGGCCGATGGCGTCAGCTCCGATTGGCGCGTGCCTCGGCCGGAGCGCTATTGATCGAGGCTGTGTCGCTGCTGGCCAGCAGCTGGCGCCGGCAGAAGCCGCAATGGCCCCAGAGCGCCATCTCTCCAGCAGGGGCCGGACTCTGGCACTGCGGACAGGTGGCGAGACCGTGCACATCGATGCGACTGGGATGGCGGGCCCAGATGGACTCTTCGCTGTCCTGTTCCGGGCGCGTCGGTGCATGGTGTTGTTGGATGCGCAGGTCGCGAATCGCGTGCCCGGCGCTCCGCAGCGCGGCAAGCAGCTGGGGGCGGCTGTACTGGAGCGCCTGCCGCCATTGGGGTTGGCTGGCTCCCACGGTGAGCAGCCCTCCGTGGAAACTGAGAGGGTGACAGTGCGGAGCGAGTTGGGAGCCGGCCAGGCGCGGCCAGTCCTGCCAGATCGCGGCGATCGATCCTTGCGAGCGCCAGTCGCGTAGCAGGCTTTCCAGGCAGCCCAGCAGTGGCTCGGCCGCGGCTGGTTCCGCCGCCTGCATCAGCTCGCCCCGGCCAAAACGACGACGCTGGGACCGGGGAGCCCGTGCCATGGCTTGCGAACTGAACCGATGCTCCAGTTGATATTAGCGGCGCTGAGAGGGTCTCTCGCTAGCCTCAAACTGCCGCACCCGCCAGCTCCTCCCCCATGGGTTTTTTCGATCGGCTCAGTCGTCTGCTTCGGGCCAACCTCAACGATCTGGTGAGCAAGGCGGAGGATCCGGTCAAGATTCTCGATCAGTCGGTTGCCGACATGCAGGCCGACCTGGTCAAGTTGCGTCAGGCGGTGGCGATGGCGATTGCCAGTCAGAAGCGGTTGCGCAATCAGGCCGATCAGGCCGAGGCCCAGGCGGTTACCTGGTACGAACGGGCCGAACTGGCCCTGAAGAAAGGGGAGGAAGGGTTGGCCCGTGAGGCCCTGGCCCGCCGCAAGACCTTCCAGGAGACGGCGACGTCGCTCTCAGGCCAGCTGAAGGGTCAGGACGCTCAGGTGGAGACCCTCAAGAAGAGCCTGGTGGCACTCGAGGGCAAGATCGCCGAAGCGCGCACCAAGAAGGACATGCTCAAGGCCCGGGCCCAGGCGGCCCAGGCGCAGCAACAGCTGCAGAATGCTGTGGGCAATCTCGGTACCAACTCAGCCATGGCAGCGTTTGAGCGCATGGAAGACAAGGTGCAGGCCTTGGAGGCCAGTAGCCAGGCTGCAGCCGAGCTGGCTGGCGCCGATCTGGAGAGCCAGTTCGCTTCTCTCGAGGGTGGCAGTGATGTGGACGATGAACTGGCTTCCCTGCGCCAGCGACTGGAGGGTGGACCGGAAGCGGTGGCCTTGCCGGCCGGCGAGCCCTCCGATCCAACCAAGGTCGATCCGGTGAGGGTGGCGGAGGTGGATGCCGATCTCGAGGAGCTGCGCAAGTCGATCGACAAGCTCTGAGCCCCCATAGGATCGGGCCACGTTTGATCTGTAGCCGTGGCCACTGCTGTCTCCGACTTCACCGATGCGGCCTTCGCCCAGGAGGTCCTCCAGGCATCCAAGCCGGTGCTGGTGGATTTCTGGGCAGCCTGGTGCGGCCCCTGCCGCCTGATGGCCCCTCTGATGGACTGGGCTGCTGAGACCTATGCCGACCGCCTCGACGTCGGCAAGCTCGAGGTGGATGGCAACCCCGCTACCCGAGATGCCTACAAGGTACAGGGCATTCCCACGCTGATCATTTTTCAGAATGGTGCTGAGCTGGCACGCCATGAGGGTGCCATCGCCAAGCCCCAGCTGCAGGCTTTCCTGGATGCACACCTCTAGGCGTCTGGAGCGACTGGGCAGCGGTGTTTTCGACCGCAATGACCAGCGCAAGCATCAGTATCGCTTCAGTCAGGCAGCCCAGGGCCTGCCACTTGTGGACCTCTCCCTTGGGTCCACGGATCTGGAGCCGCCACCCCAGGCGTTGGCCGCCATGGCGGCAGCACTTAAGGCGCCTGGAAGTGCGACCTATTGCCTCCATGCTGGCACCCGGCCCCTGCGTGAGGCCGTGGCTTCCTGGTGTCAGTCCCGCTTCGCGGTGGATGTGGATCCAGAGCGGGAAGTGCTGCTGCTGGTGGGCTCCCAGGAAGGAACGGCCCATCTGCCACTGGCGGTGCTCAACCCTGGCGAGGCCGGCTTGATCCTCGATCCCTCCTACCCCTCCCACCGCGGTGGCCTGGTGCTGGCTGATGCCCGGATTGCATCGCTGCCTCTGGAGGAGGCGAAGGGATGGCGACCCTGCTGGGACAGGTTGAGCAGCTCCGAATGGGATCAGTTGCGGTTGATGGTGCTGGGCTTTCCCCACAACCCAACGGCCCAGGTCGGTGAGCAGACCTGGCTGGATGAGGCGATGCAGCGGGCCCAGCGCCATGACTGCGTCCTGGCCCACGACAACCCCTATCTCGATCTCGCCCTGGAGGGAGAGGCGCCGGCGTTGCTGCGCAGCCGGGGCTGGCGCGAGCGGGGGATCGAATTCTTTTCCCTCTCGAAGGGTTGGTGCCTCGGTGGCTTCCGTCTTGCCTTCGCCGTTGGGGCGGCGCCCCTGATCAGTGCGCTCCGGCAGCTCAAGGGGGTGGTGGATTTCAACCAATCCCTCGCCCTGCAGCAGGGGGCGATCGCGGCTCTCACCGAGGTCCCCGATTGGCCGCGCCGGATCGTGCCCATCTATCGCGAGCGCAGGGATCGCACCCTGAAGGCGCTTCACCGCCTCGGCTGGCAGGCGCCCGTCCCGTCGATGGCGCTCTATCTGTGGCTTCCCGTACCCACCTGGGCCAGGCAGCGGGGCTGGAACGACGAGGATCTGGCGGCGGCGCTGCTCGATCAGTCGGGTGTGGCGCTCACCCCGGGGTCGGGCTTCGGTGCCGCCGGTGCCCACTGGTTGCGCCTTGCCCTGGTGCAACCGAGCGACAGCCTGGAGCAGGCCATCCAGCGTTTGGAGCCCTGGTGGCGTCAGCAGAGCTGATCGGCCGGCGAGGGGCGGATCTGTTGAGGCGACGGCGCCGTCAGGGCCTTCCTCCCTGGAACCTTCGCGTGCTTCCCGTCTGTGCCAGCACGGAGACCGAGCTCACCCAGTGGTTGCAGCACAGGCCCTGGCAGGAGCCGCAGCCCCGGGCGGTGATCGCGCGTCATCAGATCCGGGCCCAAGGGCAATGGGGGCGGGTCTGGCAGGCCCCGGCGGGAGGGGTCTGGATCAGCGCGGCTCTGCCCTGGCCCTCGACGGCGGCGGCCCCCGGCCTCCTGGGGTTGGCCGTTGCCCTGGCTCTGGCGGAGCGCCTCGAGAGCGAGGGAGTTCCGATCCGGATCAAATGGCCCAATGATCTGCTGATCGGCGATCGGAAACTGGCCGGTGTGTTGCCGCGCATGGTGCACTGCGGCGGTCACCTTCGTCTGGCGCGCATCGGCGTGGGCCTGAATGTGATCAATCCCGTGCCGGTTGGGGCTGTGGCTCTGCGTCAGGTGCTGGCCCGTGGTCGTTGCCGACCTCAGGTCTGGACGACCGAGGTGCTGCGATGCCTCGAGCGTGCCTGTGGATTCGCCCTGGCGCCACAGGCGCTGGTGCGGGCCGTGGAGGCGAGGCTGTGGCAACGGCAGGTGCGTGACCCTGCCACCGCTGAGCCATGGCGGATCACGGGGTTGGGGGCGGATGGGGCTTTGCAGCTGCAACAGGGAACCCGGACCATGAGCTGGACGCGCTGGGCTGACGCTCGCGATCAGGGTCTCTAGAGTCTCGCCGTTCCTGAATGGTGTGTGCTCGTGCGTTGGCTTGCGGCTGCCTGGCTCCTGGCCTTGCCGATGGCCCCTCAGTCCCCGGGTGATCTCCCTGCCGCAGAGCCGCCTGTGCAGCCTCCGGCTCGGCTGGAGACCCAGGAACCGCTGCGTTTTGATCGCTCCCTCGAAAGCCTGGAGCGCAATAGGGTGATCACCCCGCTGGAACGGCGGCAGCTGGAGGCGGGTGCCGTCGCTCGGCCGATTCATGTGCCGGCCCTGCAGCAGGCCTGTCGCAGCGGTGCTCTGTCGAAGCAGGAATGCCGTTCCGGTGTAGCCCTGCGTAGCCGTGGCTTGCGTGGTGACCCAACGCGATTGTCCTGGCGTTCCCGCCGCGACGATCGTTTGACCGCCAGCTTGCGTCGCGGTGCTGATGGTCAGCCACTGCCACCGATCACGGTGCCGGTGTCCGCTCTGCTCGGTGGAACCGGTCCTGGCTTCCGACTCGAATCGGTGTTCGCCGTGTCGCCTCGCCCCTTGCCGCTGGCGGGCAACGGTGATCGCCGTCTCCTCTTCCCAATCATCGGCTCTGCGATCACCACCAGTGAATTCGGCTGGCGTCTCCATCCGGTGATCGGCAATTGGTTGATGCATGCCGGCAAAGATCTGGCCGCTCCAGAAGGCACTCCGGTTGTGGCCGCGTTGTCTGGCACGGTCACCAGCAGTGGTCTGGCGGGTGGGTATGGCATCGCCGTTGAGCTCGAACACAGCAAGCCCCGGCGCCGCACGCTGTATGGCCACCTCTCTGAGATCTATGTGAAAACTGGCCAGACCGTCCGTCAGGGGGAGGTGATCGGCCGGGTCGGCAGCACGGGGCTGAGCACCGGTCCCCATCTCCATTTCGAACTGCGCCGACCCGAAGGGGATGGCTGGGTGGCGATGGATCCGGGTGATCTGGATCTGAACCCGCTGACGGCGGGCGGAGACGATGCCGTGTCGTTGTTGGTGGCCCAGCTCATGCAGGGGCTGGAGCGGCCCCGCGGCTAAGCACGCCCGGCTTTATCGCGTGGCTTCATCCCGCAGGATGAAGCCAACGCCACGAACGGTGTGAATCAGGGTGGGTTGATCCTTGGTTTCAATTTTCTGGCGGAGATAGCGGATGTAAACGTCGAGAAGGTTGTCGTCTCCATAGAAATTTTCTCCCCACACACCGCGCATGATTTCAGCGCGTTCCAACACCCGGCCCCGCCCCCGCATGAGGAAGTGAAGCAGGTCGTATTCCTTCACGGAGAGTTGAATCTCCCGGTCACCTCGACGCACATCGCGCGTGCCGGTGTGCAAGCGGAGATCGCCCACCTCCAGGAGCAGTGGCTGCCCGCTCGTGCCCTCCTTGGAGAAGAATTCCGCCCGCCGTTGCATGGCCCGCAGGCGAGCCATCAGCTCCTCGATCGAGAAGGGCTTGGTGAGGTAGTCATCCACGCCGGCATCGAGAGCTTTGACCCGATCGGCGATGTCGTCGTGGCCGGTGAGCATGAGGATCGGCGTGGTGACACCACTGCTGCGAATCCTCTGGCAGATGTCGATGCCGGTGAAATCGGGGAGATTCCAGTCGAGCACGATCAGATTCGGAGCCGGGTCCTGGCGGGCCTTGATCAGGGCTGAAGCTCCGTCGGAGGCCACGTCGACCGCGTAGCCCTCCACATCGAGTTCGAGGCGCAGCAGGTCGGTCAGGCGGGATTCGTCATCGACAAGCAGAACCCTCGGGGGGCTGGCTGCAGCATCAACCATGCAGGAGCAGCGGCCTCAGTTCAGTTTAGTCAGCCCTGAATCGGCGGCGATTCCGCTCGAGGCGCTCGACGCGGCCGTCGCGGAAATGGGCCACCGTGGCGGCCCGTGCGGCCACGTCGTCTTCGTGGGTGACCAGCACGAGCGTGATCCCCTGACGATGTAGATCGTCAAATAGATCGAGGACATCGTCTGTGGTGCGCGAATCGAGCGCGCCGGTGGGTTCATCCGCCAGCAGGAGGGCGGGTTGATTGATGATTGCCCTGGCGATCGCCACCCGTTGCTGCTGGCCACCGGAGAGTTGATTGGGGCGATTCTCCAGGCGTTCGGCCAGCCCGACCCGTTCCAGTGCCGCTGCAGCCCGGCGGCGTCTCTCGCCGGCGGGTACGCCGGCGTAGATCATCGGCAGCATCACATTTTCAAGTGCGGAAGCGTGCGGCAGCAGGTGGAACTGCTGGAAGACAAAACCAAGCTCCTGGTTGCGCAGATCGGCCAGGGCGTCGTCATCGAGTTGTTCGACGGCGATGCCGTTGAGCTGGTAGGAGCCGCTGCTGGGGCGGTCGAGGCAGCCGATGATGTTCATGGCCGTGCTTTTACCGGAGCCGCTCGCACCCATCACCGCCAGGTAATCGCCCTGATGCACGGTGAGATTGAGATGGTCGAGAGCCTTCACGGTGGCCGCACCGGTGCCGTAAACCTTGCTCACTTCATACAGATGAGCAACCGGTCGTGCATCGGTTGCCGTTGGAGACGGGGCTGGAGCGGGGTCAGCCAAGGGCTCGCACACTGGCCTGGGCAATCGCTTGCTGCAGCAGTGGTGTGCCATCGACCGCACTATTCGCCCACTGGAACAGGGGATTGGAGAGTATGCCACCAACGGCTGTCACCAAAACGCAGGCGACGAGGGCAAAGCGCAGGGGCGGAAGTCCGAGGGTGGTCCACTGGATCGGGGGATAATTGCGCACCACTTCAGATGCTTCCTGGGGCTCCTTGACCACCATCATTTTGATCACACCGATGTAGTAATAGATCGACACCACGGAAGTGATCAGGCCCACCACCACCAGCAGATACTGGTGATCGGCCCAGCCAGCAAAGAAGAGATAGATCTTGCCGAAGAAGCCGAGCATCGGCGGAATGCCGCCAAGGGAGAGAAGGCAGAGGCTGAGCCCCAGGGTAATCAACGGATCTTTTTGGTAAAGGCCAGCGTAATCAGCGATGCGATCACTGCCCGTGCGGATCGAGAACAGGATGATGCAGGCAAAAGCGCCCAGATTCATAAAGAGATAGGCCGCCATGTAGAGCACCATGGCCGCGAATCCATCTTCTGTGCCGCACACCAAGCCGATCATCACGAAGCCCGCCTGGCCGATGGAGCTGTAGGCCAGCATCCGCTTCATCGACGTCTGGGCCAGGGCGACCACGTTGCCCAGGACCATGCTCAACAATGCCAGCACAGTGAAGAGGAGCTTCCACTGGGCGTCGAAGAAGTCGAAGCAACCGACCAGGATGCGAAGGGCGAGGGCGAAGCCAGCCGCCTTGGAGCCCACAGAGAGGAAGGCAACCACAGGCGTCGGTGATCCCTCATACACATCCGGGGTCCATTGATGGAAGGGCACCGCCGCGATCTTGAAGGCCACTGTGGCCAAAACAAACACGAGGGCGAGGGCCGCCAGTGGTGTGGGGCTGGTGAGCAGGGCCTCGCCGATGACCTCAAGGCTTGTGGAACCACTGAGTCCATACAGCAGGGAGCCGCCGTAGAGAAAGACTGCAGCCGCGGCTGAGCCCACGAGCAGGTATTTCAGGGCTGCCTCGGAACTGCGGGCATCCCGCTTCATGTAGCCCGACAGCAGGTAGCTGGCCACCGAGAGGGTTTCCAGGGAAACAAAAACGCTCACCAGATCGGTGGCTCCGCAAAGGAGCATGGCGCCAAGAGTGGCGGCAAGAAGGATGGCGGCATACTCACCCACGGGCGTGCCGCTTTTCTCGGCGTAACGCCAGCTGATCAGCAGCGACAGCAGGGTGGATAGGGCGATGATCGCTCGGAAGGCGATGGCGAGTCGGTCCGACAGGAAAGCCCCGAGGAACGAGGGCTCCAGCGGCGCATTCCACTGCAGAGCGAGCAGTACCAGGGAGGTGCCCAGGCCGAGGTAGCAGATCGGTGGAACCCAGCGCACGGCCACCCGTTCGCCCGCCAGATCCACCAGCAGCGTGGCCAGCATGGCGATCAGAACAGCCCCTTCAGGAGCCACAGCTCCAGCGTTGAGGGCCAGATTGATCAACTCCCCCGGAGTGGCCATCGCCTGGGTGGAGAGAAACAGTGCACCCAGCTCGGGCATGGCTCGCTTGGGATCCGTCCGTGCGACGACTGTAGCTGCGCTGCCCGGCAACACACGTTCGCGCTTCCGGGGCGCCATTCCAGGACGCCAATCCCTGCATTGGGAACCATGGTGCGATAAAGAGGGGGGACGGATACCTGCCGCCTGTGGCGAACACCCTGGTCATTGTTGAGAGCCCCACCAAGGCCCGCACCATCCGTGGCTTTCTGCCCAAGGGCTATCGGGTGGAGGCTTCCATGGGGCACGTGCGCGACCTGCCCAATAACGCCAGTGAGATTCCAGCCGCCCAGAAAGGTCAGAAATGGGCCAATCTCGGTGTCAACACAGAGGCAAACTTCGAACCGCTGTATGTGGTGCCGAAGGACAAAAAAAAGGTGGTGCGAGAGCTCAAGGATGCGCTCAAGGGAGCCGAGCAGTTGTTGCTCGCCACGGATGAAGACCGTGAAGGTGAGAGTATCAGCTGGCATCTTCTCCAGCTCCTGGCACCCAAGGTGCCCGTGAAGCGGATGGTGTTTCACGAGATCACCAAGGAGGCGATCTCCCGGGCTCTGGACCAGACCCGCGAGCTGGACATGGAGCTGGTCCATGCCCAGGAAACCCGGCGGATCCTCGATCGCCTCGTGGGCTACACCCTCTCGCCCCTGTTGTGGAAGAAGGTGGCCTGGGGCCTCTCAGCCGGTCGGGTGCAGTCGGTGGCGGTGCGCCTGCTGGTGCAGCGGGAACGGGCACGTCGTGCCTTTCGCAGCGGTAGTTACTGGGATCTCAAGGCGCGACTGGAGCAGGCTGGGGCTGCCTTCGACGCCAAGCTCACCCATCTGGAGAACCAGCGCATCGCCACCGGTCAGGATTTCGATGAGTCGACCGGCGGTCTCAAGGAGGGCAGCAAGGTGCGGCTGCTCAGTGAGACTGAGGCCCATGCTCTGGTGAACACCGTTCAGGCCTCTCCCTGGCGGGTGGAGTCGGTAGAGGAGAAGCCCACGGTGCGTCGGCCTGTGCCTCCCTTCACCACCAGCACCCTGCAGCAGGAGGCCAACCGCAAACTGCGGCTGTCGGCACGGGAGACGATGCGCTGTGCCCAGGGGCTCTATGAACGGGGCTTCATCACCTACATGCGCACCGATTCGGTGCACCTCTCCGAGCAAGCGATCAGCGCGGCCCGCCATTGCGTGGAGCATCGCTACGGCAAGGACTATCTGAGCAAGGCGCCGCGGCAGTTCAGCACCAAGGCCCGCAACGCCCAGGAGGCCCATGAGGCGATCCGGCCCTCCGGCGAAACCTTCCGCGCGCCTGCGGACACGGGTCTGGATGGTCGCGATCTCGCTCTCTATGAGCTGATCTGGAAACGCACGGTGGCCAGCCAGATGGCGGAAGCTCGGCTCACCATGCTCACGGTGGATCTGCAGGTGGCGGACGCCCGGTTTCGCTCCACCGGCAAACGCATCGACTTCCCTGGCTTCTTCCGCGCCTATGTGGAGGGCAGCGATGATCCCGATGCGGCCCTGGAAGGCCAGGAGGTGCTGCTTCCGGCTCTGAAATCCGGTGATGCGCCCACGCCCCGGGAGGTGGAGGCCCTCGGCCACCAGACCCAGCCCCCAGCTCGCTACAGCGAGGCCTCGCTCGTGAAAATGCTTGAAAAGGAAGGGATCGGCCGACCGTCCACCTACGCGAGCATCATCGGCACGATCGTCGACCGTGGCTACGCCTCACTCCAGAACAATGCTCTGACCCCGAGTTTCACGGCCTTTGCCGTCACCGCCCTGCTCGAGGAGCATTTCCCCGATCTCGTCGATACGGGATTCACCGCTCGGATGGAGTCGACCCTGGATGAAATCTCCACGGGCAAGGTGCAGTGGTTGCCTTACCTGGAAAGGTTTTACAAGGGTGAGGAGGGACTGGAATCCCAGGTTCAGAAGCGTGAGGGCGACATTGATGCCGGATCCTCTCGCACGGTCGACCTGGAGGGGCTGCCCTGCGTGGTGCGCATCGGCCGCTTCGGCGCCTATCTGGAGGCGAAACGGGTGGGAGACGATGGCGAGGAGGAGCTGATCAAGGCCACCTTGCCCCAGGAGATCACGCCGGCCGATCTCGATGCCGACAAGGCTGAACTCATCCTCAAGCAGAAGTCCGAGGGCCCCGAAGCCCTGGGCGAAGATCCGGAAACCGGTGATCTGGTGTATCTGCTGTTTGGTCAGTATGGCCCCTATGTGCAGCGGGGGCAGGTGAGTGATGAGAACCCGAAGCCGAAACGGGCGTCCCTGCCCAAGGGAGTGAGGCCGGAGGATCTCAGCCTCGACGATGCGCTCGGTCTGCTGAGGTTGCCGCGGTTGCTCGGGGAGCATCCCGAGGGAGGGCGCGTTCAGGCCGGACTCGGCCGCTTCGGCCCCTATGTGGTGTGGGACAAAGGCAAGGGTGAGAAGGACTACCGCTCACTCAAGGGTGATGACGATGTGCTGGCTGTTGGCTTCAGTCGCGCCCTGGAGTTGCTGGCGATGCCGAAGCGGGGGCGTGGGGGACGCACTGCCCTGAAGGACCTTGGCAAGCCCGAAGGCAGTGAGGAGAACGTGCAGGTGTTCGATGGCCCCTATGGCCTGTATGTGAAACAGGGCAAGGTGAATGCTTCATTGCCAGAGGGTAAGAGCGCCGATGCCATCACCCTGGCGGAAGCGATGGAGTTGCTGGAAGCCAAGGCCGCCAGCAAAAAAACAACCAAGCGCTCCAGCACCAGGAGCAGCACGGCAAAAAGCACCACGGGAAGCAAAGCGGCGGCACGCAAACCCGCAGCCAAGAAACCACCCGCCACCACCAAGACCGGTCGCCTCAGGGCCAGCGCCGTGCGGGTGATCAAACCCGGGGAGAGCTGATGGATCCGCGCCACGTCGGCCTCTGGATCTCGTTTCTTCTGTTGCTGCAGGCCTGCAGCACCACGCCGTTTGGTCGTCAGCTGGCCGACAGTTTTGACCCTCCACCGGATCCTCCCGCCGCCACGGCCAACGCCCAGCCCAAACAGGAGGAGACGAAACCCGAAGGGCCCAAACAGGAGGACCCCAAACCTCAGCGGCCGGGGTCGGTGCAGGACACAGTCGCGCCGACAGCCAAGCCAGGCGGTACATCCAAGCCAGGCGGTACAGCCAAGCCTGCCAACACCGCCAAAACCCAGGCGCCGGCTCAGCCCTCAACAGTCGTCAAGCCCCAGCCCTATCGGATCACAATCCGTCTGTCGGGGGCGGATCCGGCCGCACCGGCTGAGCTTGTCACCCGGTCGCTGCGGGA
>CALGVO010000105.1 GCA_937930135.1 uncultured Synechococcus sp. | reverse complement strand
CTGGAGGGCGTGCTGCACCTTGTTCCACAGCTCGCTGCCGGTCAGCACCACACCCTCAAGTTCCCTGTAGAGCCGAATCTACGCACCCCAAGCCGGTTGGTCCGTCTTTAATGAGACCCTCGTCTCTGATCGCAGCAACGCCATGGCCCCCGCCGCGCACCCCTCCCGGCAGCGCCTTCTCCGCTGGTTGGGACTCAGCGTCATGGGCCTGGGGTTGACGGGTTGTGATCCCTCCTGGCGTCAGCGCCTCGGCCTCGATTCCAAGCCCGACACCAGCCCCGCCCCCGTCGTCAGCGATGGGCCGCGCTCGGCGCCGCTGCAACCGGGCAGGAATGTGATCGTGTCGGCCGTGGAGCGGGTCGGTCCCGCCGTGGTGCGGATCGACACCGTGAAACGGATCAGCAACCCGCTGGGGAACCTGTTCGGAGCGGGGCCCTCGATTCAGCAGCAGGCGGGGCAGGGATCAGGCTTCATCACCCGATCCGATGGCCTGATCTTCACGAACGCCCATGTGGTGGAAGGGGCCGACCAGGTGTCGGTGACCCTCCCCGATGGCCGCAGCTACAACGGCAAAGTGCTGGGGGGAGATCCACTCACGGATGTGGCCGTGGTGAAAGTGGTGGCCGAAAAGCTGCCGGTGGCCCCCCTGGGAAATTCCGATGACCTCAAACCCGGGGAATGGGCGATCGCCATCGGCAACCCGCTGGGGCTCAACAACACCGTCACCGCCGGCATCATCAGCGCCGTGGAACGCACCAACGCGGTGGGGGCAGGCCAACGGGTGCCCTACATCCAGACCGATGCGGCCGTGAATCCAGGCAACAGCGGCGGACCGCTGATCAATGCGTCCGGACAGGTGATCGGGATCAACACCGCCATCCGCCAGGCCCCGGGTGCCGGCCTCAGCTTCGCGATTCCGATCAACCTGGCCAAGCGGATCGCCCAGCAGATCATCAGCACAGGCCAGGCCTCCCACCCCTTCATCGGCGTGCGCCTGCAGAGCCTCACCCCCCAGTTGGCCCGTGAGATCAACGCCACCAGCAAATCCTGTCGCGTCCCGGAAGTGAATGGGGTGCTGGTGATTGAAGTGGTGGAGGAGAGTCCCGCGTCCCGGGCCGGAATCCGGCCCTGCGATCTCATCCGCAGCGTCAACGGTGAAGCGGTGAAAGACCCCTCCCAGGTGCAGCTCGCCGTGGATCGGGGCCGGGTTGGCCAGCCGATGCCCATCAGCGTTGAGCGGGATGGCAACACCCAAACACTGACGGTGCGTCCTGCGGAACTGCCCCGGGAGGGATGAACCGCAACGACTGCAGCGCCGCCCACCGGCCCGTGGTGGTGATCATGGGGCGCTGGCCGGCCGAGGGGCGCTGCAAGAGTCGGCTATCGCATGGCGTAGGAGCCCAGAGGGCGGCGGCGATCCAGCGGCGTCTCAGCCACCACAGCCTGGCCGTAGTCCGTGCCCTCGATCAGGCGGGGCACGTGCACCTGCGCGTCGCTCTCTCCGGCTGCGGCAGCAAAGCGGCCCGTCGCTGGCTGGGGCGTAGCGCCGGCACCCCAACACTCCAGGGAGCCGGCGGGCTGGGGGAGCGCATGCGCCGCCAGCTGCTGCAGACCGAGCGGCGCCACCGCGGCAGCGCCATCCTGCTGATCGGCAGCGACCTTCCGGGCCTGGAGGGCCGCGACCTGATGGCCGCGTTGGATGCACTGCAGCGCCACCCTCTGGTGCTGGGCCCGGCGGCCGATGGGGGCTACTGGCTGTTGGGCCTCCAGGCGAACCTGCTGAACCCAGTGGTGAGCTGGCCCTTCAGCGCCATGCCCTGGGGCAGCGAGCGGGTGCTGGCAATCACTCGGCAACGGGCCAGGGCCCAGGGGCTGGATCCCTGGCTGCTCCAGACCCGCAACGACCTGGATCGGATTGATGACCTGAGCCCGTGGCTGGCCTCCGGCGTCCATGACTGACGACCGAGCCCTGCCACCACCACCCCTGAGCGTGGTGATCCCCTGCCTGAATGAGGCGGAGCGGCTGCCCTTGCTGCTGGCGGATCTGCAACGCTGGCCGGCCGCATCCGAGCTGTTGCTGGTGGATGGGGGAAGCACCGATCGCAGTGCCGCCAATGCCGCCCTGGCGGGGGCCCGGGTGCTGAGCAGCACGCCCCCCTGCCGCGGCAGGCAATTGGCCTCCGGGGCGCATCGGGCCCAGCACCCCTGGCTCCTGTTTCTCCATGCCGACAGCCGCCTGCCGCCCGACTGGGCGGAGTGCGTGAGCCGGGCGATCAGCCGGGCGGACCACCACGCCGATGCCGTGCTGGGCACCGCTTGGTTCTTCCGCCTCCGGATTGCCCCCAGCACCCCCGCCCGACGCCTGCTGGAACGGGCCGTGCAGCTGCGGAGCCAGCTGGGCCAGACCCCCTATGGCGACCAGGGCCTGCTGATTCACCGGCGTCTCTACGACGCCTGCGGGGGCTTTGCGCCGATCCCCCTGATGGAAGACCTGGATCTGGTGTTGCGCATCGGCCGCCAGGCTCACCTGCAGAGCCTGCCCTGCCCGATCAGCACCGATGGACGACGCTGGGACCGATGCGGCGTCTGGCGACGCAGCTGGCAGAACGCGCGGCTACGACGACGCTGGCGCCGGGGAGAGACACCCGAACGCCTGGCCGTTCTCTACGAGAACTGAAACGCAGCTCAGCTGGCGTACCAGAAACCGCAGCGATGCCCATTGGGCTCCAGTTCCCAACCGAGACGCTCATAGAACGGCAGCACACCGGGGTCGGCGAACAGGGTGACCCGTTCAGTTCCCATCGCACGCAGGGCATCGAGCAGATAGTCCATCAACTGCCGGCCCAGGCCGGCCCCCTGATAGAGCGGGTGGACGGCCACATCCCAGATCGTTGCCTCGAGCACCCCATCCCCGGTGCAACGGGCAAACCCGATCAGCCGGGGAACCCGGGGGTCATGACGCCAGAGCCCAACGGTGAGCAGGCTGTTCTCCAGGGCGCGTCGGACCCGACGCACGGGCCGCCTGCTCCAGCCCACCGCCTCAAGCAGACGCTCCAGTTCCACGAGATCCAAGGGTCTGGAGCAGCTGAACACCAGGCTCACCTGGGGATTGGGAGACGCGCAGAGACGGGCATTCTCACCGTAAGCCTGCGCAATCGACTGCGACGTGAGCGGTGGTGCGCTGATCACCCAAGCCTTGCGAATGGGTTCCGATCCTGACGCATTACCCCGTTCTCCGGTCAGCATGGAATCCCCGCTGCGGCCGATGCCTGTCCAGCCTTCCCCGGTTCCGCTGCTGGTCGGCATCCACGGCTGGATGCTCAGCCGCAAGGTGTGGGCACCGTTTGAACCGGTCTGGGCAGACACGTCCCACACCGCTGGAAACACACCGACCATGCCCCTGTGGTGTCCGGATCTGCCGGGCTTCGGGGAACGGCATCGCCCCACGGCCCTGCTGCCCACCCTGGCGGCCTATGGCCGCTGGCTGGCGGAGCAGGCCATGGCTGAGGCTGGTTCTCGACCGATCGTCTTGATGGGCCATTCCCTTGGTGCGAGTGTGGCCCTGCATGCGGCCCAGGTGCTCGAGCACCACATGCCGGGGCGTCTCCATGCCCTGGTGCTGATTGCTGCCGGTGGCGGCATCTACCAGCCGCGGCCGTTCCAGCGCCTGCGCCGCGGCGGTCACCTGGTGGTGCGGCTACGCCCCCGGCTCCCCCTGGCACTCGGTCCGTTTCAGGCGGAGGAACGCGCTGCCCTCGGTCTGTTGGTGAACAGCACCTGCCGAGGGGCGATCCGTCAGATTCCCAACCTGGTCGCCGACCTGCCGGTGGCCAATCTCTGGATCAGCGGCAGTGACGACCGCGTCATGGAGCCTGGCTACGTGCGCCATCTCGCCAGCTACAGCCCGCGGCATGCGCTGATCAATCTGGAGGGTTGCGGCCATCTGCCCATGCAATCCCACGCCACAGAGCTGGCTGGGGCGATCCATGGCTGGCTTCAGAGCTTGGCCAGCCCGCGCTCCTGCAGGTCGGCCAGCTCGGCGTAAAGACCGCCGAGCGCACGCAACTCCCGGTGGGTGCCCTGCTCGATCAGGCGACCACGCCGCAACACGAAGATCCGATCCGCCGC
>CALGVO010000104.1 GCA_937930135.1 uncultured Synechococcus sp. | reverse complement strand
TGGCGCACCTACGGCCCCCTCCAGGTGGACTGGGCCAACTGGCAATCCATGGGCGGTAGCGACGTTGCCCCCACACTCAATGCCGATGGCAAACCGCTCTACGTGGCGGTGAACTGCCCCGCCAAGAAAATCAACGTGACCGGCGCCGACGGCGGCTGGAAGACCTGGAGCGCTCCCCAGACCAGCTTTGAAGAAGATCTGGTGAAGGATCGTTGCACCGTGAAGGGCGGCTGAGCTCAGGCGAGATACCGCAGCGGCCAGGGCTGACGCAGATAGCGTCGCCCGCTCGGGCGCAGCGACAGTCGCTGGGTGCCGTCATCGCTTTCCCGAATCAACTCCTCCTGCACCAGACGCCGGGTCAGCCAGCCCCAGCGATGGGGTTCCGGCCCCGCCAGCAGCTCCGTGAGGGAGCGCACATCCTTGCCCTGCTCCTGGTCGAGAGCTTGCAGCAACGTGAGAACCTGCTCAGACCAGTCCTGGCCTTGCCCCTGGCCCAGACAGCGATCGCAGCGCCCACAGGGCGGCGACACCTCCCCCACCGCCAGCAACAAGGCCTGCTGACGGCACTGCTCCCCCTCCGCCACCGCCTCCATC
The DNA here is from genome assembly GCA_937930135.1 of uncultured Synechococcus sp. Taxonomy (GTDB): domain Bacteria; phylum Cyanobacteriota; class Cyanobacteriia; order PCC-6307; family Cyanobiaceae; genus Synechococcus_C. Next base: position 3,772 of record CALGVO010000104.1, on the reverse strand, counting down.
CGACGCAGCTTCTGCTGGGCCTGCTCCAGGCGCCGGCGGTTGTCCGAGTCCTCCGGTGACGCGGCCCCATGCGCCGCTCCGGAGCGGCGCCAGGAGGCCTGCATCGCCCAACCGAGACTGGTGCGATCACCCGGCGAAAACAGCACCAGACACTGGGCTGGCAAGCCATCACGGCCGGCGCGGCCCGATTCCTGCAGATAGCCCTCCGGCGTGGCCGGCAGGTTGAGATGGAGCACAAGACCCACATCAGGCCGGTCCACTCCCATCCCGAAAGCCACGGTGGCCACGAGAACGGGGTGCTCAGTCTCCAGGAAATGACGCAAAGCCTGCTGACGCACCTCCGGCTCCAGTCCGGCGTGATAAGGGATCGCTTCGATGCCCTTCACGCAGAGCCGCTCGGCCCACTGCTCCACCGAACGACGGGTGCGGGTGTAGATCAGGGCCGCTCCTCGGGCCGCCTTCAGAGCGGCCAACACATCGGGGAGAGGGTCCTTGGCACGCCGTCGCATCGCGTAGTGCAGGTTGTCGCGGCGGGCGGAGCCCACCTGCACAAGCGGCTGCTGCAAAGCGAGCAAGCGCAGGATATCGGCCCGCACCTGGGGCGCTGCCGTGGCACTGAGGGCCACCACGGGCACCCCGGGGCAGTGAGCCCGGATCTCTCCGAGCCGGCGGTAGTCGGGGCGGAAGTCGTGGCCCCAGGCACTGATGCAGTGAGCCTCATCCACGGCCAGGGCCACCAGATGGCCAGCCTGAGCAGAGCTGGCGATCAACTCCTTGATCGTTGTGCTCTGCAACCGCTCCGGAGCCAGATACAGCAGGCGCAAGGCACCGGACGCGAGATCCCGGAACACCGCCTGACGCTGATCCGGAGCCAGACCCGCATGCAGACAGGCAGCAGCGATCTGACGTTGATGCAACTGGCGCACCTGGTCTTCCATCAAGGCCACCAGCGGTGACACCACCAGCACCAGCCCCTGCCGCACCAGAGCCGGCAGCTGGTAGCAGAGCGACTTACCGCCACCGGTCGGCAACACCGCCAGGGCATCGCGCCCTTCAAGCAGCGCCTCGATCACCGGGCGCTGACCGGACCGGAAACCATCCCATCCGAACTGCTCCTGCAGCGTCAACAGCAGGGGATCCAAAGCACACCATGGATGGCGCACCCACTTTAACGAGCACCAGATCTGGTGAAACGATCAGATCGTCAGGGGGGATTCCAGCTGGTCGGGCGCTTCCTCCACCAATTGCAGACGCACCCGCTTGCCGCCGGCGAGTTCACCCAGCGACACCCGCAGGGTGGCGCCACTGAGGCTTTGCAGAGCAGACAACACTTCGCGAAGGTGGGGCGTGCTGCTGCCGCTCTCCACCCAAAGACGCTCCTGAAGACCACCAAGGCGGCGCCAGGAGGTGTGCAGTTTGAGAACGGCCGACTCCAGGGCCTGGGCCTGGCCCACCGCATCGGCCAGCAAACCGAGGGCATCAAGACGCTGCGCCTCCTGCATGGCCTTTTCAAGGTTGAGCTCGCCCTGCTGAAACGCGCGAACCGCAACGCCAGATTCGGTGGCCTTATGCAGCCAACGGGCGGTGCTGGTCACATCCTTGACCCGATCGAGCTCCGGTTCGTCGCGGAGGGCGCGGCGCAGATCCTCCTGCTGGGGCTCCGGCAACTTGGCCAGTTCACGCACCAGCGGCGCCACCACTTTGGGGGGGAGCAGGTTCTCCTGGGTGCGCTGGCGGATCTCTTCCGGCAGAAGCGGACTGGTGGCCGCAGTGAATTCATCGGTGAGACGCCTCACCTGCTTCCGGGTGATCTCCTGCCCCTCATTCGCCGCTTCCGAAATCATCAGCTGCACTTCCGGAGCAGCCTGGGCCGTCTCCAGAAAAGCCCGCTTGGAAAACTGATTCACGCTTGTGGCCTCGAGCATGCCGCCGCCCACAAGGTCATCGGCCGACTCGGCGAGCTGAATCAGACCGTAGGCGCGTGTCTTGCTGATCTCGCGCTCGCGCAGCCACTGCAGAAAGCCGGCGCCACGCCCCTCACCGCCACGTTTTTCGCGATCACGCACCGCACGCAGGATGCGACCACGCCAGATCTCGGTCTGCAGATCAAATCGATCACACACCGCCCAGGCCTGCTCGAGCTGGGCGAGGAACTCCATCGTGCTGATGTCGTCGCGCTCCGGATCGGGAAGATCGAGCTCCAGAGGCGGTGGATCGGAAAGAACGCTGGAACTCACGGAAGCGCAACGGGCGGGGCTGGATGCTGCCACGCCGAACGACATTCTGTGACGCTCCCTGCTCCCCTCCGCCCGGACAGCGATACGCTCCCTGTGCATCCCGTTTCAGCGCAGCGATGGCGATCTCCCGCGGCGACAAGGTGCGCATCAAGCGCCCTGAGTCCTACTGGTTCAACGACGTGGGCACTGTGGCCTCCGTTGACACCTCTGGCATCCGATACCCCGTCGTCGTTCGCTTCGAGAAGGTGAACTACAACGGCATCTCCGGCTCCGAGGGCGGCATCAATACCAACAATTTCGCTGAGGCCGAGCTGGAGCCCGCCTGAGGCCCTTGCCGGAACTTCCAGAAGTTGAGACGGTTCGTCGTGGCTTGACGGAGCGTCTCAACGCTTTTGAGATTGATCGTGTCGAGGTCTGTCGGGACCGGGCGATTGCCAGTTCCGGTGGGCCTGATTGTTTTGTTCAGCAACTTCAGGGCTGTCGTGTCGGCCGTTGGCAACGACGGGGGAAATATCTGATTGCCCAGCTCCACCCCACTGAGGCGGGGTTGTCTCAAAGCCAGGGCGGAGATGCTGGCATGTGGGGCGTGCACCTGCGCATGACAGGGCAGTTCCAATGGCACAGCGTCCCAACGCCGCCTTGCAAGCACACGCGAGTGCGCATCTGGAACAAAGCCGGAGATGAATTGCGCTTTGTCGATCTACGCAGCTTCGGGCAAATGTGGTGGGTACCGCCGGGTGAAGCCGCGGAATCGGTGATCACCGGGCTCCAGGCCCTGGGACCCGAACCCTTCAGCGCAGACTTCACGGCTGTGTATTTGCAGACGCAACTGAAGGGATCGACCCGCTCGATCAAAGCGGCCCTGCTCGACCAGAGTCTTGTGGCTGGCACCGGCAACATCTATGCCGATGAAAGCCTGCATGCCGCTGGGATTGCTCCCCAGACCCGCGCGGGCAGCCTCAACCTGGATCAACTGGGGCGTTTGCGCAATGCCCTGGTGCGAGTGCTGGAACTGAGCATCGGCGCCGGGGGCACCACCTTCAGTGATTTCCGCGATCTCGAAGGGGTGAATGGCAACTATGGAGGCCAGGCGTCTGTGTACCGGCGCACAGGCCAACCCTGTCCTCGCTGCGGGACAGCGATCGAGCGTCAGAAACTGGTCGGACGCAGTACTCATTGGTGTCCGGTTTGCCAGCCGCAATGACGGCCCACACCCCGCTGCACCGCTAAGACAGGGTGAAGGGATCGATGCAACAGCAGGTGTCAACGACAGCGGATCAGTTGGTGGATGTGATCCACAGGCTTCACCGCCGGGGCTGGTGTGATGGCACGGGTGGAAATTTCAGCCTGGTGCTGGAACGGGAGCCGCTGCGGCTGTTGATGGCGCCCAGCGGAGTGGACAAGGGCAGGGTCAAGGCCGAGCAGTTGATTCAAGTGAATCGTGAGGTCGAAGTGGTGCACGGAAGCGGCAAGGCGAGCGCTGAAACGCTCCTGCACCTGCAGATCATCGATGACTGCCATGCCGGTGCAGTGCT
>CALGVO010000103.1 GCA_937930135.1 uncultured Synechococcus sp. | reverse complement strand
CAGCAACGGCACACGACCGATGTCCCGCAGGTACGAGCGCACCAGATCGACGTCGGGGAGAACGGACAGGGGTGCCATGTGTCATTACGAAACCGACCTGTTTCGTAATTTACCATCGTTTACAGGGATCGCCGCCTTCCCCGGGCAAGGTTGTATCGCCTGGGCAGAATGGCGCTAGAGCGGAGCTTCCCGGTGATCAGCCCAGCCACCACGGCCGTCAGCACGGCCCGGCTTCTCCTGGTGGAAGACGATGAATCGATCCGGGAAACGGTCCGTGAAGCCCTGAAAGCCGAAGGGTTCGAGGTGATGGCCTGCGGCGATGGTGCCGAAGCGCTGGCCTCCCTCACCGACGACGCCGCCGAACCGGTCGATCTCGTGGTGCTCGATCTGATGCTTCCCGGCCTCGGCGGTCTCGATCTCTGCCGTCAGCTGCGCAAAAACGACAACAGCACCCCGATCCTGGTGATCAGCGCCCGCGACAGCGAAACCGATCGCGTGCTCGGCCTGGAGGTGGGTGCCGACGACTACCTGGTCAAACCCTTCGGCCTGCGCGAACTGGTGGCCCGCTGCCGCGCCTTGTTGCGCCGCTCCCAGCAACCCTCCAGCAGCGAATCACCACCCCAGGTGTATCGCCACGAAAACCTCTGCCTGTTTGCCGAGGAATGCCGAGTCAGCCGCGACAACAACGACCTGACCCTCTCCCCGAAGGAATACAAAATCCTCGAGCTGTTCATCAAGAATCCCCGCCGGGTGTGGAGCCGTGATCAGCTGTTGGAGCGCATCTGGGGCATCGATTTCGTGGGCGACACCAAAACCGTGGATGTGCACATCCGCTGGCTCAGGGAGAAGATCGAAGACGAACCCTCCGCACCGAAGCACATCCGCACCGTGCGCGGTTTCGGTTACCGCTTCGGCTGAGGCAGGCGATGGCAGAACAGCTCGGCCTGGGCCTGGTGCTGGGGGCAGCGATCGGAGTGGGCGTCAGCTGGACAGGGCAACGGCAGCAGCGCCAGCGACGGTCCCAACAGGGTGCGGTGCTCCAGGGCAAGACCCTCACCACCCCCCAGCTGCTCGCCTGGATCGATGCCGCCACCCAGGGATGGTTGATCCTCACCCCCGATCTCACCATCGCTTACATCAACGAAAAGGCGGAGCGGTTGCTGCAGATCTCCCGCAACGTGCTCGTGCGCGGCCAACCGCTCGAAGAGGTGCTCTCCATTCCCGAGCTGGAGGAAGCGATCGTGCAGGTTCGCCACCAGCAACGTCCCCAGCGCACGGAATGGGAATGGCAGAGCGACCCACTCGAAGCGATCGTGCTGCCCGGATCGGATGAATGGCTGCTCGTGCTGCTCCAGAGCTGTCGCTCCCTCGAAGCCCAGCAACAGCAACAGGAGCGCTGGGTCAGCGATGTGGCCCATGAACTGAAAACGCCCCTCACCGCCCTGATGCTCGTGAGCGATCGGCTCGAATCCGCCGTCCAGGGGCAAGACACCGTGCTGGTGGAGCGCCTCCAGAAGGAATTACGGCGGCTGCAGCTGATGGTGGAGGACCTGCTCGAACTCTCGCGCCTGGAAAACAGCCTGCCCCGCGACAACCAGGCCTACAGCGCGCTCTGCCTCGACAATCTGGTGGAGAACGCCTGGACGAGCATCCGCCCCCTCGCCGAAGAGCGCGGGGTGTCGCTGGCCCTGAACAGCGATGAGCAGGCACCCCTGCTCGGCGACCAGCGGCGCCTGCACCGGGCCATCCTCAACCTGCTCGACAACGCCCTGCGCTATTCCCCCGACCACAGCCAGGTGGAGGTCGAAATCCTGCCCAGCGGTGGCTGGTGGCTGCTCTCGATCCGGGACCATGGCCCCGGCCTCAGCGAGAAGGATCTCAACAACATGTTCCAGCGCTTCTACCGCGGCGATCCCTCCAGGGCGCGCTCGAACCGCAGCGGCAGCGGTCTCGGCCTGGCGATCGTGCAGCAGATCGCCGTCAATCACGGTGGACGTATCCAGGCCCGGAATCATCCCGAAGGCGGCACGAATGTGGAGCTGCTGCTCCCCAAGGGTGGCCAGGCAGCTTGAACGGGGAACGCCTCCAGAAACTGATCGCCGCCGCTGGCCTTTGCTCCCGCCGTAAAGCGGAGGAGCTGCTGCGGCAGCAACGGGTGAGCGTGAATGGCCAGGTCGCGGGGCTTGGTGATCGGGCCGACCCGGAGCAGGACCGGATCTGTGTGGATGGCAGACCCTTGCGGACACCCGAAGCCACCCGGTTGCTCCTGCTCAACAAACCGGTGGGGGTGATCAGCAGCTGCCATGACCCCCGCGGCCGTCGCACCGTGCTCGATCTGATCCCGAACCACCTCCGCCGCGGCCTCCACCCAATTGGACGGCTCGATGCCGACAGTCGCGGCGCCCTGCTGCTCACCAACCGCGGCCAGCTCACCCTGAGGCTCAGCCATCCCCGCTACGAACACAGCAAGACTTACCGCGTCTGGCTGGAGGGCGATCCATCGCCTGGGCAACTGCAGAGCTGGCGCGACGGGGTGTGGCTGGATGGGCAGCGCACCCAGCCGGCGACGGTGCAGCGCCTCCGCCGCGAAGGCGGCCGCACCCTGCTGGAGGTGACACTGCAAGAAGGCCGCAACCGCCAGATTCGTCGCACAGCGGACCAGCTCGGACATCCAGTACTCGATTTGCAGCGGATCGCCATCGCCGGCATCCCGCTGGGATCCCTGGCGGAGGGTGAATGGAGGGCCCTGCACAAGGGAGAATGGCGCCATCTGATGCCCGAGATGGGGCAGTCGACGACGCGCCGATGAGGTTTCCCTGGATCTGGCGACGGCGCAAGCGCGATCAGGCTGTGGTGAGAACCGGCAGCGACGACGTGGATCCCTTGCTCGCCGCCGGACAGCTGCTGCGGGAACGCCGGGAAGAACGCAACCTCTCCCTGCGCGATCTCTCCAGCGACATGAGAATCACCACCCCGGTGCTCGAGGCCCTGGAGAAAGGTTGGCGTGACCGCCTGCCCGAAGCGGCCTACCTAAGCGCCATGCTCAGCCGCCTGGAGCACCACCTGGATCTGAATCCAGGCAGTCTCAACGGCGCTTTGCCCCCGGCTCAGCCCTCACGCCTGCAGGGCAGACAACGGGGTGCAGCCCGATTCACGATCGGCAGCATCGACATCTTCACCACCTGGCAGGGCAGCGTCGTGTATGCCCTCGTGATGATGGGGTCCCTGCTGGCCCTGAACCAGCAACAGCGCTACCTCGCCATGCGCAACAGCCTCAGCCTCACTCCGATTCCGCCCAGCAGCGACGATCTCCAGCTCGCCGCCGACACCAGCGACCCGGCTCTCCAGGGTCTGCGCCCCCTGGATGAAGCGCGCCGGCGCCCCCTCAGTCAATGGCTGCCGCCGCGTGAAGAAGCCAACGCCAACAATGCCCCTGCCCGCACCGGAGTGCTGGAACTGTCGCTCAACCGCCCGAGCGCCATCCGTTTCAGCAGCGCCGGCGGCGATCGCAGCCAACTCAACGGTGCCCAGGGCAAGCTCAGCCTCCAGTTGCTCCCCCCCTTCAGCCTCAGCATCGACCCAGCCCCGACGGCCACCGATCAGGTGCTCTGGAACGGTGCTTCCCTCACCGCCATCAAGGACCAACCTGGGACTTACCGCCTCCCCCAGACGGCGCCGCGCTCCCCATAACCCTTGAGCGCCCCCTCCAGCGCCGCAGGTTCCACCGCCAGCCGCCAGGTCCAGTTGCCACCCACCGTGCCGGGGGTGTTGAAGCGGGCGACATCATCGAGATGCAGCAGATCCTGAAGCGGTGCCACCACCAGCCCGGCGCTGGTGGCCAGGCCCAGCTCCAGCAACTGCCAACCCGGCGCCTCCAGCGGCCGCCCCACCACGGCGGTCACCCGCTGCCTCGCCGCCTCATCCAGGCCCTGCCACCAGCCGAGGCTGGTGGAGTTGTCGTGGGTGCCCGTGTAGACAACCCAGCGCTCCCCCTTGATGTTGGCGGGCAGATAGGGGTTGTTGGGATTGCCGTCAAAGGCGAACTGAAGAATTTTCATGCCAGGCAGCGCAAAGCGATCCCGCAGCTCTTCCACCTCAGCGGTGACCACACCGAGATCCTCCGCCACCAGCGGCAGCACCCCACCGACATCACGGCGTAAGCAACGCAACAGTGGAGCCCCCGGCGAGGGTCGCCAGCTCCCCGCCATCGCTGTGTCGTCGGCGCCGGGCACCGCCCAGTAAGCCGCCAGGGCACGGAAATGATCCAGCCTGAGCAGATCCGCCAGCTGCCACTGACGCCGGAAGCGTTGGCGCCACCAACGGAAGCGGCTGAGCCGATGCCGCCACCAGCGGTACACCGGCGTGCCCCAGAGCTGGCCCGTGGCGGAGAAGTAATCCGGCGGCACACCGCTCTGGAGAATGAGCTCCCCCGCCGGCGTCAGCGCAAAGAGCTGGCGATGGCTCCAGACATCGGCGCTGTCGCGGGCCACATAGAAGGGCAAATCGCCGAACAGGCGCACCCCCAGATCCTGAGCCAGGGCGTGAAGGGCCTGCCACTGCCGATCGGCATGCCACTGGAGCAGGCGCTGACACTGCAGCGCAGGCCCATGCTCCCTGCGCCAGTGCTCCAGGGCCCGGCGCTGGCGTTGTGCCAGAGGCTCTGGCCAGGTCCACCACGGGCGCCCCTCCTGTTGGCGACGCAGTTCCATGAAGGCGGCGTGATCCTCCAACCAGAACGCCTGCTGGGAACACCAAGCCGCAAAGCGACGCTGACGCTCCGCCGACTGCTCCGGCCAGGCCACCAGCAGCGCCTCGCCGAGGGCGGCGGCCCGGCGCTCGGCCAGGGCCAGATCCACTGCCCCTTCATTGCAGGCCTGAGCGTCCTGCCCGGGAAGGCCGCTCAGGCTCTCGGACGCCAGGTAGCCCTGCGCCACCAACTCATCAGCATCGAGGAACCAGGGGTTGAGCGCGAAGCTCGACGGCGAGCTGTAGGGAGAGCC
>CALGVO010000102.1 GCA_937930135.1 uncultured Synechococcus sp. | reverse complement strand
CACAGCGGATGGCGGCACCTGCAGCAACGCACCAGGCCTGGGAAGCCGTGATCGGCCTGGAGACCCATGTGCAGCTGGGCACCGACAGCAAGATCTTCACATCGGCCTCCACCGCCTTCGGCGATGACCCCAACACCCACATCGACCCTGTGGTGTGCGGTCTGCCCGGCACCCTGCCGGTGCTGAATCAGAAGGTGCTCGAGTATGCGGTGAAGGCGGCGATGGCCCTCAACCTCCACATCGCCGAGCACAGCAAATTCGACCGCAAACAATATTTCTATCCTGATCTGCCCAAGAACTATCAGATCTCCCAATACGACGAACCGATCGCCGAAGACGGTTGGATCGAAGTGGAGGTGGCGGAGAAGGGCAAAGAGACCTATCTGAAAACCATCGGTATCGAACGCCTGCATATGGAGGAAGATGCCGGCAAGTTGGTGCACGCCGGCAGCGATCGCCTGGCGGGTTCCACCCATTCGCTGGTGGACTACAACCGCGCTGGGGTTGCTCTCGCGGAGATCGTGAGCAAGCCGGATCTGCGCACCGGTCGTGAGGCCGCCGAGTATGCCTCGGAGATCCGCCGCATCATGCGGTATCTCGGCGTGAGCGACGGCAACATGCAGGAGGGATCCCTGCGTTGTGATGTGAACATCTCCGTGCGTCGCGGCCCCGACGCGCCCTTCGGCACGAAGGTGGAGATCAAGAACATGAACTCCTTTTCCGCCATTCAGAAGGCTTGCGACTACGAGATCCAGCGACAGATCAAGGCCTATGAGAGCGGCGAAACGATCGTTCAGGAGACCCGCCTCTGGGATGAGGGCAAGCAGCTCACCAAGAGCATGCGCAGCAAGGAGGGGGCCAGCGACTACCGCTACTTCCCCGATCCCGATCTGGGACCGATCGAGGTGAGTGCTGACCAGCGTGAAGCCTGGCGCGCTGAATTGCCGGAGCTTCCCGCCGCCAAGCGTCATCGCTACGCAGAGACCCTTGGCTTGTCGCAGTACGACGCCCGCGTGCTCACCGACGAACGGCCGATGGCCGACTACTTCGAAGCGGCGGTGGCAGCCGGCGCTGATGCCAAGTTGGCGGCGAACTGGATCACGGGCGATATCGCCGCCTATGTGAACAGCAACCGCCTCAATTACGCCTCGCTGCCCTTCCGCCCCGAACAGCTTGCGGAGATGGTGAAGCTGATCGATGGCGGCGCCATCAGCGGCAAGATCGCCAAGGAGATCCTGCCTGAGTTGCTGGAGCAGGGTGGTTCACCCAAGGCGATTGTGGAGGAGCGGGGTCTGGGCATGATCAGTGATCCCGCAGCGATTGGTGCCATCGTTGATGAGCTCCTGGCGGCGCATCCCGATGAGGTGGAGGCCTTTCGCGGCGGCAAAACCAAGCTGCAGGGCTTCTTCGTCGGTCAGCTGATGAAGAAGACCGGCGGCAAGGCCGATCCGAAGTTGGCCAATCAGATCCTCAGTCAGAAGCTGAAGGGGGGCTGATATGGCTCTCAGGTTTCAGCTCAACGTGGCACTGCCGTTCGAGGCGGGCCGTTGTAGATCTGCTGGGTGATCACGCGATCAGCTCGAGCGAACTTTTCAGTGATGCACATCGCTTGAGCTGCTTTTCAGCTCCCGCTCTGGACATGGCGAAGGTAGCGGCGGACGACCGCGGACCCTGTTTGCACCACGGCCGAGATCGTTGATCCTCGCTCCAGCCGCTCCAGCAACTCGGGAACCGGGAGATCGACCCCAACAGCCTCGACCAGCCGGCGGCGATCCCCGTCGTCGAGTTCAAGGAGCCGATCAAGACTGTCGAGTCCTTCGGCCGACGTCGCGTTGGTCGTGAGCGGCAGCTCAACCCCGTGGAACTGATGCAGGGCGGCCAGCTCCTCGAGCGCAAACGGCACCAGCCCCCCCAGCACGGCGGGCTGCAGGCGGAGGTTGCAACCATCGCCAAAGATCTGTTCAAGCCGCAGCACCAACGCGTCACGCCGGGCCAGCTCGAGCGGCCCGCGCAGCCGTCGACCGAGGAACAGGTTGTACTGATGCAGGCACTGGACGGTGGGAAGCCTCATGCGCTCGTTTCGGCGATGGATCGTGGACGGTGGTTGACGCATGCCGATGACGTGACAGAAGTCCTGCACGACGCAGCCGCCCACCAGTTGCTCCCGTAGGTACGGCCGAATCGTTACCCGATCTGATCCGTAAAGCTCGCCGAGCAGCTCCAATCTCTTTGAGAACCTCAACCTCCACTGCAGCGTCTCGACGGAGCTCGCCAACCTCTCGAGATCTTCATGGGTGCTGCATCGCCCGTACCGAACGTACTGCGCTACAAGTGAGGCAATCCAGTCGAGTGGCGGCCGGAGGTAGAGAACAACGTGCAGATCGAGCCCGAGATCCCGCGCAAGCTCACCAAACCAAACGTGCTTTGACTTTCCCCACCCGTAGCTCCATTCCGCTGAGAGAATCAGGTCGGCGCCTCGGGAGCGGGCACGGTCCACACAACGAGCGAGACGACGGAGGGCTCGACGGCGCCCGCCATCACCGGCCCCGTAGGGCATGGCTCGCAGCGAGGCGAAGTAGTTGTTATGGCCGACGAGCGCGGACAGGGCATAGCTGCCGTTGATGTCGCCGAACCCGCAGTAGACGAAGCCGGGATCCTGCAGCTCGTAATAAAGCGTCTCCTGGATCGACGTTGTGCCGGTCTTTGGTGGGCCGAGATGGAACCAGCACTTCACGGAAGCAACCTCATGCTTTGCCGAGCGCCTGAGCAATCATCACTATGCCCTGCCATTCTTCAGGATGGCGGGCTTCCCGTATTCCCTTGATTGCCTCTCATCACTGGCGATCCCCTTCCCTTCTGGAACGAGGGCCCCGCCAAACGAGCAATTTTAATTTATGTAACTAGGCCGACCAGCACGGGCAAGTGAGGTGGATGGCTGACTGTGCAGGCCCCCAATCTTGATCGTCAGTGAGGAAGTTCAAGGGCTGAGCGCGGCTGCCACCAGTGCTTCCAGCTGTTCGGGTGTGCCGCGGTTATCGAGCACCAGGTCGGCCAAGCCTCGCTTGCGCTCCAATGGCCATTGGGCTGCGATTCGCAGGCGGGCCTCGGCTTCGCTGAGGCCATCGCGCCCGATCAGCCGTTGCAGCTGCTGCGCCGGGTCACAGTCCACCAGCCACACCTCGCTACACAGCCCGTCCAGGCCCGCTTCAAACAGCAGCGGAATCATCAGCACCACGATCGCCTCCTGCTGGAGCCGGAGCAGTTCCACATGGAAGTGATCACGCACCCGAGGGTGCACCAGCTGCTCGAGCCAGCGTCGCTCTTTCGGGTCGCTGAACACGATCCGGCCCAGGGCCGCGCGATCGAGACAAGCTTCCTCCCCTGTGGCGCCTTTGGCGCGCACCCGATCGCCGAAATGAGCGATCACTTGCTGGGTGGCTTCGCTGCCTGACTCCAGAACTTGCCGCGCGACCTGATCGGCATCGAGCACGGGAATGCCCCGTTGCGCCAGCCAGCGACCGACGCTGCTCTTGCCGCTGGCAATCCCTCCGGTGAGGCCAATCCGGCGTTGGCTGGGCATGGCGCGGGGTGAGGATGGATTCAGTGTCTACCCTGCAGGCGTGATGGTGGCCAACAGCGGATCCCTCTCGCCCACTTGGGTTGTCGTATCGGGAGGTCTCACGGCTCCGGATGGGTTTCAGGCCTCAGGCATCACCGCAGGCCTGAAGGCTTCCGGGAAACCTGATCTCTCCCTGCTGTTGGCGCCGGAGGGAG
>CALGVO010000101.1 GCA_937930135.1 uncultured Synechococcus sp. | reverse complement strand
ACCGCCTGGCCCCTGATCGCACCGATCGTGGATCGGATCTATGCGATCTGGGCCAGCCAACGCCTGAAGCTCACGGGACGCCCCGATCTCGACAGCCTCTGCAGTTGTCGCGGCAACTCCTGAACGCCCCCGGCCTCAAGCGGCCGGGACCACCCCCTCGATCCGATCTTCCACTTCCTGATAGAGCTCCTGCAGTTGCTCGATGTTGGCGTCGGAGGTTTCCCAGTAGCCACGGCCATGCACTTCCAGCAGGGTGCCGACGATCCGACGGAAGCTATGGGGGTTGAGCTCCATCAACCGCTTGCGCATCTCCGGATCGTTGATGAAGGTTTCGTTGGCTTCCTCATACACGAAGTTATCCACCTGACCTGAGGTGGCGCTCCAACCCAGGGTGAAGTTGAGGCGTTTGGCCACCTCACGCACACCCTCGTAGCCGGAATTGAGCATGCCCTCATACCACTTGGGGTTGAGCAGCTTGGTGCGTGAATCGAGGCGAATCGTCTCGCTGAGGGAGCGCACCTGGGCGTTGGCGGTGGTGGTGTCGGCGATGTAGCTGGTGGGGGCCTTGCCGTCGTCCCGCAGCCCCTTGATCAGATTGGTGGGATCGCTGTCGAAGTAATGGCTCACATCGGTGAGAGAGATCTCAGCGGAATCAAGATTCTGGAAGGTCACATCAGCAGTTTTCATCACCGACTCGAACACCTCGCGCTTCTGATTCATCTCCCCGGGGTTATCGGAATTGAAGGCGAAGGTCTTGCGAGAGAGATACATCTCCTGCAGTTCACCCTCCTCTTCCCAGGTGCTGTTCTCCACCGCCAGGTTCACATTGGAGCTGTAGCTGCCGCTGGCATTGGAGAACACACGGCAGGCGGCGTCGCGCAGACTGGTGCCCTCCTTTTCGGCCTGCTCGAGCGCGTGCTTGCGCACGAAATTCTGCTCGAGGGGCTCATCGGCTTCGGCGGCCATCTTCACGCCCTGGTCGATCAGGGCCATCTGGTTGATGAACAGATCGCGGAACACACCACTGCAGTTCACCACCACGTCGATGCGGGGTCGGCCCAGCTCCTCAAGGCTGATCAGCTCCAGCTTGTTCACCCGGCCGAGGGAATCGGGCACCGGACGCACGCCGATGAACCAGAGAATCTGGGCGAGCGACTCGCCATAGGTCTTGATGTTGTCGGTGCCCCAGAGCACGCAGGCGATCGTTTCCGGCCAGGCACCCTGTTCTTCACGCTGACGCTCGATCAGCTTGTCAACCACGCCCTTGGCTGCCGCCACGGCGGCCCGGGTGGGAATGGCCTGGGGATCGAGGGCATGGATGTTCTTGCCGCTGGGCAGCACACCGGGGTTGCGGATCGGGTCACCACCAGGACCGGGCAGCACGTATTCACCATCGAGGGCCCGCAGCAAACTCTGCATTTCCATATCGGCGCAGACCTGCTCAAGACAGAAGCGCAGATAGGCAAAGAGCTTGTCGAGCGCCACTGAATCCACACTGGTGAAACCGGCGCTGCAACAGGCACGCAGCCAGGGGGTCGGCAACTTGAAGCCGAACTTGGTGAGCAGGTCAAGCAACCAGCCGAAGTTGCCGCGCATGTTCACCCGGCCATCCAGACCGGTGAGGGAGCGCACCATCGCGCCGACGGCAGCACGGGAGGTTTCGGTGATCGTGCGGTTGAGCTCCACATCGGCGAGCACACCGTCGTCGTTGCCCCGGTAGATGTCATCGATCTTGCGACCGAGTGCCTCAGCCAGCAGACCCGGAAGCGAACGGATCCCCTCCTCCTCGCGCTCCAGGGCGGCGATGTTCACCAGGGTGGCGATCGCTTCTTCTGCCGTGGGTGGCTTGCCGATCGTGTGCAGACCACAGGGCAGCAGCCGGCTCTCGATCTCCATCAACTGGCGATACACCGCACCCACCACGGCATCGCGGGCGTCGAGATCGAGGCTGGCGGCATCGCCTTCCGGCAGCACCACGTCTTTATCGAGATTGCACTGGCGCGCCGTTTCCACAATCGCGTTGACGATCTGCACACCGCGACCGCCTTCACGCAGCTGCTGGTAAGAGCCCACCAGCTCACCCAGTTCCTTCAGACCTTTGTAGAGGCCAGCATTCTCCGCTGGTGGCGTCAGGTAGCTGATCGTGGAGGCATAGCCACGACGTTTGGCGATCGTCGCCTCCGAGGGGTTGTTGGCGGCGTAGTAGTAGAGATTCGGAAGGGCACCGATCAGGGAATCGGGATAGCAGGTTTCACTCATGCCCATCTGTTTGCCGGGCATGAACTCCAGGGAGCCGTGGGTGCCGAAGTGGAGCACCGCATCCGCCTTCCAGATCTTCTCCAGATAGGTGTAGTAGGCGGCAAAACCGTGGTGGGGGCTGGCGCTGCGGGAATACAGCAAACGCATTGGATCACCCTCGTAACCGAAAGTGGGTTGCACGCCAACGAACACGTTGCCGAAGTGGCGGCCGTAGATCAGCAGGTTCTGGCCATCGCTGTTGAGATTGCCGGGGGGCTTGCCCCAGTTCTCCTCGAGACGCTCTGAATAGGGGGTGAGTCGTTCGTATTCCTCCACGCTCATGCGATGGGCAATCGACAACTCCGGAGCTCCCTGCAGGGCTTCGGGGTCATTGATCACCGCCTCCATCAGGGTTTTGGCATCGCGAGGCAGGTTCTGCACGTCATAGCCCTTCGCCTTCATCTCCTCCAGCACGCGATGGATGGAGCCGAACACATCGAGATAGGCGGCCGTGCCCACGTTGCCCTTGTCGGGCGGGAAGCTGAACACGGTGATCGCCAGCTTCTTCTCAGCGCGGGGCTTGATCCGCAGCGACGACCAGCGGATCGCCCGCTCAGCGATCGCATCCACCCGATCCTGGAGGGTGTGGGCCTTGCCGGTGGCGTCATCACGGCCGGAGAGCACAATCGGTTCAATCGCGCCATCCAGCTCCGGGATCGCGATCTGCAACGCCACCTGCACGGGGTGGAGGCCGAGGTCGCTGTCTTCCCATTCCTGGGTGGTCTGGAACACCAGGGGCAACGCCACCATGTAGGGCCGGTTCAGGCGCTTGAGCGCATCAATCGCCTTGGGGTGATCCTGCCGAGCCGGACCGCCCACGAGAGCAAAACCGGTGAGCGACACCACCCCATCCACCAGGGGCTGATCGGGATTGAGCGGGTCGTAGAAGAAGGCGTTGACCGGCTTGGAGAAATCAAGACCGCCGCAGAAGATCGGAATCACGCGGGCACCGCGGAACTCCAGCTCCTGCACCACGGCCACGTAATGGGCGTCGTCCCCGGTGACGATGTGGCTGCGCTGCAGCACCAGACCGATCACGGGTCCCTGACGGGCCGCCTCACTCAGATCGCTGCGGCTGGCCGTCCAGTTGAGGTACTCCTTGAGGTCCTCAAACATCGCGGGGGCCAGCGGATGCCAGATCCCCAGATCGGGGAACACTTCGGGATCGGCCACCACCAGCTCCGGGCGCTCCTCCCCAGCCGACGGCGGAAACACGTATTTATCCGCCAACATCAGCAGGAAATTGCGCAGATTGTCGGGGGTGCCGCCCAGCCAGTACTGGAAGCTGAGCATGAAGCTGCGCGCATCCTGCGCCTTTTCCACCGGCAGATACTTGAGAACGGTGGGCAGGGTGTTGAGGAGCTTGAGCATGGCGTCCTGGAAGCCGGCCCCACCCGACTCCTTCCGCTTCTTCATGAAGCCGGCGATGGCGCTCTTGCTCTGACCGAGCTGGGCCATCGAGAAGCTGCCCAGCTTGTTCAGGCGCATCACCTCGGGCATGGAGGGGAACACCACCGCGGCCTTGAGCCGATCCCGATGGGGGGCGACGGCATCGACCACCTTCTGAGCCAGATCCTCAATGAAAATCAGCGAGGCGATGAACACATCCGCCTGGGCCACATCGGCCTGGAAATCGGCGTAGTTGTCGGGGTCACGCAGTTCCTCGATCAGATAGCCGCTCAGTTCAAGACCCAGAGGCCCGTTCTGGGCATTGAGGCTCTGGGCGGCCTGGGTGAGGGCGTTCTGGTACTGGGGCTCAAGCACCACATACACCGCCTTCATCACCGATTGATGGCTGTTGTTCTCGGCAGGAGCAATCCGGCGGTCGGAGGAGCGAACCTGCGTGAACATCGGCGTGGTTTGAGCAATGTGAAGAAGCCTACGGGCGTTCGTGTTCTTGCTGCGAGGGTTGAGGCCCTGGTGTTACAGAGCCGCCCGGCCCCATAGGCTCTTGCCAGCCAGTCCAACGCGATGACAACCGCAACAGCCAACCCGATTCCCGTGGTGGTGGTGGGTGCCCTGGGGCGGATGGGCGCAGAGGTGGTGAAGACCGTGCAGGCCTCCACCGATTGCCGGCTCGCAGGCGCCGTCGACACCACCAGCGGCAAGGAGGGCGTCGATGTGGGTGAAGCGCTGGGTCTGGGCAGCCTGGAGGTGGCGGTCACGGCTGATCTGGAGGGTTGCCTCTGTGCCGTGAGCCAGGAGGTGCGTCAGGCGGGCCCGGGGCAGGGTGCGGTGATGGTGGATTTCACCCACCCCTCCGTGGTCTACGACCACACCCGCGCCGCGATTGCCTACGGGGTGCATCCGGTGATCGGCACCACCGGCCTCTCGCCAGAACAACTGAAGGAGCTGCAGCTGTTCGCCGAGAAGGCCTCGATGGGCGGGGCGGTGATCCCCAACTTCTCGGTGGGCATGGTGCTGCTGCAACAGGCTGCAGCGGCGGCGGCACGCTTCTACGACCACGCCGAGCTCACGGAACTCCACCACAACCGCAAGGCCGATGCCCCCAGCGGCACCTGCATCAAAACCGCGGAGCTGATGGAGGAGCTGGGCAAACGCTTCAATCCCAGCGAGGTGGAGGAGCACGAATCGCTGCAGGGCAGTCGTGGTGGTTTGCGTCCCAGCGGCCTGCGCCTCCATTCCCTGCGCCTGCCCGGGCTGGTGGCCCATCAGGAGGTGATGTTCGGAGCCCCCGGCGAGACCTACACCCTCCGCCACGACACCATCGATCGCTCCGCCTACATGCCCGGCGTGCTGCTCAGCGTGCGGCGCGTCCGCCAACTCGACGGGCTGGTGTACGGCCTGGAACGGCTGCTTTGAACTGAATGTCCATGCCTGCGATCCAGTCATGCTGATTCCCCTTCGCCCTGGTGAGCTGCAGCGGCTGATCCCTGCGGTGGCCACCAGCAACCAGTTCACCGCGGCCCTGGGCAACCCACGCAAAATCCTTCAGCGGGTGCTGATTTCCACCATCGGCGGCGTCATCACCCTCTTGATCAGCCAGACCCTGTCGTTCAATCGCTGGGGCTCGGTGTGGCTGGTGGCCGGCGTCGCCCTGCTGCTTTACATCCTCTGGGGGCCGATTCTGGAGGCGGGTCAGCGCAATGCGACCCTGCGCCGCTATCCGGCAGCCGCCCTGTTCGATGGCGAGGTGGCTGAGGCCTACAGCCGCGAACGGGTGGAGAACCGGCGCGAACAGGCCGATCAACACGGCGACCTGGAGCTGGTGGAACAACGGCGCACCTGGATGGTGCTGGAACTGGCGGATGAGGACGGCTATCTGGGCCGACTCAGTTTTCCAATGCAGAAGAAACACGCCAGCATTCGCGCTGGAGCGCGGCTGCGCTGCCTGGTGCTCAGCGACCGCAAGGATTTCTCCCGCGTGGCTGCCCTCAGTGACGCCTGGCTGCCGGGCCTGCGCCTCTGGGTGGGGGAGTATCCCTACCTGCTGCGGCCAGCTTTCGAGGAACTCTGCCAACTCCGTTTATCACGGGGGCGAAAACTTTCTTAACACTGGGTTACACTTCAGGGAGACGTCACGAGAGTCATGACCCAATCCACTCCCTCCTCCGCTCCCACCATCCGCGGTGCCACCGTCACCACCGAAGACGGTGGTCGCCTCAACGCCTTCGCCACCGAGCCCCGCATGGAAGTGGTGGCTCCTGAGAGCGGCTGGGGCTTCCATGAGCGCGCCGAGAAGCTCAACGGCCGCATGGCCATGCTCGGCTTCATCGCCCTGCTCGCCACCGAATTCGCCCTCGG
>CALGVO010000100.1 GCA_937930135.1 uncultured Synechococcus sp. | reverse complement strand
CCAGTCGTAGCGGTGATCCATCAGGGTGCCATCCAGATCGGTGACCACCCACCAGTCCGGTGCAGTCTTGATGGGGGCCTTCATCGTGGGATCAGCCATTGCACAGCGAAAGGCTCGAGGTCGATCCACTGCTGACCGTCCGGGAGGGGGCCATCGGCAAGAAGATCGTGCCAGCAACGCCCGGCTGGTGCATGCGCCAAGTTGGTCAACGACAAGCTGAGACGGACCTCGCTGAAATTGTGAACCGCCAGGAGCACATCCTCACCCGAACCTCGCTGCACCACCACGCAATCGGCTCGCCCGCCGCTGAGAAGCGCCATCGGCGCTGACGGAGCCAGGGCGTTCTGAGTGCGGCGCAGCGCCATCGCCCGGCGCAGGCTGGCCAACACGAGACTGGCGTCACTCTGGGGGTCAGCCAGCAACCGTTCCAGGCGCTCCGACTGAAACTGGGGGCGGTTGAGATCGCGGCGATGCCCCGTGCGCCTGAAACGGGCCTTGTCGTTCGCCGTGGCCAGCAACGCCGGCAAATAGAACGCTGGCACACCGGGCAAAGCCATCACGAACAACTGGCTCAACAGAAACCTGTCCCGTTGTCGATGGGCCGGATCCCTGCCGGCACTCTCCATCGCACTCCACCAGCTGATGTTGATCTCGTAAGGCACGTCATGGCCATCGGCCAAACGCCGGTGACTCACCAAACCGCCACGCTGTTCGCAGGCACCGAGCAAACGCAACATCCGCTCCTCCGCCATCAGTCCCTCCAGAGGCCGCAGGCCAACGCCGTCGTGACAGGCGCTGAAATTGAGCAGTCCGGTGCCGGCGGGCAACTGGGGCCAGCGAGCGAGCCAACGGTTCAGCAGGTCGGCTTTTTGACTGATGCAGGCCTCCAGCAACAGCGGCGGCAAGGGAAAGTTGTAGGCCAGATGCGCCTCAGTGCCGCTGCGGAGATACGAGAGGTTCTCCTGCTCGGGAACATTCGTTTCCGTCACCACAACACCGCGGGGGCAACGCGCGCCCAGCAGCAACCGCAGCACCTCCACCAAACGGTGCGCCTCAGGACGATGGATGCAGTCGGTGAACGGCTCCTTCCAGACAAATCCCACCGCATCCAGGCGCAACCAGCTCACCCCGTGCGCGCAGAAGCGATCGAGCAGACGGGTGAACCCGCTCAGCACCTGCGGCTCGCGCCAGTTCACATCCACCTGGTCGGAACCGAAGGTGGTCCAGACCGTCTCCGGGCCGCGTTCGGTGGCGAGGGTGGTGAACAGGGCCGAACTGCGCGGCCGCACCACCCGCTCCCAGCAGGGATCAGCCGAAGCAGCAAGAACACAGCGTGACCCAGGCTCAGCACCGCGCTGAAACGCACGCACCCAGGGATGGGACGCCGACACGTGATTCAGCACAAGATCCGCCATCAACTGACGCCCTGCAGCGAGCGCAGCCAGATCGTCCCAATCGCCGAAACGCTCCTCCAGAGCGTCATGACTGGCCACGGCAAAGCCGCCATCACTGGTGGCCTTGAGAAACGGCAGCACATGCACCACGGAGGAAAGGCCGGAGAGAGGCCCCTCCAACAGCCGCTGCAGCTGCCGCAGCGCCGGTCGCCCCTCGGCAACCACCGTGTCGGCGTAGGTGATCAACACACAGGTGCCGGCATCCCAACGCTCCAGGGTGGCCGCACTGCCGTGGGCATTCGCTGACCGATTCCCGGCAGATTGCAGCAATTGCGACGACAGAGTTTCGAGATCCTCCAAACAATGCGTGGGGTAGAGCTCCTTGAGAAGCGCTGGCAATGCTGCATTGGCCTCGGGCTGCCTCATCACTCACCTTGGGCGCGTGCCACAGGTATGGACCAGGGCTCTTCCTCCTGTTGTCGCATTGATCACCGCATGGATTTTCAACAGGGCCTGATCAGCACCATCCATGACTACGGCCTCGGCAATCTCGATCTGGCGGAGTTCCGGCGCCAACTCAAGCACTGCCCCACGGCGTTGCTGATTCCATGTCTGATGGAGGAGTTCAGCCGACCGGCCCTGGGGCTGATCCGCGAGGTGCTCTCCGACCTGAGCGGACTGCATGAACTGGTGATCGCCCTCGCCGCCGACAGCAGCGATGACGTCGCAGCCGCGGAGACGTTCTTCAGGGGCATGCCCTTCCCGGTGCGTGTGCACTGGACCAATGGTCCGGCCGTGCGCGAACTGCTGGAATCGATGCGTGGCCTGGGTCTGGATGTGACCGGTCCAGCCGGCAAAGGCTGGGCCGTGTGGCAAGGGCTGGGGGTGGCCTGTCGGGAAGCTGAGGTCATCGGCCTGTTTGATGCCGACATCCGCACCTTCTCGCCGGCCTATCCAGAGCGGATGCTGCGCCCGCTGCTTGATCCATCCCATGGCGTCGCCTACGTGAAGGCCTACTACAGCCGCCTGTCGCTGGAAACCCAGGCCCTGCAGGGTCGTGCTACTCGCCTGTTTGTGGGTCCCTTGCTGACCGCTCTGTCACAGATTTTAGGACCCGTGCCTTACCTGCGCTATCTCCAGGCGTTTCGCTACCCGCTCGCCGGGGAGTTCGCCTTCCGTCGCGATCTGGCCATGAATCTGCGCATTCCCTGCGACTGGGGTCTGGAGATCGGCCTGCTCTCTGAGGTGTATCGCCATGTGGCATCGAGCCGGATCGCCCAGGTGGATCTGGGCCTGTTCGACCACAAACACAAGGCGTTGGGCAACCAGCCCAGCGAGGGTCTGCAGAAAATGGCCGGCGAGATCCTTGGCACCGTGCTGCGCGGTCTGATGGAGCACGAGGGCCGCAGCCTGGCCAGCGAACAGATTCCCACCCTCGAAGTGCTTTACCGCCGTGTCGGTGAAGACCACGTGCGCCAGTTCGGCCTCGATTCAGCCATCAATCGCCTGCCCTACAACCGCCACAGCGAAGAACTCGCCGTGCAGAGTTTCGCCACGTTGCTGCGTCCAGGTGTGCAGGGTTTGATGACCACCCCCGTCGCCCATCAGCTCCCGAGCTGGTCACGCCTGCTCAGTTGCACCCATGGGCTGCAATCCGACCTGGTGACGGCTGGTGCACCGCCAACCCGGAGCACGCCGACCTTGCGCCAACGGCCGACCCTGCGGCATCGAGGTGGCAACGCACCACGCCCCCAACCTCAGCCAGCAGCACCGATCTCGCCGGTGGTCCAGTAGCGGACCCTGGCGGGATGGCGGGCGAGATAGGCCTCCACCGCCGCTTCAGCGGAGGTGTCATTGGCGGCCAGCAGCAGATCCGATAACTCCCGGTCCGGCAGATGGAACCGCGTGAGGAAACCGGCCACCTCCGGCAGGTCCAGATCCAACTGCTGGCGACCAAGGGCATGGATCCACTCGATCCCACCAAACACCCGGTCAGGATCATCAAGAAACCGCAACTTGTAGCGGGCAAACATCCAGTGGGGCGTCCAGCTCGTGACCACCACCCAGCGCTGCTGACGGATCGCCTGATCCAGCACCGCCGTCATCGCCGCACTGCTGGATGACACCAGCTTGAGATCGCGCAGGTCGTACACGCGCAAGGCCACTTCCGAGGCCTGATTCAGGCCTGAGCCGGGGTCGATTCCCTGCACCTGATCGCCAAAACGGGAGGCGATCGCGGCATCGCGCAGGTTCGGGATCGAGCGCACCTCGCTCTCGCTCACGTAATCGGGCACCACCCAACCGAGCCGCCCGGAGTACATCGAACCAAAATCCACCACCCGGTCGCGCACCCGCGCCCAGTAATCACGGTGGGTGAGCGGCAGCCAGGCCATCAACATCATGTCGAGATCGCCACGGGCCACAGAGGCGTACTGAATGCCGATATCGGCCAGCACCCTCTCCACCTTGATGTCGTAGGCCTGCTGGATCACCTGCTGAGCGATCAAGCTCACCACTTCCGCGTCGGCCCAGGGCGACCAGCCCATGCGCAGCGTCGGACGTCCACTGGCAGAGGAAGCGAGGGGACGGGTCGACGACGATGCCCCTGGTCCGCCATCCTCCAATCGCGTGACCTGCCCGGGTTGGGGACGACTGAGCTGCACCAGGCTGGTGATCGAAGCCCCTGCCAGACCGAGACCTCCCAGCAGCACAGTGCGTCGACGCATCGGGGATCCACTCATGCCGACCTCCAGAGCAAACGCCAGGCGCGGAGCCGCTCCGGCAAGGACGGTGTGGCATCACTGGCCAGGCTCTGGCTGAGCCGATCCAGAATCACCGCAAGGATCACCACAGCAATTCCGCCTTCGAAGCCAAGGCCCACATCGAGCTGCTGAATTCCGCGCAGCACCACATCGCCGAGACCGCCGCCACCGATCATCGAGGCGATCACCACCATCGAGAGCGACAGCATGATCGTTTGATTCACCCCGGTCATCACCGTGGGCAGGGCGCTGGGCATCTGCACCTTCCAGAGCAGCTGACGCTCACTGCAGCCGAAGGATCGGCCTGCCTCGAGCAGATCGGCGGGCACCTGGGACAGACCCAGCTGGGTGAGTCGCACCACCGGAGGCATGGCAAAGATCAGCGTGGCGATGATCGAGGGAACCGCGCCGGTGCTGAAGAGCATCACAGCTGGAATCAGATACACGAAGGCCGGCATCGTCTGCATCAGATCGAGGCCAGGACGCACCAGGCGCCAGACCATGGCGTGACGCGCCGACAGGATGCCGAGAGGCAGCCCGACGATCAGAGCGAGCAGCGATGCCGCCAACACCAGAGACAGGGTGGTGATCATCGGTGCCCAGAGATCCATCGACAAGACAAGATTGAGGCCGAGCAGCACGAAAAGGGCGAAGCCGCCATTGACGCGCCAGAGCCCCAGCAAGGCCACCAGCAAGGCGAAGAACCAGGCCGATGGCCACTGGAGCACCGCTTCGGTGGCCGCCACGATCGCGAGCACCACCCCATTGATCGCCTGAAAGAGCACCTGGGCATGGGTGAGCAGCCAGGCAACCGCCGCATCCACGACCTTGCCGAGCCACCCGGCCTGATGGGCAGCAGCCAACGACAGCATCACGTGTCTCCCTCCATCGATTGCAACAACAGACGCGGGCTGATCACACCAACGAGGCGATGCGCGTCATCGAGCACCGGCGGCGGATAGGGGGTCCTGGCAACCAGCTCGATCGCCTCCCGCACCCGCATCCCGGTGGTGAGGGCCGGACCCCGCTCGGCGCTGACCCAACCCCTGGCCTCCGACAACACGCCCCGAAAGGCCTGATCCCGACCGAGCACATACAGTGGCTCGCCGACCGCCTCCGGCAGGGCCTCGTCGGCAGCGATCACCGCCAGACGGGAGGGCCGCTGCGCGATCGCTTCCACGGCCAGCACCGAGGCCACATCCACGTCTCGGAAGAAATGACGCACCGCGTCGCTGGCCGGGTGATGCAGCAGGTTTTCGGCGGTGTCGCACTGCAACAGACATCCGCCCTGCATCAGGGCGATGCGATCACCGAGGCGGATCGCTTCGTCCAGGTCATGGGAGATGAACACGATCGTGCGCTGCTGCTCGCTCTGAAGCTCGAGAAGCAGGGTCTGCATGTCGCGCCGGATCAGGGGATCCAGGGCTGAAAAAGCTTCGTCCATCAACAGGATGGGTGGATCCAGGGCCAGGGCGCGGGCCAGCCCGACCCGCTGCTGCATGCCACCGGAAAGCTGGCGAGGCCGCTTTCGGGCCTCCTGGGCCAAGCCGACCCTCTCCAGCGCCTGCAGCGCTTTGTCATGGCGCTCCCGCCTGGAAACGCCGGCGACCTCCAGGCCGAAGGCAGCGTTTTCGAGCACGCTGCGCTGCGGGAAAAGGGCGAACGACTGAAACACCATCGCCATCTGGCGGCGACGCATGGCGTTGATCTCGGCACTGGTCATCGACGACAGGGCACGTCCCTGCACCACCACCTCCCCGGCACAGGGCGCGATCAAGCCGTTGAGCATGCGCAGCAGGGTGGACTTGCCGGAGCCGGAGAGCCCCATCACCACAAAAATCTCACCGCGTCCAATCTCGAGAGACACATCCTGCACAGCAGCACGCGCACCACTGCGCTGATGCAAAACAGCGGGATCTTCACCAGCACGTAGCTGAGCAATCACCTCATCCGCAGCGCCTCCGAATATTTTCCAGACAGACTGAAGACAGATCTCCGATTGCATCTCGGATCCGCATTTCACCATTTCTTGACCCTAGCAACCTGCACGCAGACTCCGCAGGAACAAGCAACAAATGACGCCATCGAGGCGAGGCTTGATCCCGGCAAACCCATTGGCAGCATTGGTTTCTGAGCGAATCCCGAAGCATCGTGATCCAACGATGTTGACTGCGATGCTGACAACCTGAGCGCTGAGGGTTAGGTTCGGGAAGTGGCGAGAATCCGCTGCGATTCGGCGCCTGGGTGTCGTCTACGCGAACACCGGAAGCAGATTGTGCTGCCGGAAACGCTGACATCCCTGCGCAACACAGGACGAGACCAGCATGACCTCAACCAGGAACCACGCATCAGCCGAAGTCGCCGATGCCCAGCGGTTCGGAGAATCTCCCGAGAGCGTTCGAGAAACCGATCACTACCAGCAGGAGTATGTCGAACAATTCGCGGATCGCTGGGATCGGCTGATCGACTGGGATGCCAGGGAAGAAGCCGAAGGAGATTTCTTCGTGAAGCTGCTGCATGAGCACGGCGCCAAATCGGTGCTCGATGTGGCCACCGGCACCGGATTCCACTCGATCCGGCTGCTGCGAGAGGGCTTTGACGTGGTGAGCGCCGATGGCAGCCCCAACATGCTGGCGCGCGCCTTCCACAACGCCCGCGAGCGCAATCAGCTGCTGCGCACCGCCCAGGCCGACTGGCGCTTCCTCAACCGCGACATTCATGGTGAGTTCGACGCGGTGATCTGCCTGGGCAACTCCTTCACCCATCTGTTCCGCGAGCGAGACCGGCGCAAATCGCTCGCCGAGTACTACGCCGTGTTGAAGCACAACGGCATCCTGATTCTCGACCATCGCAATTACGACCGGCTGCTTGAGGGTGGTGCCGCGGTAAAAAAGGGCAAGGGCAACGTGTATTGCGGCAAAGACGTGGAGGTGCGCCCCGACTGCGTCGATGAGGGTCTGGCCCGTTTCCGCTACGCCTTCAGCGACGGCAGCACCTATCACCTCAACATGTTCCCGCTGCGTCATGGCTACGTGCGTCGCCTGATGCGTGAGGTGGGCTTCCAGCGCATCAGCACCTACGGCGACTACCAACGCGGCCACGACGATCCCGACTTCTACGTGCACGTGGCCGAGAAGGAATACCTCTGCGACACCGACGTCACAGCGATCTGAACCATGAGCCAGACCTCTTTCTCCCCGGCGGCCACCACGGCCGCCGGGTACTACGACAGTGACGACGCCGACCGCTTCTATGCCGAGATCTGGGGTGGTGAAGACATCCATGTGGGCCTCTACGCCACCGACAACGAGCCGATCGCCCAGGCCAGCCGCCGCACCGTTGAAGCGCTGGAAGCACTGATCGACGACACCATCGCCGCCAGGGCTTCAGCCGGCTGCCGGATCGTGGATCTGGGTTCCGGCTACGGCGGTGCCGCCCGGTACCTCTGTCGTCATCCCGGGGTGCAGGTGGATGCGATCAACATTTCCAGAGTCGAAAATTCACGCCATCGCAGCCTCAACCTTGAGGCCGGCCTGCAGGAGCGCATCACCGTGCACGATGCCTCCTTCGAAGCGGTGCCCCTGCCGGATGGCTGCGCCGATGTGGTGTGGAGTCAGGATGCGATTCTCCATTCCGGCGATCGCCAGCAGGTGATGCGCGAAGCGGCCCGCGTGCTTCGCCCCGGCGGTGTGATGGTGATGACCGATCCGATGGCAGCCGATGGTGTGGCCGCCGACTCCCTCGACGCCATTCTCCAACGTATCCATCTCGCCGATCTCGGCTCTCCTGGCCGCTATCAGCAGTGGGCCGAGGCCGTTGGTCTGGCGCGGGAGATCTGGAACGACCGCACCAGCATGCTGGTGCGCCACTACAGCCGGGTGCGCGAGGAGTTGCGACAGCGCAAAGCTGAACTCAGCCAGAGCATCAGCCCCACCTACCTGGAACGGATGGATGCAGGCCTCGGCCATTGGGTGGACGGCGGCGAAGCGGGCCGGCTCAGCTGGGGCCTGATGCGTTTCCGCAAACACTGAGGGGACGGGTCTTTACGCTCTAGCCAGCGCAACGATCCCATGGGCAGCAGTTTCGGCGAACTGTTTCGCATCAGCACCTTTGGCGAATCCCATGGCGGTGGCGTGGGGGTGATCGTGGATGGCTGCCCACCGAGGCTTCCACTCGATCTGGCGGCCATTCAGGCGGAGCTCGACCGGCGCAGACCGGGCCAGAGCAAAATCACCACGCCGCGCAACGAAGCCGACCAGGTGGAGATCCTCAGCGGCCTGCTTGATGGCGTGACCCTGGGCACACCGATCGCGATGCTGGTGCGCAACAAGGACCAACGCCCCCAGGACTATCGGGAGATGGACGTGGCCTTCCGCCCCTCCCATGCCGATGCCACCTATCAAGCGAAATACGGCATTCAGGCCCGCAGCGGCGGCGGTCGTGCCTCAGCCCGCGAAACCATCGGTCGCGTGGCAGCCGGGGCGATCGCGCGACAGCTTCTCCACACGATCCATGGCACGGAGGTGATCGCCTGGGTGACCCGCATCCACGACCTGGAAGCCAGGGTGGACCCTGCCCAGGTGCAGCGGGCCGATGTGGAGGCCACCATCGTGCGCTGCCCCGATGCCGCCATGGCCGAGCGCATGATCGAGCGCATCGAGGCGATCGGCCGGGATGGCGACTCCTGCGGTGGCGTGATCGAATGTGTGGTGCGACGCCCTCCGGTGGGGCTGGGCATGCCGGTGTTCGACAAGCTGGAGGCTGATCTCGCCAAAGCGGTGATGTCGCTTCCCGCCACCAAGGGGTTTGAGATCGGCTCAGGCTTTGCGGGCACCCTCCTGAAGGGCAGTGAGCACAATGATGCCTTCCTCCCCAGCGAGGACGGCCGGTTGCGTACCGCCACCAACAACTCTGGCGGCATCCAGGGGGGCATCAGCAACGGCGAACCGATCCTGATCCGGGTGGGATTCAAACCCACGGCCACGATCCGCCGAGAACAACAGACCATCAATGCCGCCGGCGAGGCCACCACCCTGGCCGCCAAAGGGCGTCACGACCCATGCGTGTTGCCCCGTGCGGTGCCGATGGTGGAAGCGATGGTGAACCTGGTGCTGGCGGACCATCTGCTCCGCCAGCACGGCCAATGCAGCCTGCTCAGCTCCGGGCCGGAGAGCTGATGCCGTTGCCGCCGGTGGTGAGGGACGGCAAGGGGGTGGTGCCGAGACGACCTACCGCCTTGGCCATGCGCTTGGCGACCGAGGTGTTGGTGGAACCGGCAGCGCCACTCTTGCGAGCGCGCCTGGCCGGCCTGGGCTTGCTGTCTGGAGCCTGATCAGCCGCCGTCGCCTTGCTCGAGGCTGGTCGGGCTGAAGGTTTCTTGGCAACGGCTGTTCTCGCTGAGGCTGTTGTCGCCGCGGCTGGCTTGCGCGTTGTTGCCCGCTTCGCAGCCTTCTTGCCCCCAGAGGTTGTGCCCAGGCGCGCCCGATGGCTCAACACCAGCACCCATTCCTCGTCGCTGAGCGACGACGGCTTGCTGCCATGCGCATCGGCGAGTTTGGCCGCTTTCTCGATGTCTTTGATCAGGTTGGCCCAGGACGTGGCAAAGCGCTTATCAGACTGGGAGCGGGCACCACTTTCCACCAGAGACTCCACCACGCCGGCAGCGGTGACCTTCTTGCGCCGTCGATTGAAGATCTCCTTCTGCAGCTGAGCGATCAGGGCATCGGCCTTGTCACTCAATTGAATCGAGAGTTGAGACATAGAACCTCAGACGTCTATCTCTTCTGTAGCATCCAAGTCTCACGTCAACCACTCGTCCAGGGCTGGGTCGAGCCGTTCAGCCACGATCGCTGAACGGCCCAGGGCGATCGCGTCGTATCCCGCAGCCAGCCAGGCCCGCAAGCCATCAGCACGTAAACCACCGGCGGCAATCATGAAGGGCAGTGGTGCCATCGGCGCCGCCAGCAGGCGGTGGTAGTCGATGCCCAGACTGGCGGCAGGGAACAGTTTCACCAGCTCACATTCGAAGGTCACAGCGCGATGGATCTCCGACGGCGTCATCACACCGGGCACAAGCACGAGATTGAGACGCCGAGCCAACGCCAACAGGACTTCGTCAAGGCAAGGCGACATCGCATAGGCCAATCCCAGCTCCGCCGTTTGCACTAGCGCGCGTTGGCAGCGAATCGAAGCGGCACCGATGCTCAGACGCGGGTAACGCTGCTGCAGAGAACGGATCAAATCAGGCCATTGGGGGGAATCTGACCAGGCCACCTCCACATGGCGAACGCCCCGATCGGAAAGCTGATCGATCCAGCCGCTTAGCCGGGTGCGTGAGAGATCGATCGCGTTGAGATCGGAAGGATCAGGTCGGAACACCATCAGGAGCGGATGGGCTCGAAGCGACACGATCAATTCCCGCTGACGCTCACGCCAGCGGGAGTGGTCGGCAATGCCTGAAGAATCAGACGTATTCAGCAACCCGGACGTCCCGACGCATCAGGAGCTCCTGCAGATCCTCTGCGTCGACCGTTTCCTGATCCACCAGCATCTCAGCCAGTTCGTCGAGCACGGAACGATTCTGCGTGAGCACCTGGGTGGCCCGCTTGTAGGCGACCGACACGAGATCGGAAACCTCCTCATCGATGGTCGCTGCTGTGTCCTCCGAAAAATCCCGCTCCGCCGCGATGTCGCGCCCCAGGAACATGCCTCCCTGGGCACGACCCAACGCCACCGGGCCCAGCTTGTCGCTCATGCCGAAGCGGGTCACCATCTGCCGGGCCACCTGAGCAACCTGCTGCAGGTCGTTGGAGGCGCCGGTGGTGACTTCGTCTTCGCCGTAGACGATTTCCTCGGCAACGCGACCACCGAGAGCCACAGCCATCTGGTTCTGCAAGTAAGCACGGGAGTAAAGACCTGATTCCATCCGCTCCTCACTGGGGGTGAAGAAGGTGAGACCACCGGCCTGACCGCGGGGAATGATCGAAATCTTCTGCACCGGGTCGTAATCGGGCATGAGGGCACCGACAAGGGCATGCCCCGCTTCGTGATAAGCGACCAGTCGCTTCCGCCGTTCACTCATCACCCGATCCTTCTTCTCCGGACCGGCCATCACCCGCTCGATCGCATCACTGATTTCATCGTTGCTCACCTCGCTGAGTTCACGACGAGCCGCGAGGATGGCGGCCTCATTGAGCAGATTGGACAGATCGGCACCGGTGAAGCCGGGCGTGCGGCGGGCCACCTTGTCGAGATCCACATCCTTCGCCAGGGTCTTGCCTCGAGCATGCACCTTGAGAATCTGGAGGCGACCGCTGTAATCAGGACGATCCACCACCACCTGACGGTCAAAGCGACCAGGACGCATCAGGGCTGAATCCAGCACATCGGGGCGATTGGTGGCAGCCACGATGATGATGCCGGTATTGCCCTCGAAGCCATCCATCTCGGTGAGCAGCTGGTTGAGGGTTTGTTCACGCTCGTCGTTGCCGCCACCCAGACCAGCGCCACGCTGACGCCCGACCGCATCGATCTCATCGATGAACACGATGCAGGGGGCGTTTTTCTTGGCCTGCTCGAACAGATCGCGCACACGGCTGGCACCGACGCCGACAAACATCTCGACGAACTCGGAGCCGGAGATTGAGAAGAACGGAACGCCAGCTTCTCCAGCCACGGCCTTGGCGAGAAGGGTTTTGC
>CALGVO010000099.1 GCA_937930135.1 uncultured Synechococcus sp. | reverse complement strand
CCAGTTCTGCCTGCAGTTCGATCAGCCGCTCCTCGTCCTGGAGCGAGCGCTCCAGGACTTGCTGCTGCTCCCGCTGCAGGGGCGTGAGCTGGTTCTGCAGCTCCAGGCGGCGTCCACTGCGTTGCCGCTGCTCCTCGATCCAGTGTCCGGACCGTCCGGCCACATCGCCGAGGCGTCGACGCGACACCTCAACCGCCGCTTGGGCATCGCGACACACCTGCTCGGCTTCGTCCAGCGCCTGCGTGCCAGTCCCCGGGGAGGCCTCTCTGGCGTCGTCCTGCAGGCGCTGGCGTCGATTGGCGAGGTCATGACGCAGCCCCTGCAGCCGTTCTCCCTCCTGTTGCTGCTGCTGGGCCTGGCGCTCCAGCTCCCGGGCGGTGGTTTCCAGACCTGCCAGCTCCGCCTGCACACCGAGCAACTGGTCTTCCCCCAGCGCTTTGACGCTCTCCTGCAGGGTCTGCAGAGCAGTGGCGGCATCCTGAAGGTCGGCCTTATCGCGTTCCAGGGCCTCGCGGTCGCGGATGAGCTGGTCTCCGAGCTGCTGCTGCCGTTCCCGTTGCTGCTCCAGGTCCTGTTTTGAGGCCTCAAAGCTGAGCACCTGTTCCTGTTGGCGTCCGAGCTGGAGTTGCTGGCGCAGCGACTGATAGGTGCGTGCTTTGACGCAATCCCTTTCGAGGCGCTGGCGGGCGCTCAGCAGTTCCTGCTCCACGATCCGGCAGCGATCCTGCCGTTCCTGCACATCATCGAGTTTGCGGCGGGTCTGTTCGATCCGATTGTCGAAGAGGGCGACGCCGGCCAACTCATCGATCAGGCCGCGGCGCTCGCGGTTGCTCATCGACACGATGCGGGTCACATCGCCCTGCATCACCACATTGCTTCCTTCCGGATCGATCCGAAGGCGGCGCAGTTGAGTCTGCAGCTGTTGCAGATTGCAGGGTTCTCCGTCGGCGCTGTAGCTGCTGCTGTAAGAGCCGCCTGGCATCACGCGCAGTTTGCGCGTCACCGTCCATTCCGTCTGATCGGAGCGGATCCAGGGACCCTCGGCCGGAGGCTCAAGCCCCTCCTCGGCCGCATCGGGCTGCCAGTCGGAGAGGTCAAAGCGCACGCTCACGCTGGTTTCGGCCGATTTGCCGGCTTTGAGAACACCGCTGTTGACCAGATCGGGGAGGCGGTCGGCGCGCATGCCGCGACTGGTGGCGAGGCCGAGGCAGAAGAGCACCCCATCCAGGATGTTGCTCTTGCCCGAGCCATTCGGACCGGTCACCACCGTGAATCCCGGTTCAAGGGGAATCGACATCGTCCCCCCGAAGGACTTGAAGTGCGTCAACCCGACCTGATTGATGTGAACCAACAGGACAACAGGGCTGTCAGCGATACAAAACTAGCGGACCCCTGAAAAAGCTCAAGACCGTTCCATCACTCCTATCCTTCAAACGTCGCGAGGGACAACGATGGATTCGTCAGACGCCACCGCACAGAATTTGAGCTCCCAGGTCCCGGCGCCGGATGCAGCGGAGTCGCCGATGTCGCAGGAGAGCCTGGCTCAACGCTTCCGCGATCGCTTTGACAGTCTGATACCGGAGATCCAGCGGCGCTGGCCTGAGGTTGCCAGCCATGCTCTCGAAGCCACCCGGGGCAGCCTGGATGAGACGGTTCGAGTGATTGCGGAGCAAACCGGTCGAGCCACCTCAGTGGTGAGGCCCCAGCTCGAGGAGATGCTGCATGTGGTCGGTGAGCGTGGCCGCAACCTGGCCGACAGCCTGGAGCCCTTGGAGCGTCAGCTGGAACAGCTGCTCGACGAGTTGAATCAGACCCTGCGCCCCCGGATAGAGCGTCCCGTTCGCGAGCGGCCCCTGCTCGCCCTGGCGGTCGCCGCCGGTGTCGGCATGCTGCTGGGCTCCTTGCTCGCCGGTGGCCGACGCTCGGCATGACCTCATTTCCAACCGATGGTGGTGGCCCCGCCACCGACACCCCCCGCTCCAGACGGTTTGGTGCGGCTGCCCGCGTCACGGCTCTCGCCGGCTCCCTGCTCGATCTGCATGTGCGAATCGCCTTGAAAGAGGTCGATCGCGAAAAACGGCGCCTGATCATCGGGCTGGTGTTGCTCGCCGCTGGTCTGGCCTCTTTGCTCACGGCATTGGTGTCGGCTGAGATCGCATTGCTGTTGTGGTTGGTGTTGGTGCAGGGATGGACTTGGGTGTCCGCCATGCTCGCTTTTGCGGCAGCCAATCTGGTGATCAGCGGCGTGCTGCTTCGGCTGGGTGGGGTTTACACCAAGGGTCCCTATCTTCAGGAAACGATGACTGGCCTCATGAAGACCACTCGGGCCTTGGTGGGCCGTTGAGCCATCGACAGATCGGTGGCAGTGTCAGGCCCTGCAGCAGCAGATTCAGGATCACGGCGATGAACACGATGCTCTGACAGTTCTGGGCCAGCTGAACGGCATGATCGGGGTCCAATCCCTTGAGATTTGGGATCGCCTTGGCCACATTGAAAGAGAGCGCGAGGGGTACGGCACCGCGTAGGCCGCACCAGGCGACCAGTGTCGACTCACGAAGGTTGAACGGGGAGAAACGCTGAAAACAGAACACGCTGAGGGGGCGGGCCAGGAGCATCAGCGCGGCAGCGGCGGCCACTCCTGCCGGCAGGCTCGGCACCAGATCGGCTGGATTCACCAGTAATCCAAAGAGAAGGAAGATGCTGATCTCCGTCATCGTGTTGAACGGGAGCAACACCTCCTGGATGCTCTGGTGATTGATCTGCTCATCGTGGTAATGAAGATTGGCCATGAAGACACCGGTCACATAGACCGACACGAATCCCGATCCACCCAGGAAATAGGAACAGCCGTAATCCACGAAAGCGATCGACATGGCAACGATCAAAAGCTGTTCTTTGTCGATGACGAAACGATCGATTACCAGCTTGGCGAGATAGCCGAAACCCACACCCACCAGCAGTCCTGAGCCCAGTTTCTGCAGCAGGTCGCTGGTCGCGGTGAGGGTCAGGCTTTGCCAGGAGTCAGGCGGCCCCGACGTGACCGTGAACACCCCCATGCAGATGCTGAAGATGATCAGGGCGGAGGGATCATTCACCGAGGATTCGAATTCGAGAAGATGCCGCACCCGTTCAGGCACCTGACGCTGCACCTGTCGCAGCACGCTGAGAGTGGCGCCGGCATCGGTGGAGCCGAGGCAGGCGGCAATCAGAAAGGCTGCGCCCAGAGGCATGGTGTCCGACAGTCCTGGGGCAAGACCCGTGCCGGTGGAGGAGCTGAGCCACAGGATGGCGGCACCGAGCAGAGCGGTGGAGATCGCCACGCCTCCCACGGCGAGGAGCAGCCCGTATTCCAGGAAGCCCCGGATCGATTGCAGATCCGTTTTCAGGCCCGCGTAGAAGAGCAACAGGGCCAGGGCGAAGGTGTGAATGCTTTCCACTTCCTCATGGCTCACATCCAGGATGTGGATGTTGATCACGAGCCCCAGGGCGAGCACGCCGAGGATGGCCGGGATGCCGATCCGGATCGAGAACCGACTCACGATCAGGGTGCCAAGAAACACCATGCCGATGAACAGCACCTGTGCTTCCAGGGGCACGGCCTCCAGTGAGGCTTCGGTGGCTTCGAGCGGTGCCACGCTGCCGGCGATCGGGATCAGCAGGTTGGGGAGTGGAGGCATCAAAGCGCCAGAACACCGGCCGCATTCTCGGCGGTCAGCGGAGGCTCTCAGCGAATGGCGTAGTGCAACCAGCGGCAGTCAAGCCCGCCATTGCTGATGGGAATCCGCCGCGATGCTTTCATGCGGAGGGCGCCGGTGAGCTGCGGGTTCCCGCTCAACAGCCAGAACTCCCAGCCGGAGGCTTCCCGCTTCACAACCTGGCCAAGGTCGGCATACAGCGCTTCCAGGTCCTCACCAGCGCCGATGCGCACCCCATAGGGCGGGTTGCAAACCACCATCCCAGGCTCCGCTGGTAGCGACAGATCGCGGAAATCACCGGTATGGATGGTGATCGACTCCTCGAGACCGGCGGCAGCCACGTTGTTGCGAGCCTGCTCGGCAATGGCGGCATCCTGCTCCCAGCCCAGGATTGGTGCTGACGGCAGCTGGGGCTGGCTGCGTCTCCGGGCCCGCTCCAGTTCATCGCGCCAGAGCTCAGCATTGAAATCGGCCCAGCCTTCGAGGCTGAAGGTCCTCTCAAGGCCAGGGGATTGCTTGCGGGCCAGGCTCGCGGCTTCGATCAGGAGGGTGCCTGAACCACAGAGGGGATCGACCAGGGGAGTGGTGCCGTCCCAACCCGTGAGCCGGATCAACCCAGCAGCCAGGTTTTCCTTGAGCGGTGCGGCACCCATGGCCGCCCGGTAGCCACGGCGATGGAGACTGCCGCCGCAGCCATCGAGGCTGAGCACAGCTTCGCCCCGTCCCAGGTGCAGGTGGAGATGGAGGTCGGGCTCCTCCAGGTCGATGGAGGAACGTTCCCCCCATAACTCCCGTTGGCGATCCACGATCGCGTTCTTCACTTGCAGGGCGCTGTAGTGGCTGTGGTTGAGCCCTTGGGCGCTGCCGGTGGCATCCACTCGGAAGCTCATGGAGGGATGCAGCCAGCGTTCCCAGTCGACGCTGTCCTGCACGCCGTGATAAAGCGAGTCGCGTCCATCACAGGGGAAGTGGCTCAGCTCTCGAAGCAGCCTGAAGGGCAGGCGACACTGCAGGTGCAGCCGATAGAGGCAGGCCAGCTCGGCTTCGAAGGCCGCAGCTCGGCGCAGCGGTCTCACGGCCTTGGCCCCCAGATCGATCAGCTCCTGGGCTCCCGCTTCTTCGAGCCCCTGGGGCAGCACCGCCACGGCGGGGACCCTCTGGTGTCCAGGACGGTTCTCCCTCCCCACGATCCTGTGCTCTCCATCACCACTGCTGTCACAATGACAAGGTCCGGTCTTGATCGGACTAGGTGATCCACACCAGTGTTTCGGACAGCGGTTCGATTCCGCTCAGCTCCATTCCCACTTCCCGGGGCTGCAATGGTTTCGACGGGGCATGAGGAGGGTGACTGAAGCCTGCTCGGTCAGAGCAAACCCGTAACTGCGAACAACATCGTTCGTTTCTCCCGTCAGACCGCCCCCGTGGCTGCCTGACCCTTTTAAGGGAGATGGGGTGAGGTCAGCCTTATCACCCAAATGACCCATGGGCCCTGGAAGGGGCCTTTCATTCGTTCGGTAACGGCAGGCACCTCTGCTCTGGGCCCAGAGCAGCAAATTGCTGAGGTCTGTTCTGCCTTGACTGCCATGAGCCCTTTGTTCCGCTGCCTGATCTGCGGCAAGGACATCGAGCGCTCCACCCGTAGCTTCTGGCGCAACAAGGGTCATCTGCTCTGCTCCAGTTGCAAAGACCAGTTGGAAGCGGGCGAGTCCAAGGGGCTGCGCTCCCCCGGCGAGTCGCTCAGATGAAGCCGCTCTCTGGAGCAGCTCTTCTGGGTGTCTGGTCGTTGTGCGGAAGCGGCTTCAGCTCAAGGATGCGTCGTCCCCGCTCAGCTGATCGGCTGCCCGTTGCAGCGCTTCGTGACGGCTGCTCACCAGGTCGTGGATTCCGAATTCCCGCAGGCGTTGCCGCACCTTGCCCGAGGCCCCTGAGACCAGCACGGTGCGCCCGTGGTTGCGCGCTTCCTCCACCATCCGTTCCAGCGCCAGGGCGGCAGTCACGCCTAGATGGGGCACCTTGCCGATGTCGAGAATCAGCAGCCTGTAGTGGCGCACCAGCATCATCCGTTCGCTGATGCCCTTGGCGGCACCGAAGCTCAGGGGGCCTTGCAGGCTGAACAGCAGCAGGTCGTCGCCACAGCGCTCCACCAGCTGGGCCTCCTCCGGATCGAGATCCTCCCCACCCACGGCCATACCCTCCAGTTGATGGGCGGTGAGCGATTCAATCGTGAGCAGATTGGCCACAAACATGCCCACCAGCACCGCGCCGATCAGATCCCAGAACACGGTCATCAACAACACGCCCCACATCACCAGCGCTGTCTTGCGCGAGAGGCGGTGGGCCCGCAGCAGAAAGCCCCAGTCGATGATGTCGAGCCCCACCTTGATCAGGATCGCGGCCAGCAGAGCCGTGGGAATGCCTTCGGCCAGTGGTCCTGCCCCCAGGAGCAACACCAGCAGCACCAGCGAGTGGGTCATGCCTGAGAGCGGTGTGCGCCCCCCGGATTTGATGTTGATCACCGTGCGCATCGTGGCGCCGGCCCCGGGCAGGCCACTGCAGAGTCCCGCCACGGTGTTGGCGATTCCCTGACCGATCAGCTCCTGGTTGGAGCGGTGGCGGCTGCGGGTCAGGTTGTCGGCCACCAGGGAGGTGAGCAGGGAGTCGATCGAGCCGAGCAGCGCCAGCATCACGCCTGCCTGCACGAGCACGGGTAGATGCTGATGCCAGTCGGGCCAGGCCATCTGCAACCCGCCTTCGGGAATGGCGCCGATCCGGGGCAGCTGGTCTTTCCCAAAGAGCAGCAGCGACAGGGGCGTCACCAACACCAGGGCCAGCAGGGGAGAGGGCAGCCAGCGGCTCAGGGAGGCGGGTGTGAACACCACCACCAGCAGGGTGATGGCGCCGATCGTCAGCGCAGCCGGATTGGGTTGGAACGCGCCGGCGACCTGGCTGAGAGCCTGCACCACCCCGCCACTGCTGGCGATGCCCAGCAAGGGGCCGATCTGCAGCAACAGGATGATCACGCCAATGCCCGACATGAAGCCCGACACCACCGAGTAGGGCACCAGGGTGATGTAGCGACCGAGGCCCAGCAGCCCGATCAGGATCTGCACCAGGCCGCCGATCACAACGGCCGCCATGACCAACGGCAGCAGTGCACCTCCGCCCAGCTCCCGGGAGACGCCCACGGCCGCCAGGCTTCCCACCACACCGGCGACGGTCACACTCATCGGGCCGGTCGGGCCGCTCACCTGAGCCGGCGTGCCTCCGAAGAGCGCCGCCAGGAACCCGGTGACGATGGCGCCATACAGGCCGTAGATCGCCCCCCCAGGCCCGAGGGCCGCATTGCCGAAGGCGAGGGCCAGAGGCAACGCCACCACCGCCGCCGTCAGGCCTCCGAGCAGATCACCGCGCCACTGGCGTGGGTCCAGGCCATGGAAGCTGAAGCCTCGCCACCGGGCTGCCATGGTTCAACCGCTGCTGCAGGCATTCTTTGCAGAGTCGAGCCAGTCGTCATCGCATCGTCAGGGGATGCGGCCGGCGGATGGCTCAGGGTTGGCTCGGTTGGCTGATCCAGATCTCCAATTCCTCCAGACTCTGCACGCCTTCGCGCCGTTCCCCACTGGGCAGGATCCAGGTGGGATAGGCCCGGATGCCTGCGGCTACGCAGGCTTTCGCCTGATCCGGCAGCTCCTTCGGCTTGGCGCACTCCACATAAGGCAGGTTTGGGGCGGCTTCATCGCCGAACAGCCGCGTCTGGGCCTGACAAGCCGGGCAGCGCCAGGAGCCGTAGTACACCGCCCTGGCTTCGCTGAGACGCTCCGCCAGGGTGACCGGGTCGGGTCCCGCCGGGTTGGAGGCTGCCAGTGCAGGAGCCAGCAACAGCGCCAATCCGCCGAGGCTGGAGTAGAGCACAGTGCGCATCAGGCCAGCGTGAGACAGTCGAATCGTAAGCAGGCGACTCTGGCGTTCGGGCTTCCCTCCATCCGCGCCTTCTCAGCACGTCATGTTTCCTGAGACGATGAGAAACGCGTCAGGCCAAGGGCCATTGGAACCGTCATGGCCGGCAGTGGCTACCGCGATTACTTCAAGGTGCTCGGGGTGGATCGCAGCGCTGATGCCGATGCGATCAAGCGGGCGTTTCGCAAATTGGCGCGCCAGTATCACCCGGATGTGAATCCCGGTGACGCAACAGCTGAGGCCAAATTCAAGGAGGTGAGCGAGGCCTACGAGGTGCTCTCGGACCCGGAAAAACGGCGTCGCTATGAGCAGTTCGGCCAGTACTGGAATCAGGTTGGCGGTGGTGGCCCCGGTGCCGGAGGGGCTGGTTTTGACGTGGATTTCGGTCGTTACGGCAATTTCGACGATTTCATCAATGACCTGCTTGGCCGTTTCGGAGGTGCTGGTGGTGGCGCTGGCTTCCCCGGTGGGTTCGGCGGCGGGTCGGGCTTCCCGGGCGGCGGTTTCCCAGGAGGTGGTTTTCCTGGAGGTGGCTTTCCTCGCGGCGCCCAACAGCGTCAGCCGATCAACCTGGATGCCGAAGCCAGCGTCAAAATCAGCTTTGCTGAAGCTTTCCGCGGCAGTGAGCGCACCTTGTCGGTGAATGACGAGCGTGTGCAGGTGCGGATTCCGGCGGGTGTGAAAAACGGCTCGCGCCTGCGTCTCAAGGGCAAGGGCAACTCGCAGCCAGGCACAGGGCGACGCGGTGATCTGTACCTCAATCTTGAGGTCCAGCCCCATCCGGTGTGGCGGCTCGATGGCGACCAGTTGCGCGCTGAGCTTCCGGTTGCCTTGGATGAGCTGACCCTCGGCGGGTCGATCACCGTGATGACCCCGGATGGCGAGGCGGACGTGACCATTCCCGCCGGCACCGCACCAGGCCGCAGTCTGCGGTTGAAGGGCAAGGGCTGGCCCATGAAATCAGGCCGCGGCGATTTGTTGCTGACCCTCAGCCTGCAGTGGCCGGAATCCTGGTCGGCCGAGGAGCGTCAGCTGCTTGAGCAACTGCGCCAGGCCCGCGCTCAGGATCCGCGTCGCAACTGGTTGTCATCAGCGCGCCTCTGAGGCAG
The DNA here is from genome assembly GCA_937930135.1 of uncultured Synechococcus sp. Classification (GTDB taxonomy): domain Bacteria; phylum Cyanobacteriota; class Cyanobacteriia; order PCC-6307; family Cyanobiaceae; genus Synechococcus_C. The sequence goes on along the minus strand of CALGVO010000099.1, from coordinate 2,768 downwards.
GGCGTGGCCGAGGCAGGGCCTAACCTTTCAGCCCCCGTCCACCGCGCCTCGATGGATCTCCCCTACCGCCCGCGCCGTCTGCGCCGCACCCCGGCTCTGCGCGCCATGGTGCGTGAACACCATCTGCAGGCGGCTGATTTCATCTATCCCCTGTTTGTGCATGAAGGCACGCAGGTGGAGCCGATCGGTGCCATGCCGGGGGCCAATCGCTGGAGTCTCGATCAGCTCACCGGGGAGGTGCAGCGGGCCTGGGATCTGGGCATCCGCTGCGTGGTGCTGTTCCCCAAGGTGGCGGAAGGGCTCAAAACGGAGGATGGCGCTGAGTGCTTCAACGACCATGGTCTGATTCCACGGGCGATTCGCCAGCTCAAGCAGGAGCTCCCCGAGATGGCGATCATGACCGATGTGGCCCTCGATCCCTATTCCTGTGATGGCCATGACGGCATCGTCAGTGCCGAGGGCGTGGTGCTGAATGACGAAACGATTGAGCAGCTCTGCAAGCAGGCTGTGATGCAGGCCGAGGCCGGGGCTGATCTGATCGGACCCAGCGACATGATGGATGGGCGGGTCGGCGCGATCCGGGAAGCTCTTGATGATGCCGGATTCGCCCATGTGGGCATCATCAGCTACACGGCCAAATACTCCTCTGCCTATTACGGACCGTTCCGCGAAGCCCTGGATTCAGCGCCGCGGGCGTCGAGCGGCAAGCCGATCCCCAAAGATAAAGCCACCTATCAGATGGATCCGGCCAATGCTCGCGAGGCGATCACGGAGGCCCAGCTTGATGAGCAGGAAGGCGCCGACATCATGATGGTGAAACCAGGCCTGGCCTATCTCGACATCATCCAGCGCCTGCGCCAGGAGAGCGAGCTGCCGATCGCGGCTTACAACGTGAGCGGTGAATACGCGATGGTGAAAGCGGCGGCGGAGCGGGGCTGGATCGATGAGCGCGCCGTGGTGCTCGAGACCCTGCTCAGTTTCAAACGTGCCGGTGCTGACCTGATCCTCACCTATCACGCCTGCGATGCCGCCAGCTGGTTGCGTCAGGGCTGAGGTTCTCTTCACCAATTCCCGCAAAACCCCATGTCGTGCAGGGCGGTGCCCCCGGAATGCGACGGCCAGACCCGAGAATGGAATGGCGATCGTTCAGCGAGCCGATGGCTGAGAGTCCAATGGAGGCGACCCATCGCCTCGGGCACGTGGCGATACGGGTCGAGGACATGGCTCGGGCCAAGGCCTTCTATCAGCAGCTCGGCTTGACGCTGAGTTGGGATGCGCCCGATTGGTGTTATCTCCAGTGGCCGGATGGATCGGCTGGAATCGCCCTGCTCAGTCCGGATTACAAGGCTGCCGGTCCCCATTTCGCCTTCCACTTCCGCGATCGGGCGGAAGTGGATGTGGTGCACGACCGGCTCCAGGCTGCTGGCGTGTCGGTTGGTGCCGTGCATGATCACCGTGATGGCACGGCTTCCTTTTATCTGCAGGATCCCGAGGGGAACTGGCTGGAAATGCTCTATGAACCGCCGGGGGGCATCGGCCATTGAGCGGGCCTGAACGCCACGTTGGTGTGTGGCACGACACCCTGGAGTTGCTCGAGTGGCCCCGCCTCTGTCAGCACCTCGCCCAGTTCGCCAGCACGGCGGCCGGGCAACGGCGTTGCCTGGATGAGCCCCTGCCCTCCGATCTGAGGGAGAGTCAGGAGCGCCTGGCGCGCAGCATCGAGCTGGCAGGTCTGGATGGGGTCCTGGACGGGGGGCTCAGTTTTCAGGGGGTGCATGATCTTGAGCCGGTGCTGCAGCGTTGTTGCAAGGGGGGCACCGCTGATGGTGAGGCGCTCTTGGCGGTCGCCGACACCCTGGCGGCGGCCAGGCGCCTGCGTCGACAGATCGATGACCCGGAGCTGCGTCCCCGCTGCGCCGAGCTGCTGAAGGATGTGGCCACCCTTCCCGATCTGGAGCAGCGTCTGAAGTTCTCCCTGGAAGAGGGGGGGCGAGTGGCTGATCGGGCCAGTGCGGTGTTGGCGGGTCTGCGGGGCCAGTGGCAGACCGTGCGCCAGCAGCGTCGCGATCGGCTGCAGGAGGTGATTCGACGCTGGGCATCTCAGCTCCAGGACACGGTGATCGCCGAGCGGCATGGCAGGCCGGTGCTGGCGGTGAAGGCGGGGGCTGTGGCCCACTGCCCCGGCATGGTGCATGACAGCTCCGCCTCCGGCAACACGGTGTTTGTGGAACCCCGCCAGGTGGTGGATCTCGGCAATCGCCTCGCCGATCTGGAGGGACGGATTCGGGAGGAGGAGCAGAGGGTGCTCGCCGAGCTCAGTGCCGCTGTTGCGGCGGAGGGGGAGGCGCTGACACGCCTCGGCGGGGTGTTGCTGGTGTTGGATCTGAGCCTGACGCGTGCTCGCTATGGCCAGTGGCTCGGCGCCGTGCCGCCGCGGCTGGAGGCCGACCCGGAGGCGCCCCTGGTGCTCCATGACCTGCGCCATCCCCTGCTGGTGTGGCAAGAGCGCCGCGCGGGGGGTGGTGCCGTGGTGCCGATCAGTGTGGAGGTGTCGAGTCACCTGCGGGTGGTGGCAATCACAGGCCCCAACACCGGCGGCAAGACCGTCACCCTGAAAAGTATTGGCCTTGCGGCTCTGATGGCCCGAGCCGGCCTGTGGCTGCCCTGTTCCGGCCGCCCCTCGTTGCCCTGGTGTGCCCAGGTGCTGGCCGACATCGGTGATGAGCAGTCGCTGCAGCAGAGCCTGTCCACGTTCAGCGGCCACGTGA
>CALGVO010000098.1 GCA_937930135.1 uncultured Synechococcus sp. | reverse complement strand
ACGGTACCTTCAACATCTTCGGAGGCCTGATCCAGACCACCTTCAAGTTCTGATCGCAATCAGAACGGACGATGGGAGCCCTGCTTCGGCGGGGTTCTAATTCACTAAGTCTCACGCTGCCAAGCGTGAGACGCTCCTCACCATTGCTTTGCGATCTGCCCCTGGAACCCCGGGGGCTTTTTTGTGGATCTTGAGGGCATTCCAGTCAGCGGAATTGTCGCCTGCTGCGGGGGTTTGATTGGATGGGTGGAGTGTTGATCTTCAGTACGGCTCCCACCGTCTATGCCGATCGCCGACGACATCACCGCATTAGTGGGCCGCACCCCTTTGGTGCGCCTGAACCGTTTACCGGCCGCCTGCGGTTGCCAGGCGGAGATCCTGGCGAAGCTGGAAAGCTTCAATCCCACCGCCTCGGTGAAAGACCGGATCGCCGGGGCGATGGTGCAGGCAGCGGAAGCCAGTGGCACCATCCAGCCCGGGCGCACCGTGCTGGTGGAGCCCACCAGTGGCAACACCGGCATCGCCCTGGCCATGGTGGCCGCCGCCCGCGGCTACCGGCTGATTCTCACCATGCCCGACACGATGAGCCTGGAACGCCGTTCCATGCTCCGGGCCTATGGCGCTGAACTTCAGCTCACTCCAGGGGGGGATGGGATGCAGGGCGCGATTGCCCTGGCGCGCCAGCTCGTGGCGGAGGTCCCTGGGGCCTATCTGCTGCAGCAGTTCGACAATCCGGCCAATCCCGCCGTGCACGCGGCCACCACCGCTGAAGAAATCTGGGCTGACACCGGTGGCACCTTGGCTGCTTTTGTCGCCGGTGTGGGCACCGGCGGCACCCTCACCGGCTGCGCTCAGGTGCTCAAGCCCCGTTGCCCCGGTCTGCAGGTGGTGGCCGTGGAGCCGGCGGCCAGCCCGGTGCTGGCGGGTGGAGACCCTGGGCCCCACCGCATTCAGGGCATCGGTGCCGGCTTTGTGCCGCCGGTTCTCGAGGCTGCGTTGATCGATGAGATTGTGGCCATCAGCGATGACGAGGCGATGGCGATGGGTCGGCGTCTGGCCCGGGAGGAGGGACTCCTCAGTGGCGTCAGCAGTGGTGCGGCGGTGGCGGCAGCGCTCCGGATCGGCCAGCGTCCGGCGATGGCCGGTCGCCGCATCGTTGTGATCCTTGCCAGCTTCGGGGAGCGGTATCTCTCCACGCCGATGTTCAGCGGCGCGCCTGCGGCACCGGCCCGGCGGGATGGTCAGTTGTGAGTCGCTCGCCCCAGCTCGACGCCCATGGTGGCGATCCCTATCGGGTGCTCGGCATCGGTCCCAGCGCCTGCCACAGGGAGATCAAGGCGGCCTATCGGCGCCTGGTGAAGGAACACCACCCGGATGCCGGGGGCGATGAGGAGCTGATCCTGGCGCTCAATGCCGCCTGGGAACTGCTGGGGGATGCTGAGCGCCGCCGGGCTTTCGATCGCGATCGCAGAATCGCTTCGGCGGACGATGGCCAGGAGGAGGCCCGGCGCCGTGGTGCCCGCAATGCCCGTGCGGCCCAGGCCGCCAGTCGCTCCACCGGCCGGGGCATCTGCGCTGATGACGCCCTGGTGCAGTGGCTGCAGTCGGTGTATGGGCCGGTCGACCGCCAGCTGGGCCAGGTGATCAATGCCTTTCCGGCCCAGTTGCGCGCCCTCTCCGCCGATCCCTACGACGACGCCCTGATGGAGGCGTTCTGTGCCTACCTGGAGCGGAGCCGCGATCGTATCGACAAGGTGAAAACTCTCTATCAATCTCTGCCGACCCCGGCTTCGGCCCGGGGTTTCGGCCTGAGCCTGTATCACTGCCTCTCCCAGGTGGAGGATGCCCTCAACGAACTGGACCGCTACACGATGGGCTACGTGGACAACTACCTCCACGACGGTCGGGAGATGCTGCGGGAGGCGAAACGTCGCCGTCAGCGCCTTCATGAGGAGCGCGGGCGTCTGGAGATCGGTTGATGGGCCCCTGGCTCTTTCGTGCCCTGCTGCTGGGGATCTGGCTGGTCGCCACCGGCGCTGATCGGCTCTGGTGGACGTTGAACGACGGCCTGCCGGCCTGGGACCAGGCCGACTACCTCAACAGTGCACTCGATCACGGCCGCGCGCTCGGGCTGCTCCCGGGTGGTGCCTGGCAGGGCTGGAACGCCCTGTTGGATCTGTCGCCCAAGATTCCGCCCTTGGCCTCGCTGGTGAATGGCACCGTGATGGCCTGGGCCGGAGATGATCCGGCTCAGGCGGCCTGGAGTCTCAGCCTCTGGCACGGTGTGCTGCTGTGGGCGGTGGCGTCCTGGGCGCTGATGTTGCGTCGTTCCCAGGTGGAGGCGCGCGCCTTTGCCCTGCTGGCGGCCCTGTTGGTGGCTCTGGCGCCGGCCTTGCTCGAGTTGCGCAGCGATTACGTGCTGGAGATGGCCCTTACGGCGATGGTGACCCTCGCCCTCTGGCGGCTCAGCCTCTGGTGGCATCCCCTGGAGGGCGGGCAGTGGCTGCAGGCCCTCACCGCCGTTCTCGCCTGCACCGGAGCGCTTCTCGTGAAGCAGAGCGCCCTGCTGGTGCTGCTTCCGGCTCTGGCCTGGGTGAGTTGGGGCGCCTGGCGTCGGGGCGAGGGGCGACGCCTGCAGTGGTTGGCTGGGGTGGCGGTGGTTCTCGCCGGCGTGCTGCCCTGGCTGCGGCACAACTGGATCACCACCCTGGGTGGCACCAACCGGGCTGTGCTCGAGTCAGCAGCCCGGGAGGGAGACCCAGGACCGCTCAGCCTCAGCGGCTGGCTCTGGTACCCCCGACTGCTGCCTGCCCAGATCGGCGGGGTGATGCTGGCGGTGGGCTGTGCTGGGGTGCTGCTCTGGTGCTGGCAGCGCCGCCGCCACAGCGGCGATGAGCCCCAGGCCTGGCGGTTTCTGGTGGTGACGCTGCTGGTTGGCTGGATGGTCACCAGCCTCAGCCCCAACAAAGATGATCGCTACATCGCCCCCCTGCTGCCGGCCCTGATCCTGCTGCTGGCGCGGGGTTGGTGGCAGTGGGGCCTCTGGTTGCGCGGCCGGTGGCCCGGCCTGCAGTGGTGGTTGGCACCGGTCGCCCTGATGTCAGGGCTGCTGGCCTGTGGGCCCCCTGCCTGGTCCGCCCAGCTGGCCAGACTGCAGAACCGCCATCAGGGGCCGTTGGATGCGATCGTGCGCCGAGCCGGCGGTGCCCGGGCTGATGCGCCACCCACCACCTTGATCGTGGTGCCGAGCACCCCGGATCTCAATCAGCACAACGTCAGTTACTACGGCCGTCGCCAGGGCGGACAACTGGTGGGTCGTCAGCTTGGCAGCAGCCGTGGCGATGTGGAGCCCGTTCTGGCTCGAGCGGAGTGGGTGTTGCTCGCGGAAGGGGATCAGGGTTCGGTGCGCAAAAGCGCGCGGCGACTCGATCAAGCCGTGCGCAGCAGCGGTGTGTTTGAACGGGTCGAGCGCTTTCCTCGGCCGCAGGGGGGGAGTTTTTCCCTCTGGAGGCGGCGTGCGCAGGCGCCGGTACCGGGGGAGTTTGCGACGCAATTTCCTGCTCTCGCAAGCGGTCTGGCCCAGGGGCCGGCCGGCCTGGATCCCTTGTTCGCGGCCGTGGCCGTGGAGCACATGCTCGACGGCCATCAGCTGTATCGCGATCGGGTCAAGCGTCAGGCGGAGCAGGCGCTTCGCCTGGATCCCGAGGCCGTGGAACCCCGTTGGAGTCTGGCCTTGCTGGCGGTGCTGGCGAATCGGCCGGCGGAGGCGGACCGTCAGTTCGCAGCTCTGGAGGGGGCCCTGCCCCAGAACCCCTGGCCCAGCGCCTACCGGGCGGTGGTGTCGATCGCCGCTTGGAACCCAGCCCAGGCGCGCCTGGTGATGGAAGCCGCGCGCCGGCGCCATGACGATGGGGCGATCTTGGTGGCGCTCGATGATCTCAGCGCTGTGTTGTCTGGCGCGCTCTGGCGTCTTCCCGCTGCTGGCCGCTCGATTCCTCGCGCTGTGCAGGAGGTGGAAGCGACGCTTCAGTCGCAGGCCTCGAGCTGAGCCAGCTTCAGCCACACATCCGGCACCGGACGGCGCCAGCGCACCTGGCCGTAGTCCCCCTGGATCGCCAGCAATTCCCCTGGCCCTTCAAAGATGTAGGCCGGTGCGGATGGATCGCTGGCCGCTGCCTCCACACTGCCGGTGTAGGCCTGGCGATTGACCCGCACCAGGGCGCCTTTCTTCAGGGCAGGGGCTGTCTCGGCCATCATGACGCTCTCGCTGAGCAGCAGGCTAAAACGATCGCGATGTTGCATCGAGTCTTTGGCCCATCAACTGGCGGTGTATCTGCTCGCCTTCGGTGGTTTGCTGCTGGTGGCCGTGCTGCTCGATGATCTGGCGGCTCGGATTCGCGTGCCCGGCATCCTGATGGTGTTGATGCTCGGCCTGCTGATCGACAACAAGATGGAGTTGGCTTCCGGCACGGCCTCCCTGCTCAACCTGAGCCATGCCGGCCAGATCACCCATGCGGCCCTGGTGCTGGTGCTCTTTTTTGGTGGCCTCACCACCAACTGGGCTGAGGTGCGGGCCGTGATCCGACCGGCCGCCCGCCTCGCCACCCTGGGGGTGATGCTCACCTCCGTGCTCACCGCCGCCGTGCTGATCGGCTTCGGGGCGCTGCAGGGTGACCGACCCGTGCTGGAGCTGTTGCCGAAAGCCTTGTTCGTGGGCGCCATGGTGGGGAGCACCGATGCCTCGGCGGTGCTGGCTCTGCTGCGGCCCCTGGCTGGTCAGTTGCCCCAGCCCCTGATCGATTTGATCGAAACCGAATCCGGCTTCAACGACCCGATGGCGGTGGTGCTCGCGGGTGTCGCCCTCGCTCTGTCCGGTGGGGAGGGCGTGGCACCCGCCGATCTGGTGATCGAGGTGATTCGTCAGTTTCTGCTGGGCATCCTGATCGGCTTCATCGGCGGCAGCCTTACCTTGCAGTTGCTCAGCAGCCGCACCAGTCTCAACCAAACCACGATGCTTCCTGTGGTGAGCCTGGCGTTGCTGATGGTGCTCAGCGGCGGCACCGCCCTGATGGGGGGAAGTCCTCTGCTGGCCGCCTACGTGGCCGGCCTCGTGCTCGGCAATGGCCCCAGCCTGGATCAGGCGGCCCTGGAGGAAGCCCACGCCAGCTTCGCCAAAATGGCTGAATTGATGTTGTTCCTCTGCATGGGGCTGGTGGTGGAGCCACAGAGCGTGGTGTTTGCTGCTGGCTGGGGCTTTTTGCTCTTTCTGGTGATGCAGCTGGTGCGACTCGTGATCGTGCAGACCTTGCTGCTGCGCACAACCTTCCGCCCGCCTGAACGCATGTTCATCTGCTGGGCCGGGCTCCGTGGCGCCGTGCCGATCGCCCTGGCCATCGATGCCTGGGCGTCTGGGGTGAGCTGGGGGCGGGACATGCCGCCGCTGGCTCTGGCGGTGGTGCTCTGCGGGCTGTTCATTCAGGGTTTCGCCCTTGTGCCGCTGGCTCGCCGCATGAAGATCACGGTGCCGATTGCGGCGGCCCAGGCCCCTTAGCCTGCGGGCCCTTGCCTGGACGAACCCCATGCGCCTGCTTCTGCTCGGATGCACCGGTCTGGTGGGACGTGAGCTGATCCCGACGCTCCAGGCCGCCGGGCACGATCTCACCGTGGTGAGCCGGCGCCCTCAGGCCGTGGCGTGCCCTTCCCCAGCCCAGCCCCTCACCTGGCTGCAGCTGGATCCGGCTCAGGCCGATGCCTGGGCGCCTGAAGGGCCGTTGCATCAGGCGCTGGCGGCTGCGGATGGGGTGGTGAATCTCGCCGGTGAGCCGATTGCTGAGCAGCGCTGGACGCCGGCGCACGTGCAGCTGCTCGAAGACAGCCGTCTCCACACCACCCGCCATTGCGTTGCGGCCATGGCTGGCCTCGAGACGCCGCCTTCTGTGCTCGTGAATGCCTCCGCGGTGGGCTTCTACGGCACCGCTGCCGACGTCTGTTTTCAGGAGAGCAGCGGGGCCGGAACTGATCGACTCGCCAGGCTCTGCACCGCCTGGGAAGCGGCTGCTGCAGACAAACCAGCCGGCACTCGGTTGGTGGTGGTGCGCATCGGCATCGTTCTGGCCCCTGATGGCGGCGCTCTGGGCAAGATGCTGCCCGTGTTCCGCGCCGGTTTCGGTGGACCGATCGGCGATGGTCGTCAGTGGATGAGCTGGATTCATCGCACCGATCTCTGCCGTCTGATCGCCGCGGCTCTGGAGGATCCGGCCTGGATTGGGGTGGTGAATGGCGTGGCGCCGGAGCCGGTGCGCATGGGGGCGTTCACCACGGCGCTCGGCCGCTGTCTCGGTCGCCCGAGCCTGTTGCCAGTGCCGGGGCCAGTGCTGCAGCTGCTCCTCGGTGATGGTGCCCGGGTGGTGCTGGAGGGTCAGCAGGTCCGCTCCGAGCGCCTGGACGGCCTCGGATTCACGTTTCGCTATCCCGCCCTGCCTGCAGCGCTCGACGCTGCCACCAGGAGCTGATGCCGTTCACCAGGGCCGCGGCGATCAGCAGGCCGATGGCCGGGGTGAACAGGGGCTCCCAGAGTCGCTGGAACTGACGCAGCGGCGCTTCAAGCCCCTGGCTGCTCGCCACCACGGCCGCTGCGAACCAGAGCGCTCCTGCCAGCACCACAAACACATCCAGCACCAGCAGCCGGTCCAGCCAGCGCTTCCAGAGGGATTCCGAGGCTGCTTTGTTCATGCCCGAGTTCTGGGGTGCCATGGGTGCTGCTTTTGCAGCTGATCATCGATCGCCTCGGCGATCCGTGCCGCGCTGCTGATCCCTGCGGCTCCACCCATGCTGCCGAGGCGCCGGGTCGCTTCGCGCCGGCAGCGCGCCTGGAAGCCTGGATCCGAGGCACTGCGCTCGAGCAACTCGAGTGCCAGTGCGGCGGTGACCTGCAGGGTTTCGGTGCTGCCGACGGGGCCCTCGGCACAGAACACGGTCGGTCCGAGCAGGCGCCGCTGCGCTTCGGCGAACTCGTGGGTGAATTGGGGGCCTTCGCCAACGAGCTGGAGCACCGGTTTGGCCAGTCCCACCGCCTGTTCCGCCGCCGTCCCGGCCATGCAGAGCAGGAGATCGGAGCTTTGCAGCACGGCCGTGAAACGGCTGCGATGCACCTGGATCCGGCGCTGTCCTCGCATCAGTCGGTTCTCCTGATCGCTGCCATCGCCTGGCTCCAGCCTCCAGTCCTCGGTCTGGGCCAGGGCGGCCAGGGCGGTGTCGTCCAGGCCATGCACCAGGGCGAGATCCACCGCCAGCTCGCTGCTGGCGAGCAAGGGTTCCGGCAGCTGCTCCACCACCCTCAGCAGCAGCCGCAGGTTCTGTTCCAGCTCCGGCCGTCGGCTGCCGGGGAGGAGTCCGATCCTTCGCCGGCTGGGGGGCAGGGGGGGCTGGGGCTGCAGCACCGGATCCATGAAGGGGTTGCCGAGAAAGCGCACCGGTCGCTGCAGTTGCTGGCTGAGGTCGTCGGCACTCAGCTGATCGCGGCTGAACACAGCACGGCATCGACGGCTTGATAGACACCGGCCGCAGGGCCAGGGCAGGCGCAGCCGGCCTTCGTAGTGGCTCGAATAGGCCACCAGGTAGGTGACCACAGGTCGACGACTGAGCCAGGCTGCCATCACCGGGATCACATCGCCGATCACCACCACCAGGTCGTAGCGATGGGCGACCCGCAACAGCTTCACCACGCCACCGAGCAGATGCAGCACCTGACCCTGCACCAGTTCGGTGAGGCGTCCGCGCAGGCTGGTGTATCCCAACCCCCCGGTGCTGAATTCACGGGTCTTCAGGATCAGAGGCAGTCCGGCGTCCCGGTAGGGGTGGCCGTTGCCCACCAGGGGCAAGGCCTCCACCTGATGCTGTCGGTCCCGCAGGGCCGCCCCCAGCAGGGCGCCGGAGAGATCTTCGCCATGTCCGTTGCTGAGCAGCAGCACACGGGCCACGTCAGAGCTCCAGCCAGTTCTTCACCTTGGTGAGCGCGGGCCAGCCGGGGCGCCGCTGGAAGCCATCGGCAATCGACGCCTGCAGCTCCTGGCCCACATCCGGTGCCATCGCCAGCACCTGTTGCACCAACTCGATCTGATCCCGCACCCCCTTGGACTTGGTTTCGAGCATGGCCAGGCTCAGGTTGATCCGGGCCTGTGGATCCTGGGGATTGAGCTTCACGGCGGTGCGGGCTGAGCGCAGGGCCGCCTCCGGCTGGTCACAGAGGAGCTGCAACCAGGCCAGGCAGGTCCAGCCTGCCGACTGACGGGGGGCCGCCTCGGTGATGGTGATGAAGTCATCCAGCAGGTCCGCCGCCGGGGCCCCGTCCTGATACCGGGTCATCGCCTGCTCAAACAGGCTCTCCTGAGTTGACTCCATCACCGATCGGAGGTGCGTGCATCCCTCAGATTCCCATGGGGACGATCAGACAGCGAAGGAGCTGCCGCAACCGCAGGTCTGGGTGGCGTTGGGATTGGTGAAATTGAAACCGCCGCCGATCAGAGCCGTGCTGAAGTCGAGCTGCATGCCATAGATGTAAAGCAGGCTCTTGGGGTCGCAGACCACGCGGAAATCGGCACCGTCAGGGGCGCGGTAGTCGTACACCTCATCCCCTTCGACGATGGCGTCGGCCGGCTCGAAGTCCATCGTGTAACTCATGCCGCTGCAGCCGCCGGAGCGCACGCCGACCCGCAGCACCTGATCCTCACCCTGCTCCCGGCACAGTTTCGCCAGCTGCTGCATGGCCGTAGCGGTGATCAGGATGCCCTTGCCGTCTTTGCCGGTGTGTGGGGCGGCGCTGCTGACGGAGGAATCCGTTGTGGGGGTGGTGCTGCTCACGTGGAAGGGGATCCGACCTCCTCTCACTGTATGGAGCCCCGCGGCGACCTGCCGATTCATAGAGTCGTGCCGTTGTTGGCAGGGGCTGCCCGTGCGGGTCGCGATCGTGGGCGCTGGATTGGCCGGGCTGGCCGCCGCAGTGGATCTGGTCGATGCCGGCCACGACGTTTCGCTCTATGAGGCCCGTCCCTTCATGGGCGGCAAGGTGGGCAGTTGGGTCGATGACGACGGCAATCACATTGAGATGGGATTGCATGTGTTTTTTTTCAATTACGCCAATCTGTTCGCCCTGATGCGCAAGGTGGGTGCGATTGAGAACCTGCTGCCGAAGGATCACACCCATCTCTTCGTGAATCGGGGTGGTGATCTGCGCGAGCTCGATTTCCGCTTCCCGGTCGGTGCTCCCTTCAATGGCCTGAAAGCGTTTTTCACCACACCCCAGTTGAGCTGGATCGACAAACTGCGCAACGCCCTGGCCCTTGGCACGAGTCCGATCGTGCGCGGCCTGGTGGATTACGAGGGGGCGATGCGGACGATCCGGGCCCTTGATGCGGTGAGTTTCCAGGCCTGGTTTCTCGGCCATGGCGGCAGCATGGAGAGCATCCGCAGGATGTGGAACCCGATCGCTTACGCCCTGGGGTTCATTGATTGCGAGGCGATCTCGGCCCGTTGCATGCTCACTATCTTCATGATGTTTGCTGCGAAGACGGAAGCCTCCAAGCTCAATCTGCTCAAGGGATCGCCCCATCGCTGGCTCACGGGTCCGATCCTGGAGTACATCCAGGCCCGTGGCGCCCAGCTGCATCTGCGCCACCGCGTCAAGGCTGTGCTGTGCAGCGCCGGCGAAACGCCCGAGATCACTGGCTTGCAGCTCGGCACGCCCGATGGCGAGATCACGGTGGAGGCGGATGCCTATCTCGCGGCCTGTGATGTTCCCGGCATTCAGCGCCTTCTTCCAGACGACTGGAAGCGCTTCCCCCAGTTTGCGGCGATTGGTCAGCTCGAGGCCGTGCCCGTGGCCACGGTGCAACTGCGCTACGACGGCTGGGTGACCGAGCTTGATGACAGTCGCCGCCGCCAGGATTGCTCCCAGCCCGCGGGGTTGAACAACCTTCTGTACACCGCCGATGCGGATTTCAGCTGTTTTGCCGACCTGGCCCTGGCCAGCCCCGAGGACTACCGCAAGGACGGTCAGGGGTCCCTGCTCCAGTGCGTGCTCACCCCCGGCGATCCCTGGATTCCGAAGTCGGTGGAGGAGATCGTGGCCCACACCGATCGCCAGGTGCGTGCCCTGTTCCCGTCGTCGCGCGACCTCACGCTCACCTGGAGCAACGTGGTGAAGCTGGCTCAGTCGCTGTATCGGGAAGCTCCGGGGATGGAGCCCTACCGGCCGGAGCAGCGCACGCCCGTGCCCAATTTCTTCCTCGCCGGCAGCTACACCCGTCAGGACTACATCGATTCGATGGAAGGCGCCACGATGAGCGGCCACCTGGCCGCCGCGGCCATCCTGGGGAAGGAGGCCATGCTGGCCACCAATCCCGCAGTCGCCTGAACCCCATGGGACGTTGGCTTGAACACACCGTGACCACTGAGGTGCATGCGCCTGTGGATCGCGTCTGGGCGGTGTGGAGTGATCTGGAGGCGATGCCGCGCTGGATGCGCTGGATCGAATCCGTGCACACCCTCGAAGACCCTGATCTGACGGACTGGACCCTGGCGGCGCAGGGGTTTCGCTTCCACTGGAAAGCGCGGATCACCTCGCGGGTCGAGGCCCAGCAGCTCCATTGGGAGTCGGTGGGGGGGCTGCCCACCAAAGGGGCGGTGCGTTTCTATCCGGAGGCACCGGAGCGTACGGCCGTGAAACTCTGCGTCACCTATGAATTGCCAGGTGTCTTGGCACCGTTGATGGAACCCAGCATCCTTGGGGGAATCGTGACGCGAGAACTTCAGGCCAATCTTGACCGTTTCCGTGATCTGGTGGAAAGCGATTACACCGTTTCGGCCTGAACGGTGCCTGCTGCTGCTCGCAGGCTGTCTGGTGTCGTGCAGCAGCGGTCCCGCAACGACGACCGTTGACACCACCACCAAGCCGTCGCCCCAGCGAGCCGCCGCCCAGGAACCTAAGGACGGTGCCCGTCGGCTCCCTGCTCCGGCGGTCGGGTCCGGGCTGATTTCCCTCCCCACACCATCCCAGGTGGAGGGGGCGGTGCCTCGGGGGCGTCAGGATCCGTTCGCAGCGCTGCCGCGTCCGCCGCGGCCGTCCAAGCCCGCCGCGACGCCATCTGCCGTGGCTCAGGCTGGGTCGGGATCGACAGGAGCGGAACCCGGGGCTGCAGCGCCCAGTCTGAGCTTGCGCGGTGTGCTGGCGGTGGGCGGGCAGCTTCAGGCCCTGGTGAGCACAGCGACCGGTTCCGGTGCGGTCTGCATTGGCAGTCGCGGCCGCTGCCTGGAGGAGACGGAACCGCTCCTGCCCGCAGGCTGGACCGTGCAGGCCATTGACCTGCGCCGCGGCTGTCTCACTTACTCGGTGGGCGGTCAGGCTCAGCCGCCCGTCTGCATGACCTGAACGCAGCACTGCACCAACCCATCCATGTCGTGGGGATCGGCCTCCCCATCGACCCGGCCGAGCAGCTCCCGGCAGCGTTGACTGGTCTGGGGGCCGATGGAGATCAGGCGCACGCCCTCCAGCCGCTGCCGCCACTGTGCGCCGAAACTCTGCTCCAGCAGGGCCGCGGTGTGGATCACGGTTTTGCCGCTGCTGAAGCTGATCGCCTCGACGCGACCCTCGCGCAGGGCTTGCTCCGTGTCGGCAGGAATGCTCTCAGGGCAACGCGATTCGTAGGCAGCTACCTCCACCACGCGGGCTCCCGCTTCAGCGAAGGCCTCCGCCAGCACGGTGCGGCCGCCGCTCTGCACCCTGGGTAGCAACAGGCGCAGGCCCCAGCCCGACACGGGGAAGTGATCGATCAGGCTGTCGGCCACAAAGGTGGGTGGCACGAAATCCGCCGGTGCACCCAGCTGATCGAGGCTGGCAGCGGTCTTGCGACCGACCGCGGCGATTTTCAGGGTGGAGGGTCGTTGCCGCAGGCTGCGGCCCAGCCGTTGCAGGCGTGCTTCCACCGCTTGCACGCCATTGGCGCTCGACACCACCAGCCAGTGGAACTGATCCAGTTCCGCAAGGGCGTCATCGAGGGGCCCCCATTCATCCGGAGGACCGATCACCAGCGCCGGCAGATCGAGCACCTGGGCCCCCAGGGCTTCCAGTTGTTGCCGCACCGCGCCTTGCTGCTCCTGCGCCCTGGTCACCACCACGGTGGTGCCGATCAGCGGCGGCTGCCCGGCGGCGCTCATGCGCGCACCTCGTCGAGTTTCACCATGCCCTCCACCTGGTGACGCAGCGCCTGGGCCTCCTCAGGCCGACCCTGTTGGTGCAGTAGCGCGATCGCCTCGCGGAAACCGCTGCGAGCGCCGTCGATATCGCCGCCCAGCAATCGGGCGACGGCCAGGTTCTGATGCGTTTCGGCGTGCTCCGGGTTCAAGTGCAGGGCGCGTTCGTAGGCCTGCAGCGCTGCAGCGATGTCGCCGCGGCGCCGTTGCATCAGGCCCAGGTTGTACCAGCCCAGGGCCACTTCCGGAGCGCGTTGGGTGGCGGTGAGCGTGAGCTGGATCGCTTCGTCCAGCCGCTCCTGTTGCATCAGCAGGGCGGCCAGATTGAGGCGCGCCCCCAGGCTGAGGCGGGTGTCGAGGGGGAGGTCGAGGGCCTGGCGGTAGGCGTCGATGGCGGCCGCCGGATCGCTGGCACTCAGGGCGATCGCCAGGTGGAGCAGCAGCTCATACCGCTCGCTCACGCTGTTGGCGTCCGGGGTGTTGGCGTCCGGATCAGCCTCGAGCGAAGCCAGGCCCTGGCGCAGCAGGCTGAGGCCCCTCTCCTGATGGCCTTCGGCGATCTCCAGAGCTCCCAGCTTGGCGCAGGCATAGGGATCGCCCGGTTGCTGCTCCAGCCATTGCTCCATCGCCTGACGCAGCCGGCTGGCCTTGTCGCTGCCCTGAAGCAGCTCCGGCCGGTAGCCGTCGTGGATCAGGGCCGGCTCGCTGCAGTCGACGATGCGCCACTGGGGTTCGTCCTGGAGCAGCGCCTGCACGCTGTCGTCAATCATCGCGTGGTAGGGCCGGCTCCAGCGAATCCGGGGATGGCGTCGGAACAGGCGACTGACCCGGGAATAGGGAGCCATGGCCGCGCCACGCTCGTAGCGCAGCAGGTTGATCACCAGCACATCCGGCTGGGCCATCAGGGCGCGCAGGGGGGCGATGGCCTCCGGCCTGAGTTGTTCATCGGCATCGAGCACCAGCACCCAGTCGCCGCTCACATGGCTGAGCGCTGCGTTCCGGGCCGGAGCGAAGTCTCCCGGCCAGGTGATGTGTTCCACCCGGGCGCCGGCCGCTTCGGCCACGGCGATGGTGTCGTCAAGAGAGCCGGTGTCCACCACCACCATCTCGTCGGCCAGGCCGCGGACCGAGCGAAGGCATGCCTCCAACCGCTGCGCCTCGTTGCGCACGATCATCGAGAGACTGAGCATCGGATCGGGCCGGATCTGCTGGGAGGTTACGGCCGTCGATCGCTCAGTCGGTGAAGCCTTCGTCGCGATCGGTACCCGTCCGATCTGGCGACAGCAGCCGTTCCAGGGCCAGGGCCTGGGCGTCGTCCATCTGCCCCGGGCTGTAGAAGGCGGGGGTCGCTGGGTCGAGCTGGCCGCTGAGCCTCTCCCAGGTGTAGGGACAGCCATACACCACCAGTCCGGCCAGGCGTCCCAGGCGTTGCAGCTGCTGCAGCGCGGCGCCCCAGGGTTCGCTCCGATCACGCTCGCCGCGGAATGGGTTTCCCCTCAGAAACAGCTGCACCAGCACCGGCCCCTCGCCCAGCCGTTCCAGGGCCAGGGGGGCGTCGTTGGCTTGGTCGGGCCGCCAGGGGGATAGTCCCAGGGGGTGGCAGAGCAGGCTGCGGAAGCCGGCCTGCTCCGGCAGGGTCAGGGCTGGAGCGTTGGCGCGAAGCACGGTGGAGGGCAGCACCCCATCGACTCGGATCAGGTTGACCCCCCCCGCGCCTGGAGCCGCCAAGGGCTGGGCTGCTGTTGGGCTGCGTTGCTCCAGGCTCAGCGCCACCAGCGTGGTCGCCAGCTCCCGTTCTTCGGCCAGCTCCAGGTCGATCAGGTCATCGGGATCCTCGGCGTCGTCAGCGGCGAAGGTCTGGGTGCGGGCGAGGGCCTGCCGCCTCCGATCCAGCGCCTGATCCAGTCGCGACCATGGCAAGGTTCCATCGCGCAGGCCGGCGGCAATGGCGGCAATGGCGGCATCGACATCGTTGGGCATCAGGATCAGATCCGCGCCTGCTGCGAAGGCGAGGCGGGCCGCTTCGCCGGCCCCCCAGCGTTGGCTGATCGCGTCCATCACCAGCGCATCGGTCACCACCAGGCCCTTGAACTTGAGCTCGTCTCGCAACAAGCTGGTGAGCGTGGCGCTGGAGAGCGTGGCCGGCCGTTCCGCGTCCAGCGCGGGGATCTGGAGATGGGCGGTCATGACGCTGTCGACCCCTGCGGCAATCAAGCTGCGAAATGGGGCCAGTTCCACCGCATCCAGTCGCGCCCGGTTGTGAGGCAGCAGCGGCAGCTGCAGATGGGAGTCGACGGCGGTGTCGCCATGACCTGGAAAATGCTTGGCGCAGCTCAGCACGCCCGTGCTCTGGAGCCCGCGCTGAAAGGCGCAGGTGAGAGCGATCACCGTGGCGGGTGTGTCTCCCCAGGCCCGCACATTGATCACTGGATTGGCGGGATTGTTGTTCACATCCGCCACGGGCCCCAGCACCCAGTTCAGGCCACAGCGCCGAGCTTGCCGTCCCGTGCAGCGTCCATAGCGTTCCGCCAGCGCCACGGCCCGGGCCGGATCGCGCTGATGCAGGCGGGCGAGCGCCATGGGTGGCACCAGCCAGGTCGCCCCTTCAAACCGTTGGCCGACGCCTTCTTCCACATCGGCGCACAGCAGCAGGGGTTGATCGGCCCAGCGCTGCAGGGTGCGGCAGCGCTGGTGCAGTTCGGTGGCAGTCCCCCCCAGGAGAATCACGCCGCCAACCCCGTCGGCGAGCAGCCGGCGCAACGTCTGATTCGGCAGCTCCCAGCGGGGGTAACGGCGTTGCCGGTCGCTGGCATGGCCGCTCGCCCGTACCACGATCAGGCTGGCGATGCGCCGGCGCAGCTCCGCGTCGTTGAGGGGCTCGCTCACAACTGTTCGCCAGACTCCTGCACGCTGGGCTCTGGCTGATCGGACTGCGGCTGATCGTCCCGTTCCTGGCGTTCCTCCTCCAGGCGGTTGAGCAGGTGGAGCACCGAGGTGCCCTTTTCGATGCCGCGATCCAATTGGAACACCACCTCGGGGGCGCGGCGCATCTGCAGCCGGCGGCCCAGCTCACCGCGTAAGTAGCCGCTGGCGGCTTTCAGGCCTTCCAGAACGTTCCGCTTGTCGGCGTCTTCGCCGTAGATGCTCACGAAGATCTTGCAATGCTGCAGATCGCCGCTCACCTCTACGTCGGTGATGCTCACCATCCCTTGGTGCACCCGTTCGTCGCGGATGCCATGGATCAGCAGTTCGCTGGTTTCGCGGCGAATCAGTGCCGCCACCCGTTCCACGCGCCGTCCCGGTGCCATCGTGCGTCAGGTCAGGGGTGATGGAGTCACCATGGCACGGAGCACCAGCCCCACGCTGATCAGGCCGCTCACAAGAGCACCCATCAGGGCAACGGCGGTCACGGGGTTGCTGCGCCGCCTGGCCAGGGGCTCGGCAACGGAATTGATCACCCCCAGGCTGAAGGCGATCAGGTAGCGGGGATACCGCGTCACATTGACGAAAAACTCGCGCATGGCCTCGGCGAGGGTTGGAGAATCACCGCTACTCTGCCGTTCCCTCGGCTGTCCGGTGATGCTGGAGCTCCATCAGTTCCGCCATTCCGCCTTCTGCCTGAAGGTGCGCATGGTGCTGCAGGCCAAGGCTCTGAGCTATCGCGTGGTGGAGGTCACCCCGGGCGTGGGTCAGCTGGCTGTCTTTCGCCTCTCGGGCCAGCGTCAGCTGCCCATTCTCGTGGATGGCGACACCGTGATCGCTGATTCCTCTGCGATCGCCCGTCACCTCGAGTCGGTCGAGCCCGAACCCTCTCTGATTCCTCAGGAGGCGCGTGATGCGGCTCAGGTGCATCTGATCGAAGACTGGGCCGACACCACCCTGGCCCATGCCGCCCGCCTTGCCCTTGTTCAGGCGGCGGCGAGTGATCCGGAGCTGCGGGTGGCCCTGCTGCCTGATGATCTGCCGGAACCGCTGCGGCGCACGCTGGCCGGATTGCCCGGTGGTTGGCTGCAGGGGCTTGGCGAGGTGCTCGATCAGGGGGAGCGTGCCGCCATGTTCACCAGCCTGCAGCGGCTGGCTGCTGCTGTGGAGGCCACGCCCTGGTTGGTCGGAGATCAGCTCTCCATGGCCGATCTGGCGGTGGCTGCCCAGCTCTCGCTGCTGCGCTTTCCCGCGTCCGCAGGCGATGGCCTGGCGGGTCGGGGCGTGCCTGGACTCAGTGATCACCCCCAGTTGCAGCCCCTGTTCGCCTGGCGGGATCGTTTGGAGACCCGACTGTTTCAGGTTGATCCGGCAGCCGTGTGAGCGCGAGCCGGTAGTGCGCGTGTGCCAGGGGAGCAGCGTCCAAGCCCTGCTCCGGGCCGCTGAAGCGCGCCTGCCATTGGTCTGCACAGATGCGCTCCACCGTCGATGGCTGGGCGGCGCCACCCTCTGCGGAATCCTGGCGCGTGGATGGGCAGGGGTGGTAGCGGCTGAGGGTTTCCACCCGGCTGATCCGGGGAGCTCCCGGGCCATGGACGATCTGAAGCACCAGTTCGTCGGTTGTGAACGGCTCCTGCTGCGGATCGCTCTGCCTCCTGCCGATCACAGTGGTTTCCAACAGCTGGTCGTTCTGCAGCCGGGCCAGTTGTCGATTGCGATCGTCGGCTGGCTGCTCCACCGTCAACAAGGCCGAGCCCAGCACCGCTCTGCCGATCGCGAGGGCATTGAAGGCGCGATCGGCCACGACCCGCTGCTTCGCATCAATGAGAAAACGGGCCGGATGTCGGAGCGGTTCGCCGGTCTCCCCTTCCGCCGTCAGATCCAGGCTTGTGACCTGCCACTCGCCGGCAAACCAGGCCGGATACAACAGATCCCCATGGCGATCGGGGCGCGGCAACGGCGCCGGCAGCTGCCAGTCGGGCCAGGCCTGCAGGCGTTGCTCCAGCAGCGTCGCGCTGCCATCGGCCCGCACCGGGATGGCGAGGCACAGCAGCAGCAGAGCCACGATGATCGGACGCAGCAGTCGTCGCACCATGTCTGATCCCCTGATTCGTGCCTGCGATCACTATGTGGTTCTGGAGCCGGGCCAGTCGGAGCGGTTTCTCTCCGCTGCCGACACCGTGACATGGCTGGAAGGCCAGCTGGCCGCCCTGGAGACCCTGCCCGACGACCTCGTGGCCTGCGGTTCCCTCACGGCTGCAGCCCGGAGACTGCTCGATACCGCTTGTGATCTGGAGATCTCCCCAGGGCTCACTCTGCAGTGGTTTGCGGTGCGCCTGGAGCTCCCTGAACGGGATTGAGCACGGCGGGAATGGCGTCGAGGACGCGCTGGGCCACCTCATCCGGTGTGTCATCGCCGATGCTCAGCTGCACATCCGCTTCGGCGTAGAGGGGCCGCCTTGCGCGCAACAGGGCATCGAGCGTTGCGGCTGGGTCAGCGCTGCGCAGCAGGGGGCGTTCGCCCGGATCCCGCCGCAGCCGTTGCAACAGCTGGTCTCGGTCGGGATCCAGCCAGACCACCAGCCCCTGATGCAGCACGCCCCAGTTTTCGGGTCGCGTCACGATGCCGCCGCCGGTGGCCACCACCAGTGAGTGGCGCTGGCCGATCGCCTGCAGCACCTGGGATTCCAGTCCGCGGAACCCCTCCTCCCCCTCCTCCTCAAACAGCTGGGGAATCGAGCGACCTGCCACCTGCTCGATGACCGCGTCGGCATCCACGAAGCCATAGCCCAGGCTCGCGGCCAGGGGGCGACCACTGCTGCTTTTGCCGCTGCCCATCATTCCCACCAGGTAGAGATTGCGCCCCCCGAGGCGCGCTTTGAGGGGATGGGGCAGGGGCTGGGAAGGGTCAGTCATGGCGAGGGGCGGCGGCCGTCCGGACGGCGCAAGCTGCGAACTCCCTAGGATGCCGGTCGGTCGAGGGATGCCATGGCTGACAGTTCTGCGATGGCTTCCGCTCCCCATGGCCAGGGGCGTGGTTGTGTGATCACCCGTCGCGCCTGCTTCAGCGCCAGCCATCGGTACTGGTTGCCGGAGCTGGATGCGGATGACAATGCCGCCCGCTTCGGGCCCTGCACCCTCGCGCCCGGACACGGCCACAACTACGAGTTGATCGTGTCCATGGCCGGACCTCTCGACGCCGATGGCATGGTGCTCAACCTCTCTGAGGTGAAGCATGCGATCCGTTCGGAGGTCACCGAAGCGCTCGACTTCCGCTTCCTCAATGAAGCCTGGCCGGAGTTTGATGTCACCAGACCGGAGGGCTGTCTGCCCACCACCGAAGCCCTGGTGCGCGTGATCTGGCATCGGCTCTCCGCCCACCTCCCCCTGGTCGCCCTGCGGCTTCACGAATCACCAGGCCTCTGGGCCGACTACCTCGGACATGGCATGGACGCTTACCTCACCCTTCGCACCCACTTCGCTGCCGCTCACCGGCTGGCGCGACCCGAGCTCAGCCAGGAGGAGAACGAGCGGATCTACGGCAAATGCGCTCGCCCCCATGGGCATGGTC
>CALGVO010000097.1 GCA_937930135.1 uncultured Synechococcus sp. | reverse complement strand
TAGAGCGCTGCGATCGCACCGCAGAGGTCAGGAGTTCGAATCTCCTATTCTCCATTGAGGATCCGTCAGCGCGGATGAACTGGACCAGCGAAGCCGAACAGGCCCTCAAAGAAGTGCCCTTCTTTGTACGACCTGCCGTGCGGAAACGCATCGAAGCCATGGCCAGGGAGTCGCAGCGGGATCCGATCGATCTCAGTTTTTACACAGAGGCTCGCGCCCGCTTCGGGCAGTCATGACCTTCCCCTCGCCCATCTTGATGCGCCGATCCACCTGGCTGACAGGGCTGGGTTGTTTGGCAACCCTCAGCGTGATCGCCAGGCCTTCGGCCTTGCTCACCTTCGGGTTGATTGCCCTGGCCGGACAACTCGGGCGGTCGGGACGCAGGACCTGACCCGCAGTTTGGTAAAAGGGAAGCTGAAGGGTCGTCGCAGCGATGTCACAGTCCAAACGGGAACAGGTGGTGAGTCATCTGCGCTACATCCGACAGGAATTGCGCGAGATGCATCAAGGCGTCATGGAAGATGGATTGCTGCCGGAAGCTGGAGAGGTGCGCGGTGTGATGGCACAGATGGAAGCATTGCTCGAACTGCTGGAAGGCAAAGGTTCACGCAAGGCCAAGGCCGAATCAGACTGAGATCCTGCGCCAGCCCTCTTGCCAATCCGCTCAGCAAAGGCTTTCTTGATGCAGATCACATCATCCAGCCCGACGTGATTGGATCGACCGATCGCGAAATCCTACCGGTAGTGTTTGACGACAGCACATTCCCTATATTTGGTGTATACAGGCCATGGCAGGGCTTCGGGCTGGGTGATGGGGACCCTTGGGACGATTCCCTGCCGCTTTTTCTTAGACAGTCAGCTCGTCGTGCAGGACTATGACCTCCCGCCTGCAATCCACACGACTGCAAACCCGTCTTGGCGAATGGACGACACGCCTGAGTGAATGGGCTCAGAACCCCTGGCGGCGGAGCTCACTGCTGCTGATCGTGCTGATGACGGGGTTCTTCCTCGGCAACGCCATTGGCAGCATCACGGGTGCCAATGGCCTGATGGATCCGATCGCTGCCCTGGTCACGGTGGTGATCTGGGAGGTGATGGTGCGCCTCCGCCGCTCCTGGCGCCCCAACCTGCGCGATCTGCTGGGTGTGCAAATGCTCGACATGGCCAGGATCGGCCTGCTTTACGGCCTTCTGCTCGAGGGCTTCAAGCTGCTTTGACGGGGCCAGTTGAAGGGCACAGACAAAACGAGCGCTTCTCCATAGCCTGCAAATAACGAGCATCGAAGCGAAGCCCCATGGCTGGTGAGCATTTCTTCCTGGAGCTGGAGCCCCCTGAGGAGAGGCTGCGCCATGCCCCCCACGTGGTGATCGTTGGTGGTGGTTTCGCCGGGGTCCGCGCCTGCAAGGCTCTGGCCCATGCCGATGTGCGCATCACCCTGATCGACAAACGCAACTTCAACCTGTTCCAGCCCTTGCTCTATCAAGTGGCCACCGGACTGGTCTCCCGCGGTGATGTCGCCACGCCCCTTCGCCAGTTGGTGGGAGCTCAGCGCAATGTGCAGGTGCTGCTTGGAGAGGTCACCCAGATCCACCCGGCAGGGAAACAGATCGTCTTCAACGGCAAGGCCTACAGCTACGACCACCTGGTGCTGGCGACCGGCTCGGGCAGCACCTTCTTCGGCCATGAAGACTGGCGCACCTTCGCTCCGCCGATGAAGATCCTCGAGCACGCTGAGGAAATCCGTCGCCGTCTTCTGATGGCGCTGGAACAGGCGGAACAGACTCCCGATCCCAAGGTGCGTCAGTTTCTGCAGACCGTGGTGATCGTGGGTGGCGGTCCTACCGGCTGCGAAATGGCCGGCGCCGTCTCAGAACTGATGCGCAACGCCATGCGTCGGGAGTTTCGGCAACTGAACCCCGACACCACGCGGATCGTGCTGGTGGATCCCGGTGATCGGGTGCTCCGGGCGATGCCGGAGATGCTCTCTGATGCAGCCCGAAAAACCCTGGAAGGCCTCGGGGTGGAGATGCTCTTCAAGGGACGCGTTCAGACGATGCGTCCCGGCGAAGTCACGGTTGGCACACCGAAAGGTGATCGTCGCCTGCAGGCGGCCACAGTGATCTGGACCGCCGGCGTGCGCCCCTCACACCTCGGGCGCAAGTTGGCGGAGGAAATCGACTGTGAGCTCGATCGTGGCGGCCGCGTGGTGGTGGAGCCCGACTTCTCCGTGAAAGGGCACCCAGAGATCCGGGTGGTGGGAGATCTCTGCTGCTACAAGCACACCAAGGATGGCAAGCCGCTGCCTGGAATGGCAGGGCCCGCCACCCAGGCCGGCGGTTTCGTCGGCAAAGACATCGCCGCGATCGTGGCCGGAAGCGACCGGCCCAACTTCAGCTGGTTTGACTTCGGCAGCATGGCCGTGCTCGATCGGGTCTCGGCCGTGGCCGACCTGCGCGGCTTCAAGTTTTCAGGCGGCATCGGCTGGGTGCTCTGGGCCCTGGCCCACCTTGCCTTCATGCCCGATCCCGAGAACCGAGTGTCGCTGTTGTTCAAGTGGCTGGTGGCTGTGGTGACCCAGCAGCGCGCCTCCATGCTTCTCACCGGTATGCCGAGCCAGCACATGGGCCTGGATGCACCGGACGCGCCCTTCCCGATGCAGAGCGGCAGCGGCCCATCGATCGCCTCACCCGATGCCGCCCTCAAGGCAGCGATCGACTATTACTCCAATCAGGTGTCCGGCCTGGCGGATCAAGCCGGCGAAGCCAGCGCCGATTCCGCTGAAGATTCCACCGCCGCCATCAAATAAAGCAGGGCCATGCGGATCGGCACGCCGTTCCGCACCTGCTCCTCCACCAGGCAGCAACGCCGATCATCGAGCAGGGCCCCGGTCATCTCCACCCCCCGATTCACCGGCCCGGGGTGGAGCACAGGCACCTTCTTGCCGCAGCGTTGCAAACGGGCATGGCTCAGCCCATAGGCGCGGTGATAACGGTCGAGATCCGTCAGCAGGTGCTGGCGCATGCGCTCCTTCTGCAGGCGCAGCGTCATCACGGCATCAACGCCTGGCAGGGCGGCATCGAGGTCATGGATCACGCTGATCCGGCCCCGCTGCGGCACCGGATCCCCAGGTTGCCCTGGAGGAGGCGCCTCCACAAAAGCGGCGAACTGAAGCGGCACCAGACTCGGAGGACCGCAGAGCACCACCTCAGCACCGCAGGCCGTCAGAGCCCAGAGATTGGAGCGGGCCACCCGGGAATGGAGAATGTCGCCGACGATCAGGATCCGCTTGCCCCGCAAGGCCTCGGGCAGAGGGTGCAGAGGATCGAAAACCTGGGCCAGGGTGTAAAGATCCAGAAGTCCCTGGCTGGGATGGCTGTGGAGTCCATCGCCACCATTGAGCACCACGGTGCGCTCTCCGGCCGCCTCCAAGGCCTCCGCCAGCTGCTGGGGAACACTGGTGCACTGATGGCGCACCACCAACACATCGGCCCCCATCGCCACGTAGGTGCGCGCGGTGTCGAGCAGCGACTCTCCCTTGCTGAGGGAGCTGCTGGCGGGCGAAAAACTCGCCACGTCGGCCGATAAGCGCCTGGCCGCCAGCTCGAAGCTGCTGCGGGTGCGGGTGCTGGGCTCGAAAAAGAGCGTGGCCACCATGCGACCCTGAAGTGCGGGCAGCTTGCGGGCACCGGTCACGGGCAGGGCCCGGAAACGGTGGGCCAACTCGAGCACGGCAGCGAAATCCTCCCGCGAGAAGGCGGCGAGATCGAGGATGTGGCGATGGATCCAGGCGCTCATACCGCGCTGATCCCCTCAGGGCTCCAGGCCTGTGCCTTCGTTGGCATCCGATCGCCGCTCGCCCTCCGGCTGACGCTCCGACTGGCCTTGAGATACCAACGCCAGGGCCAATCCTGACCCTGAGCAATGCCGATCCGTGTGGTGCTCACAAGCTCTGGATGACCGAAAACGGAGGGCCGGGGAGCCAGCCATAGGTCATTCTCACCACAGACGGACCAGCTGTCATGAGCTCGGTCGATGCCAAAGC
>CALGVO010000096.1 GCA_937930135.1 uncultured Synechococcus sp. | reverse complement strand
GCGAGCAGATCCTCTGAGAGCATCAACAGGGCCAGGCCCATCAAAGCAATACTGATCCCAAGATCAGCAATAGTGCTGGATTCCAGGGTGCGCGCGGCCTGCAGATGCTGGGACCAGGACAAGCGCATGGGAACACGTCAAACCTTTCGAATCTGACGGCGGCACGGGCCAGGTGCGAGCAGCGTTACAACCCGAAACACTGACAATCGGAGCAAGGCGTGGCTGTTGTTACAGCTTGAACGTGTCCACTCGATACATTCACGTCCATCCATTGGAGGCTGATGAGCATGACGAGCGGAATTCAGTTCACCACCGAACAGCTGTTTCACGTGGAGCAGTTCAACCGAGCCCTGGATGCCACCAGTGATCCCACCCAACTGCGGGATCTGGCCAAACAACTGCTGAAGGCCTGGCAAACCCAGAAAGCAGCCACGACCTGGATCATGCATCAACAACTGCAGGGCTCCACCAATGCCTGGGCCATGGCCCGATCCCTACAGAACGACCAGGCCGATCCAAACAGCGACTAGCCGAAGAGCATCCACAGCCACACCAGGAAAGCGGCCAAGGCTCCCGCACTCAGTAACACCAACAGCGTGAGCCCCAGGCCAGCGGCCACCACAAAGCGGCGGGTGGTGAGCGGAAACAACAAATACAGGCTCAGGCCCAGGGCCAGGGGCCATAGGGGAGGGATGATCAGACAAATCAGAGTGAGCGCCCACAATTTGCCGCGGTTGCGCTCGATCTCCTGCTGGCGCTGCCGCAACCGCGCTTCCGTCTCAGCCGCCGAAAGCGCCTCCTCATCGCTGAGCCAGCGCCCAAGCCGCTTGGCCTGGGCGAAGTCGCGTTCAATCTGAAGTCTGTTCGCGGAATCAGCCATACCTCAGCCTAAATCGATCAGGATGGACTGAAGCGGAGAACCGAACCATGCGTGAGATGAGCCTGATGGAGCTGGTTCTGCGGAACCTGGCCAAGGTGGCCGCTGGCGCTGGCATCGCCGCGGTGCTGCTCTGGCTCACCTACGTGATGCTCGATGTGCAACACATGCAGAGCGGTTTCACCCTGCCGAGCTGACGCTGAACCCACCCCAGCTCAGGCCACGGCCTGATGGAACGGAGAGGCCATCGCGTCGGCCGCCAGCTCGGGATCACTGGCATTGGCGGCGAAGTCACTCACGTCCGCGCGGACGCTGAGCAGTTGGCCATTGATCGCCATCTGCCAGATCTCCACCCGCGATTCCTGCGGAGCATTGAACCAGTAGGTCTCCGACGGCAGGATCACCTTTTCGAGATAAAAGTGGTTTTCACCGATACACTTCAGCACCACCATTTTCGGGGTGCTGTTGGTGTAGAGGTAGTCGCCCATTCAAAGAAAAGCTGCTGCTGCCACAGTGGCGCCGACCCGTCGACCCGGTTTGTCGGATCCAACACAGAAACGCAACTGCTTCAGGTTTTGTTCAGAAACAGGACTTAATCCACAAAGCGTTTGTAAAGCCAGCGCACAAAACCACCCACCACGGGCACCGGCGCAAAGGTGGGCCCCACGAAATCGAAGTAGTCGCGGTGATCGCACACCTTGCCCTCCGCGTTGAAGCGCAGGCGGCTCGTGCCGGGATAAAGGAACTCGATGCCCTTGATCTTCAGACCCATCTCCCACTCCACAAAGGCGGTGTCGCCCTCGATCGCGATGGCCCCTGGCGCCAGAAACACGTCATCGCAGCGCTGCATCAGCCCGTCCTGGGCGGCGATGTAGGCGGCGATGCCCTGCCGCTCCTGGGTGGGATCCTGAAAATGCACGTTCTCGTCGTAAAGCTCACGCCACTGGGCCTCCGTGGGCGCCGGCTGGCCGTAGGGCTTGGTGAAGAGCGCGCGCAGCCGCTCGGAATCATGCAACGCCATCAGCCAGCCGCGAACCCCTTCAGCTTATGGAGGTCCGTTCTGCGGCGGTGAGCTCATGCAGGGCGGAATAATCGGCGGCATCCAGGTCGGTGCCTTCGGCCTGTGCCAACAAATCGGCCAGGCCCTCCAGGGCCTCGGCATTCACCCCGGCCTGAGAGGCCTCGCGGAGGAACAGGTTGAGGTCCTTGCGCAGGAGGCTGGTGCTGAAGTTGGGGTCGGCGTAGTGATGCTCGAGCATCCGCGTCAGCTTCTTGTCGACCGTGGGGGCGTAGAGGGCGGAGGGGCGCAGCACCTGCATGAACCGCTCCACCTCCAGTCCAGAGGCCTGCACCAGGCGCAGGGCCAGCGAATAGCCATGGGTGAGGCTGGCGATCAGCTGGTTGAGCGCCAGTTTGGCCGCTGCCCCGGTGCCCACCGCACCCATCAGGCGCGGCTCGCTCGCCAGACCACGCAGCAAGGGAAGTTGACGGGCGAAGACCGCCTCATCACCACCCGCCATCACGAGCAAACGACCCTTGAGCGCCTCCGGGCGGCTGCCGAGCACCGGTGCCTCCAGATAGCAGCCTCCCTGCCTCTGCGCCTGGGCTGCCAGAGCCACACTTTCGCTGATGCCCATCGTGCCCATCGGCATCACACAGGCACCGCTCAGGGGGCCGATCCGAGCCACCACCTCGGCCGTGACGGGGCCATCGCGGAGCACGCTGATCACCGTGGCGCATCCCTGGGCCGCCTCGGCCGGATCGTCGACCACCTGGGCACCGGCGGACATCAGCGGTTCACAGCGGGCTGGATCCCTGTTCCAAACCCGCAGCGAACAGCCAACCGTCAACAGGCGGTGGCCGATGGCGGAGCCGAGAAGGCCAGCCCCAAGAAGAGCAACCTTGGTCATCAGGCCGGAATCGCCTCCATCTC
>CALGVO010000095.1 GCA_937930135.1 uncultured Synechococcus sp. | reverse complement strand
CAGGAGGAGAACGAGCGGATCTACGGCAAATGCGCTCGCCCCCATGGGCATGGTCACAACTATCTGGTGGAGGTGACCGTGCGGGGCAGCATCGATCCCCGCACGGGCATGGTCTGCGATCTGGCAGCGCTTCAGAGCCTGCTCGACGACCTGGTGGTCGAGCCTTTCGACCATACCTTTCTCAACAAGGATGTGCCCCATTTCTCCACCTGTGTTCCCACAGCGGAGAACATCGCCCTGCACATCGCCGACCGGCTCGCGTCGCCGGTTCAGGCGATCGGCGCCCATCTGCACAAGGTGCGGTTGCAGGAAAGCCCGAACAATGCGGCGGAAGTGTTTGCTGAGGCGCCGCAGCTCAACATGGCACCCGTTGGCCTTGAGGCGGCCATTGCCTCCTGAACGCCTCGTCCTTGGCTGGACTCTCTTCTGGTCCCTTGCCCCAGGTGCGCCTGGTGCTGGCCATCAGTCTGGATGGACGACTCGCACCGCCGGTGGGCGGTGCCGCCCAACTGGGTGGAGCCGGTGATCGCCGGGTTCTCGAAGAGGCCCTGGCCTGGGCGGATGGGGCCCTGATCGGCGGCGGAACCCTCCGAGCGCATCACTCCACCTGCCTGATCCGCAATCCGCAGCTGCGCGAGCAGCGGTTGCAGCAGGGCCGGCCCGCCCAGCCTGCCGCCCTGGTGGTGTCGCGAGCCGATGCCTTTCCCCAACACTGGCCTTTTTTTGGCCAGCCGATCCGGCGCTGGTTGCTGTCGCCCGCCAAGGACGGGGCGATCCCCAGCGGTTTCGATGGGCGGTTGCCGTTGGCTGAATGCTGGCCTGGCACGCTGCAGACCCTGGCTCAGCGGGGCTTGTCCCGTCTGCTGTTGCTGGGCGGGGCGCGGCTCTGTGCCGGATTGCTGCAGGACGATGCGGTGGATGGGCTGCAGTTGACCCTCACCCCTCGGCTGCTGGGGGGACAGCACTGTTGGCTGCCGGCGGACACCCTTGGGCTGCCGGCCGATCTCGGCTCATCCGCCGCCTGGGGGTTGGAGGCGGTCGAGCGTCTGGAGGGCGATGAGCTGATGCTGCGTTATCGACGCCAGCGTTCCACCAGGGTCTGAAGCGGCAGCTCCTGCAGGCTTGATTCCGACAACCCCAGCATCGAGGCGATGCAGCGTTTGATCACCACTTCCGCATCGTCGCCCACTCTCCCGGCCACCAGTTCACTGATCACGCCCAGCTCCCGTCCCGTGCGGCTGGTTTCCCGAATCAAGCAGGCACTCACCGGTCGGGCCAGCGAACGGCAGGGCTGCTCCACCAATCGGTTCAGCTCCGGTTCCAGACTCTCCCCCGCCTGTTGGCTCACCAGTTTCCGGCATTCCTCGGCCAGGCGTGATTCGATCCGCGGTCGCATCATCTGCAGGATCGGTGCGAGCAGCCCTGCCCTGGCCGGAGCCAAGGCGAGCTGAGCGCCAGCCAGGCTCAAGCCGGTCGCCAGGACCCAGCGCCAGGGGGAGGATCGAGCGATCACGGCGGACGGCGGCAGGATCTTAATTCTGCTCGCTGCGCTGTCGCTTTGCTCCAGGGTTGTGGTTAGGGTCACGCCGCCCCTTTGCTCCAGGCGGCGATGGCCTCTCTGTCGGCCCGATGGCACCGGTCTTTGCAGGAGATTCCCGAAGACGACTGGGAGCGGCTGGTCGGAGCGGACGCCATTCCCTTCTACCGTTGGCGGTGGCTCACGGCCCTGGAGGCCTCCGGAAGCATCGCGGCGGACCAGGGCTGGCAACCGCTTCATCTCGCCCTGCGCCGCGACGACGACACCCTGGTGGCCGTGGCACCCCTTTACCTCAAGGGGCATAGCTATGGCGAGTTCGTGTTTGACCAGGCCTTTGCCCGCCTCGCCGCCGACCTGGGCCTGCGCTACTACCCCAAGCTCGTGGGCATGAGTCCGGTTAGCCCGGTGCAGGGGTATCGCTTCCATGTGGCGCCAGGCGAAGACGCCGGTGCGCTGACGGCTCTGATGCTGCGCCTGATCGATGACTTCGCTGCTCGCAACGGCATCCTCAGCTGCAACTTCCTTTACGTGGATCCGGCATGGCAACCCCTGGCCGAGGCGGCCGGCTGTGCCTGCTGGCTCAATCAGCAGAGTCTCTGGTCTGCCCAGGGGCAGGAGCAGTTCGCCGACTATCTGGCCGGCTTCAATGCCAACCAGCGGCGCAACATCAAACGGGAGCGCCAGGCGGTGCGAAAGGCGGGGATCAGCGTGACGCCCCTCACGGGTGCGGCGCTGACCCCTGCACTGCTTGAGGCCATGCATGGCTTCTATGCCCAGCACTGTGCCCGCTGGGGTCCATGGGGCAGCAAATATCTCGAGGCTTCCTTCTTCGATGCACTCGTCGATCCGGAGCTGAGCGTGCACGTGGTGCTGTTCAGTGCCCATCGCGGCGACCCTCACGATCCCGTGGCGATGTCGCTTTGCATTCAGGATCAGCAGCAGTTGTGGGGGCGTTACTGGGGCACGCGGGAAGAAATCGATTGCCTGCACTTCGAGGTCTGTTACTACGCGCCGATCGCCTGGGCTCTGGAACGGGGGCTGCAACGGTTTGATCCCGGTGCCGGCGGCAGCCACAAGCGGCGTCGGGGCTTTGTGGCCAGGCCGCTGGCGAGCCTGCATCGCTGGTATGACGATCGAATGGATGGTCTGATCCGTGCCTGGCTGCCGCGGGCGAATGGATTGCTGCAGGAGGAGATCGAGGCCATCAATGCGGAGTTGCCGTTCCGCGCCGAGGCGCCGGCGCTGGGACTTTCGGCTGCTGATTTGTAGGGTGACGGCATGGCAGACAGCAGTTCCCCTTCGTTGGTGACCTCAGCGGCAACGGCGGCCCAGGCGCTTCAGGCCCTGGATGACCAGCTCTCCCAACGCTTCATTGCCCTGGATCCCGCCGGATATTTCCTGATCCGTGTCGACGCTGCCGCCGCTGAGCTCGTTGTGGAGCATTACCGCAACGATGTCGACGCGAAGGGTCGCGCCACCGATCCAGAGACCGGGGAAGTGTTGGCTTGCCGTGGCGGCGGCCCGCGCCTGGCCGCCCGGATCTATCGGGCCAGAACCGCCAAAGCACTGGGCATTCAGCTCACGGAGGGGGAGGGGCCGTTGCCGATTTCAAAACTCGATCACGCCCTCTATCTCGGGCGTGAGCTGCAGAAAGCGGAGCAAGCCATGCTGCAGGGCTTGCCCTACATCCAGGATTGATTCAGGCCGTCTGCAGTTCCCTGGAGCTGCTCGGTTCTTCTGGAGGCAGAGACTCCAATTGTTCGCGAATTTCTCGCTGCACGATCGAGCGATACTCGAGGAAGTGTTCGTTGTGGGCGAGCACCACGAGAAACTGCTCCAGCAGGGCTGGATTCTGGCGGGCCATGCCAAACATGTAGCGCCAGAAGCGCCAACGGGTGCTGCGTTTGATGCCCTGTCGCCAGATCACAATCGAGAGGGCGCGCAGATCGGTCCAGGTGGGAAGTTTGGCGGTTCCTTTCCAGCGCGGCGCTCCCATCTTGAGGTAATAGGAATAGACGCGGTCCATGTAGGTGTTCGGCTCATAGAGTGCGCAGAACGCCTCCACATACTCGTTGGCGATGTCTCGGATCGGCCGCGTGGGTTTGAAATTGAGCAGGTTGGTCTGGTTGACCCCCTTGGCGGCCGCCTTGTCCTGAATCAGGCGCCCCTCCTTCTCCAAGCGATGCCAGAGGGCGGTGTTGGGCAGGGCCTGCAACATTCCCATCATCGCCGCCGGAATGCCGGTGCGGGTCACGAACTCCACGATGCGACGCCCTGCACCTGACTTTTCACCGTCGAAACCGATGATGAACCCTGCCATCACCCGGATGCCGTTGGCCGTGATGCGGTCGACCGCTGCATCCAGAGGATTGCGTGTGTTCTGCACCTTGCGAGCTGTTTCCAGGCTCGATTCATCAGGGGTTTCGATGCCCAGAAACACGCTTTCAAAGCGTGCTTCGTGCATCATCCGCATCATCTCCTCATCGTCGGCGAGATCCACTGAGGCTTCGGTCGCGAAACTGAAGGGATAGCCCCGCTCCTCCTGCCAGGCTTTGATCTGGGGCAAGAGCAACTTGGCGTTGCGCTTGTTGCCAATGAAGTTGTCGTCGACCAGGAAGATCGAGCGGCGCCACCCCAGGTCGTAAAGACTCTGCAGTTCAGCGATCAGCTGTTCGGGGGTTTTGGTGCGTGGCTTACGGCCATAGAGCACGATGATGTCGCAGAACTCGCAGTTGAACGGGCAGCCGCGTGAGAACTGCACGCTCATGGAGTCATAGGCGTCCAGCTCGAGCAGGTCGAAGCGGGGGATGGGCGTGGCAGTCACATCCGGCTTGTCGCCTTCGGCACTGAAGCGGCCACTGCGATCACCCCGCTGAATCGCCTCCACGAACATCGGCAGGGTGATTTCACCCTCATCCAGCACCTTGAAATCAGCGTCGGCAATCTCGGGGGCATCGGGAGTAGAGCTGGCGTAGGGACCGCCTACAGCCACCGGCAATCCGCGTCGCTTCGCTTCGGTGATCTGGCGCTGCATGTCGTCCTTCTGGACGATCATCCCGGAGATCACCACCAGCTCGGCCCACGACCACTCCTCCTCGGTGACTTCCCGCACATTGCGGTCGACAAGCCTCATCTCCCACTCCTGGGGCAGCAGGGCTGCCACGGTCACCAGGCCCAGGGGCGGCAGGAGGACCTTTCTGTTCACCAGTTCGAGGATTTTCTCGTAGCTCCAGAAGGTCTTCGGGAACCGGGGGTAAACGAACAGCGTGCGCATGGGGAGCGTCGTGGCAGTGGCGGGCGTGACGGAACTGAAGTGGAGTGGAGTGGACTGAGCGGAACGTGACCGCCGATCCCTGGCGCGTGTTCCGTCGCCCTTGCGACGGCGATTGGCCACAACCTTAGGGGGTTTGTCAGCAACGGTGGCTTTGTGTCTGGTCTAATAGACGAGTCTTGCAATCACATTCGTGGGCGTCGTCATCTATCTGGGTCTGGTTGGTGCCGGTCTGGTTGCCGCAGCCACCATCAGCGGTGTCCTGCGGGGCATCAAGCTGATCTGAATGCATCGGTTTCCTCCAGCACGACCTGACCGCGCCGGGCAATTTCTATTCCCGCCAACACCAGGCCAATGGCTCCGGTGAGAGCAAAAGTGCTCCGGAGGCCGATGGTCTGGGTCAGGCTGGCCGCGATGATGCCACTCAGGCCGCCACCGCCAAGGAAGGCGATCTGGCTCAATCCAGCCATGCGCCCTCGCATCACCTGAGGTGAGCCCACCTGGGTGATCAGATTGGCGCTGCTGAGCAGTCCAGCCGTGCCGCCACCGATCAGGAAGGCCATGAACAATGCCGTGCGTTGCGACGCTTCCTGGGCCATGCCCAGCTGGGCAATGGCCGTGATCAGGGCGAAGCAGCCCAGGGTGAGGCAAGGGCGATGGCAGAAATGATGACTGTTGCGTTGCAACACCACCCCCCCAAGGATGCTGCCAGCGGCAAGCACGCTCGTGAAAAGCCCCAGGTCACGGGGGTCAGGGCCGATGGTGTCGGTGGCGATCAAGGGGGCAAGGCCGGGGTGGAAGAAGCCCACCAGACAGATCAGGGCTGTGAAGCGCAGCACATGGCGCAGGGTGATGCCGCAATCACGCCAGGCATGCAGCAGGGAGGATCGGGCGCGGTCGACGCTGCGCTGCTCCTGGTCGCGATTCGGTTGTAGCAGCCAGATCACACTGGCAATCGGCAAGAGATAGGTGAGGGCATCGAGGCTGAGGGCTGTGGCGGGTCCCGTCAGGGCCACCAGCCAACCCCCCAGAGGGGGGCCCACCAGCTTGCCCACGTTGAAGATCACGGAAAAGCTCGTCAGGTAGGGCGCCAACTGGGAGGGCTCATCCACCAGCAGGGCGCAGTACTTGTTTCGAGCGGTGAGTTCGTAGGCGCTGGCGATCCCCACCAGCAGCGTGCTGGCCAGCAGCACCGCCACTTGGGCGGCGCCATCGAGTAGGGGAATGGAGAGAGCCCCCAGCAGGCCGGCTCCGAGCAGGGCCCACTGGGCCTGAATCAGCACGGTTTCGCAGCCAATCCGGTCGGTGCGCACACCGGCCGGACCGCTCACCAGCAGGGTGGGCAAGGAGAGGGCTGCGAAGTGGAGGGCCAGCAGCATGGGGTTGGCCGTGCCATCCATGAGGATCCACCCCTTGGCGGTGAGTCCGGCGAACGACCCCGCGGTGCTCAGTCCCGACGCGAGCAGAAAGATGTTGCGTTGCTGAGGATGCCAGCGCCTCAAACCGCTCACAGGCTGGTGCGTGCTGCCGCCACCATCGCGGTGGCGCCCACCAGATGGCCGCTGAGGTCGTAGACATCGCCGCCGGTGATCTGCACCGGCACCATCGTTCCAGGGCCCGCCTGCAGATTGTTGGCGCCGGGTTGCACCAGCACCTCACCGTCCACCTCGGGGGCAAAGCGGGCGCAGCGGCCGATCATCGCGCCGCTGGA
Organism: uncultured Synechococcus sp.; assembly: GCA_937930135.1. GTDB lineage: Bacteria > Cyanobacteriota > Cyanobacteriia > PCC-6307 > Cyanobiaceae > Synechococcus_C. The sequence goes on along the minus strand of CALGVO010000095.1, from coordinate 1,203 downwards.
TGGGTTGTGCTGCTCAATCAGCACGTCCACGGTCCGTCCCACCCAGGCGTTGTTTCTGGCGGCGGAGATCGGTTGCTGCAGCATCATCAGGCGATCCTTCCGGGCGACCGCCACCTCGGCCTCGACCCGGTCCGGCAGTGTCGCCGCCGCAGTGCCGTCCTCTGGGGAGAAGGTGAACACGCCCACATGGTCAAAGCGTTGACGTTCGAGGAACGTGGCGAGGTGTTCAAAGTGGGCCTCCGTTTCACCGGGAAATCCCACGATCAGCGTGGTCCGCAGCACGGCATCGGGGAGTTGGTCGCGGATCTGATCGAGAAGCCGTTCGTTCACATCCGCCTGCCAGGGACGATTCATTGCTCGCAGCACATCGGGGTGGCTGTGTTGCAGGGGAAGGTCGAGATAGGGCAGCACATTGCTCACGTCGCGGTAGGCGGCCAGCACCTCCGGCGTGAGGCCGGTGGGATAGGCGTAATGGACGCGAATCCAGGGGATCTCCACCTCGCCGAGGGCGTGCAGGAGGTCGGCCAGGCGCGGCTTGCCGTAGAGATCGAGGCCGTAGTTGGTGGTGATCTGGCTGATCAGGATCAGCTCCTTCACCCCCTGGGCCGCCAGCTGGTGAGCTTCCGCCACGATCGATTCGATCGGTCTGGAGCGTTGATTGCCGCGCAGGTGGGGAATGATGCAGAAGGCGCAGCGGTAGTCGCAACCCTCCGCCACCTTGAGGTAGGCCACCGCTTCGCCGCTGGTGCGATGTCGCGGCAGATGTTCATTGGCCACAAAGGTGGGCACCGGGCTGACCTGATTGACGCGCTCGCCGGCCTCGACCCGCTGCAGCACGTCCACGATGTGCTGGTAATCGCCGGTGCCCACGATCGCCTTGGCTTCCGGCAGTGACTCCAGCAGTTCCTCCTGGAAATGCTGGGCGAGGCAGCCGGCAATGATCAGTTCCTTGCCCTGCTCGGCGAGGCCCACCAGGGTGCGCACCGATTCCTCGCGGGCGTCCTGGATGAAGCTGCAGGTGTTCACCACCACCACGGAGGCGTCCTGCTCATCGCTGCTGACGCCGTAGCCGGCCTGCTCGAGCAGCCCGAGCATGTGCTCGGTGTCCACCCGGTTCTTTTCGCAGCCCAGATGGGCAAAGGCCACGGTGGGCCTCCTGCGCTGCTGAACCATGGGTTGCGCGGCAATTCTTCACCTTACGGG